>JAPSIC010000017.1 GCA_031179165.1 Brevibacterium sp.
GCCGCTCCCGACACCGCGGTGATTTCCGCGAGGCAACTTGATCCGTTGACCACGTCACACCCCGGTGATACTTTCGACACACTAACTCCCAAGATCACTTGAAGTTAGGGGTACTCATGAGCCACCCTGAATCGCGGTCGGAGCCGTCGACCGCCGAATTGATCACACGCCTGTCGGAGCAGACCTCGCGGCTGGTCCGGGACGAAATGCGGTTGGCTCGAGCGGAGTTGACCGCGAAGACGAAGCAGGGCGGGATCGGCGCCGGGTTTCTCGGCGCCGGTGGGATCCTCGCCCTGTTCGGCTTCGGAGCCCTGATCGCCACGGCGATCCTCGCGCTGGCCCTCATCGTGCCCGCCTGGGCGGCAGCACTGATCGTCACGGTCGTGCTGTTCATCGCCGCCGCCATCGCCGCGATGATGGGCAAGAAGAAGGTGGAAGATCTCTCCCCGACGCCAGACCGGACAATGACCAATCTCAATCGCGACGTCGCCGAAGTGAAGGAGAGCACCCGACATGACAAGCTCTGACCGCGACCCCCAGGCTCCGGAACCGCCGAACCAGGCGGGCATTCCCAGCGCAGCCGTTCCCGCGGGCGACACGCCCCCGGCCGCCGGACAGGCGGGCAACGAGACCCCGAACACCGCCGAACAGTACCAGGACCCTCCGGCGACGGAGGAGACGCCGTCACGTGAGTCCTCGGCGTCCCTCATCGTGCCGCCGAGTTCCGCGACCCCGACGACCAGCAAGTCCCGCGGGACCACGCCGCCGGCCCAGGCCGGCGCTCCGGCCGGGACTCCTGCCACCAAGGGGCCGGCGGCCGATCCCGGACCTGCCGCGGTCACTCAGTCCGGTCCGGTCTCGGCCGGACGCGGCGGGTCGACTCCCGAACCCGGCAGCGATGCCTCCCAGGAGGAGATCGAGGAGGACATCGAGCGCACGCGGCACGACCTCGGCGAGACCGTTGAGGAGCTGTCGAAGAGACTCGACGTCAAGGCGCAGGCGCGCGAGCAGATCGACACCGCCAAGGAGCAGGTTTCCGCGCAGGTCGACGAGGTGAAGCGGACGGCGAACGTCTACGCCCGGAAGGCGAAGGACACGTTCACCGACGACGAGGGCCGACCCAACGACAACGCCTGGATCGGTCTGGCGGTCGCCGGGGTGGCCCTGGCGGCGCTGGCCGTCATCCTCATCAAGCGCGCCCGCGAGTAGTCTCCCAGCTTCCAGAGGAAGGGAACGAACGATGGTCGACAAGAAATCGTCGAGCACCTCGGCGAAGATCCTCTACCGCCCGGTCGGTCTGGTCAGCGGCCTCATCAGCGGCGCCGTGGCCGGCATGGTGTTCAAACAGGTGTGGAAACGGCTGACTCCACAGCACACAGAGGAGGCCCCGACTGCCCTCCAATCCGAGTTCGACGTCAAGGAGATCCTCTTCGCGGCGGCCGTCCAGGGCGCGATCTTCGCCGTGGTCAAGGCCGCCGTGGACCGCGGCGGGGCCCGCATGTACGAACGTCTGACCGGTGAGTGGCCCGGCGACTGAGGACCCTCCTCATTCTGTCGCCAGCGCCGCCTCCTGCGCGGGTGTGGTCTTCTGCTGCGAACGCCACCGGGACAGCACCACGTAGACGAGGACCATGACGGCGACGCTGGCGACGACGATGTAGGGGCTCTCGATGATCCCTGCGGCCAGGAACGAGACCGCCACGATGCCGCCGTTGATGAGGGCGTAGGGCAGCTGGGTCTTCACGTGATCGACGAGGTCGGTGCCGGCGCCGGTCGAGGCGAGGATCGTCGAATCGGAGATCGGTGAGCAGTGGTCGCCGAAGATCCCGCCCGACAGGACGGCGCCGATGCAGACGAGGACCGGGGCATCGAGCCCGAAGGCCACCGGGATGGCCAGGGGGATCATGATCGCGAAGGTTCCCCAGGAGCTGCCGGTGGCGAACGACATGATCGCCGAGCAGACGAAGATGAGCACGGGCACGAGGAATGCGGGAACCGTGCCGGCCATCATCTCGACGAGGAAGTTCGCCGTTCCCATCTCCTCGAGCAGTCCGCCCAGGGTCCAGGCCAGGACCAGGATCAGCACCACGCTGATCATCTTCTCCATCCCCTTGACATAGGTGCTGAGGATGTCCCCGATCCGCTTCACCCGGAAGATCAGCATCAGGGCGATGAGGACGACGGCGGCGAACAGATAGGCCGTGCTCAGGGCCGCCCTGAAGTCCTCACCGGGAACCGGCTCGGCCGGGAATCCCATCGTCGAGAGGATGCTGAACAGGATCACGAACAGAACGAGCAGGGGCAGCCAGATCACGATCGGACGGCTCGCCTCGGTCATGCTCTCGACCCCGGTGCCTTCGCTGCGGCGCAGCGGGCGCGAATTGGGCCAGTAGAGCTCGCCGGTGTCCCGCACCCGCTGCTCGGCCCGGCGCATGGCGCCGAAATCCGTCTTCGTCAGCGCGACGACGGGGATCGCCGTCACGGCCAGGATCGCGTAGAACTGGTACGGGATCGCCTGGACGAACACCGTGAACTCCGAGGTGGCCAGCCCTTCGCGATCGAACTCCTCCCGGATCAGGCCCATGATGTAGATCCCCCACCCGATGAAGGGGATGAGCACGGCCACCGGCGACGAGGTGGAGTCGAGGATCCAGGCGAGCTTCTCGCGGGAGAGCCGGAGTCTGTCGAAGATCTTCTCGAAGATGGGCCCGACGATGAGCGGGGTGCCCAGGTCGGAGAAGAAGATGAGCACGCCTCCGAGCCAGGCCGACAGCTGCCCCTTGCCGCGGGAGTTGATGAATCGGGCCGCCTTGGCCGCCAGGGCCGCTCCCCCGCCGGAGGTTTCGACGAGGGCGACGAAGCCGCCGATGAAGAACAGCAGGATCATCACTCCGGCGTTGTAGCTGTCGGTGACGACCGGCGCGAAGTGGTCGGTCACCATGCTCATGCTCGTCGACACCGGGTTGGGGCCGAGCACGATGAGCAGGCCGACGAAGATGCCGGCGAACAGGGCGACGACCACGTTGCGGAACATCACCGCCAATGCAATCGCCAGGATCGGGGGTATGAGGGAGACGATTCCCATGTGGTCCATTGCGTTCCTTCTTTGATCCGAGTGGCGCCCCTGCGCGAATCGCGTACCGGACAGAGGCCGGTACATGCTAGCCAACTTCTGCCGGATCCTGCGGAAGGCGGCCCGCTTTTGAGACTGCGGCCGATCCCAGGTCGACATCTGTGCGTATTTTGAGCATCGATATTGCGCGCATCACGCAACTGGTGGCAGACTGAGCAGAACTGGACACCGGGTCATCCTCGGGGAGCGCTGGCGCACCCTTCGGATGATCCACCGCACTTCGCGCAAGGAAGCCGAGAAATGACGACCAACCGGACAGACAAGAGCGCTCAGCCTGACACCCGATCGCAGCGTGACCCCTACCGCCTCGACCCGGGAGACGTCCTCGAACCGCCGACGACCTTCGCCGGCAAGCTCAAGTACCTCGGGCCGGGTCTTGTCATCTCTGCAGCCGTGATCGGCTCCGGAGAGCTCATCACCACCACGGCGCTGGGAGCCAAGGCCGGTTTCGTCCTCCTCTGGCTCGTCATCATCTCCACCGCCGTCAAGGTCTGGGTGCAGCTCGAGATCGCTCAGTGGACGATCCTCTCCGGCAAACCCGCCCTGGAAGGCTACGGTCATGTGGGGCCGCGCCTCATCGGTCGCGCCGGCTGGATCAATCTCCTGTGGATCCTCATGGACTTCGCCAAGGTCCTCCAGCGGGGAGGCATCATCGGCGGCGCCGTCGCCGCGCTGAGCATCATGCTCCCCGTGTTCGGCGAACCCCTCTCCACTCCCTCGCTCGTCTTCTGGACCGTCGTGGCATTGGCCGTGGTCATCTCGCTGCTGGTGACGAACAAGTACAGCATCGTGGAGAAGCTGTCGGTCGGAGCCGTCATCATCTTCACGGTATCGACCGTCGGGCTGGCGATCTCTCTGCCCTTCACCGACTTCGCCTACACCTCCGCGGACGTCCTGAGCGGACTCACCTTCGCCATCCCGGCCGGCACCCTCGGATTCGCGGTCGCCATGTTCGGCATCACCGGCGTCGGTGCCGACGAGATGACCACCTACACCTACTGGTGCCTGGAGAAGGGGTACGCCCGTTACACCGGCCCGAACGACGGCACCGCAGAACGCGCACGTCGCGCCCACGGCTGGATCTCCGTGATGCGCACCGACGTCCTCGTCTCCTGGATCATCTCGACGGTCTGCACGATGTCCTTCTACGTGATCGGCGCCGCCATCCTCCATCCGCAGGGCCTCGTTCCCGAGGGCAACGAGATGATCACCACCCTGTCGTCCATGTATTCCTCCACCATGGGCGAGGCCGGTCATTGGATCTTCCTCATCGGCGCGTTCGCCGTCCTGTTCTCGACCTTCATCGCCTCGTCTGCCAGCGTGCCCCGGCTGTGGACCAACACCCTGTCCATCCTCGGAATCTTCGACTGGGACAACGTGGCCACCCGAACCCGGATCATCCGCGTGCTCACCGTGGTCTTCCCCGTCATCTGGGCACTCGGCTATCTCATCATCCAGTCGCCGGTCATCATGGTCCAGATCGGCGGCGTCGCGAGCGGCATCTTCCTCATCGCCGTGGTCATCGCCGTCTGGCACCTCCGCTCGCACGAGGTGCCCGCCGAGTTCAAATCCAACAACTTCTTCACCGTGATGCTCGTCTTCGCATCCCTGGCCATCGCTCTGCTGGGCGTCTACTCCGTGTTCGAGACCTTCGGCATCGAGATCGGAGCCTGATGCGCCTGACAGTCCTCACCCCGTCGTTCAGCAGGCTCTCCGCCGCTCCGACCGAACGTGCGGCAGAGCTCGGCCTCGAACTCGAGTATCACACCGATGACCACCCCAAATCCGGTCGGGCGCTCGTTCACGCGCTGGCCGGTGTGGAAGCCGTGCTCGTCGGACTCGATACCATCGACGCCGAGGTGCTCGCCGCCTGCCCGAATCTGAAAGTCGTCGCCAAGCATGGCGCGGGCGTGGACAACATCGATGTCGAGGCCGCGGCCGCGGCCGGAGTCACAGTGGTCAACACACCCGGCGCCAACGCCGATGCCGTCGCCGATCTCACCATGGGCCTGCTGATCATGGGGGCGCGTCGCATCCGTGAGGCCGAGGACTCGCTGCGCGCGGGCAGATGGGAGGTCTTCTTCGGCACCGAGCTCACCGGGAAGCAGCTGGGCATTCTCGGCTTCGGTCGAATCGGCCGCGCCGTGGCCAGGCGGGCGGTCGGGTTCGGAATGCGGGTCGCCGCGTATGATCCGTTCATTCCCGACGATGCCGTCGCCGAGGTGGGAGCCGCTCCTATGTCTCTGACCGAGGTCGTGGCCGGATCCGACTTCCTCACCCTCCACCTGCCTGCCGGAGATGGGCCCCTGCTCAACCGGGAGCTCATCGAATCGATGCCGACAGGTGCAGGACTCATCAACGCCGCTCGTGGCGGCCTGATCGACGAGGTCGCCCTCGCCTCGGCCCTCCATGAAGAGCGCTTGGCATTCGCTGCACTTGATGCCTTCGCCAGCGAGCCCCCGGCCGCGGATGACCCGCTGCTGCACGCACCCAATCTCATCGCCACGCCGCATATCGGCGCCTATTCCGATACCGCGAACGCGAACATGGGGACCTGGGCCGTCGAGGATGTGGTTCGGGTGCTGCAGGGAGAGGAACCCCGGTTCCCCGTGCACTGACTTCTCACCTGTCCCAGCAGTCTGCCCCCGTTCAAACCGTACTCACGGCCCGAACGGGGGCAGACTGCGTTGGGAAGCGATTCGGTCCGGTACCCCACGGGGTACCGGACCGAATCGACCTGTTGAACGCTGCTCCGACTTCAGGCCAGGCCGCGCTCCACGTCGGCGGCGACGGTGGCCTCAATCTGGCGCTTGGCCTCGGCGGACAACGCATTGAACGGGGCGCGGGCCGGTCCCAGTCCGAACTCGCGGACGTTCGCGGCGTACTTGACCACGGTGTTGGGGTTGCCCAGGGCCAGGCAGTTGCGGATCGGCCGGATGCTGTCCTGAGCGGTCCTCGCCGCTTCCGTGTCTCCGGCGCGGAACAGGTCGACGATCGACGCCATGGTCTTCGGATAGATGTTCGCGATGCCGCTGATTCCTCCCGCGCCGCCGGCGATCAGGGTCCACAGGATGAGCGAGTCGTTGCCCGAGATCACGTCGAAGCTCTCCCGGTCGGTCCGCTCCAGATACTGCAGGATCGTGTCGAAGTTGCCGCTCGAGTCCTTGACCGCGGTGATGTTGTCGACTGCGGCCAGCTTCTCGAGTGTCGCGGGAGTCACTGCGTTGCCGGTGCGCGCGGGAATGTTGTAGACGACGACCGGCACGTCCACGGACTCCGCCACCGCCCGGAAGTGGTTCTCGATCTCCGTCTGCGAGGCGGCGGCGAAGTAGGGAGTGATGATCGAGAGCGCGTCGGCGCCGGCCGCGGCGGCGTCCCGTGCGATCGCGATCGTCTCGCGAGTGGTCGCGGCGCCGGCGCCGATGACCACGGGAACCTGACCGGAGATCTCGTCGACGACGATCCGCGTCGCCTCGGCGCGTTCGGCCGCCGACTGCGCATAGAACTCGCCATTGGTGCCCAAGGCGAAGATTCCGTGCACGCCGGCGTCGAGCTGTCGCCGGACGTGTGTGCGCAGGGCGTCTTCGACGAGCAGTTCGTTCTCGTCGAAGGGTGTGGCGACGGCGGCGAGGATGCCGGAGAGCGGTGAGGACATGGGTTCTTCCTTCGGGTTGTGGATCAGCGGTTGTACTTGGGCTGGAAGCCGCGGATGGCGGCGGTCGCCTCGTCGATGGCGGTGAGCACGTCCTCGGGCAGGGGCCCCTTGGCGACCGCGGCGATATTGGCCTCCAACTGCGAGACCCGGCTGGCTCCGAGCAGCAGGGAGTTCACACCCTCGGCCCCGGCGACCCAGCGCAGCGCCATCTCGGCCTGCGGGATCCCCGCCTCCTCGGCCACGGCGGCGAAGGCCTCGACGGCGCTGAGAACCTGGTCGGAGAGGTAGCGCTGGGAGTACATCTCGGCGAGCACGGAACCGCTGAAGCGAGCGCCGGTGCCCTCGGTGGAGGGGCGGCGGGCCAGCAGTCCGCCGGCCAGCGGGTTGTAGGCCATCGTGGCGATGCCGTGAACGGCACCGCACTCGAGCCATTCGTCCTCGATCCGGCGGGCCAGCGCGCTGTAGACGTTCTGAGCCACGACGGGGCGCGGGGCTCCGGCGGCCTCTGCGGAGTGGATGAGGTCGACTGCCTGCCAGGCCGCGTAGTTCGAGATGCCGAGCGCCTTGATCTTCCCTTCGGCGTGCAGCTGGGCCACGGTGCCGAGCGTCTCGCTCAGGCCCGCTCGACGGTCGGGCTGATGGAGGTAGAAGAGGTCGATGGAGTCGACGTCGAGGCGCCGCAGGGATCCCTCGACGCTGGCCCGCAGACCGGCGGCCGAGAGAGGGGAGTCGTCCCCCGCGTCGGCGTGCGGCATGCCCGCCTTGGTGGCCAGCACGATCCGGTCCCGGTGCTTCTTGACCAGTGGGGAGATCAACCCCTCGGTGGTGGACTTCGCGTAGCCGTTGGCCGTGTCGATGCCGGTGATTCCGGCGCCGATGGCGGCCTCGATCACTTCGTGGGCGGTCGCCTCGTCGACGGTGTCCCCGAAGGTCATCGTGCCGAGCACCAGGGGCGTCAGCGGAACCGGGACGCCGTCGATGACTAGATCCGTGTCTGCGGTCATGGGTTTCTCCTCGTCGAGTCTGAAATGAGGTCCGATCACTCGCCATCATCCCATTTCTGCGCGTACTGTGTAATTGTTTGCGTATTTCACGCAAACATGTCAGTCTGGAATCCCCAGCCGGATCAGACGCGAAGGAGTGCCATGCCATCTGGCGACCCCGGTCTTCTCGTCCTGGCCGACGACCTCAGCGGCGCTGCCGAGGCGGCGGCCACCCTCCGTGCGCCGGTGCCCATCCTGCTCACCGGACCCTCCACCGTCGCGACCGAGGCTCCCGCAGGTGACTGCGCGTTCGACCTCGACTGCCGCCATCTCTCCCCCGCCGAGGCGGAAACCCGGACCAGTGCCGCGCTGCGTGAGCTCAGAACCGAGCGATGGCAGACCGGCGAGGACCGTCGAGTGATCTGCATCAAGATCGATTCTCTGCTGCGCGGAAACGTCACCGCCCACCTGCGAGCCGCTCTGCATGCCGGCTCGGGTCCGGTGATCTTCGCGCCCGCGCTCCCGGAGCAGCATCGCACGGTCGTCGAGGGGGTGCCCCTCATCGACGGCCGCCCGCTCAGCTCCACCTCGGCGTGGAGCATCGAAGCGGAGCCGGCCCCGGACCATCTGCGCGATCTCTGCCCCGTACCTCCCGCGCACATCGGCCTCGACTCCCTGCGCACCGGCGCACTCCGCTCCCTCGTGTCCGCCGTTGAGGATTCCCGCCTCACCATCGCCGATGCCGAGACCACGGAGGACCTCGGTCGCATCGTCGAGCTCGCCGCGAGCAGTTCGGCCACGCTCATCGGCTCGGCGGCGATCGCCCGGGCGTTCGCCGCCCGGCGCCCGACCTCGGCAGGTGCCTCTCCCCGAACACGTGCGGCAGGCGACCCCGATGCGAGGGTGCTCATGATCCTCGGCACCGCCGCCGACCGGGTCAGCGACCAGATCGCCCACCTCCGCCGACACGCAGCCATCGACGTCCTCGACATCGCCGCCGCCGAGGTGCTCGGCTGGACGGTCGATCCCGGGGCCCTGGCGACGGCGGCCGCATCGGCCCGGACCCGACTGGCCACGGGTGACCTCGTCGTCCGGCTCACCGACGACGGAGAAGCCGTCGACCCTCGGCCGCTGCCGGGGATGCTCGCCGAGTTCACCGCCGCCCTCCTGCGCGCCTCCGAGCCCGTGCACCTCGTCGCGGCCGGGGGTGAAACCGCCCGCGCACTCTTCGATCGCCTCGGGATCACCGCTCTCGACGCTCTGCGGGAGGTTCATCCCGGGGCAGTCCTCTCCGCCGTCGGCGCCGCCGCGGCGGATTCCACGCTCGCCACGCGCCTGCGCAACGTCGTCACCCGGCCGGGAGGCCATGGCGACGAGGACTCACTGACCCTCATCCACACCGCACTGACCACGGCACCGGCCGCGCCCGGCACCGAGAACCATGAAGGAGAACACATGAACGCGCTTCCCACTGTCGCAGTCACGATGGGTGACGGCGCCGGAGTCGGCCCGGAGATCTGCGTCGCCGCCTGCCTCGACCCGACGGTTCTCGCGGTGGCGAATCCGGTCGTGGTCGGTGATGCGGCGCGCCTCGAGCAGGCTGCCGGGATCCTCGGACGCGCCGTCGAGATCCGTACCGTCGGCTCGCCGGCGGAGGCCGAGCGGTCCGCAGACGTCATCAACGTCATCGATCTCGGCCTGCTGCCGTCCGACCTGCCCTGGGGTGCGCTCTCCCCCGTGGCCGGCGACGCGGCGTTCCGCTACATCGAGCGCGCCGCGAGCCTCGCCATGTCCGGTGAGGTGCAGGCCATCTGCACCGCTCCGCTCAACAAGGAGGCCCTCCACTCGGCCGGACACAACTACCCCGGGCACACCGAGATGCTCGCAGCGCTCACCGGCACCGACGAGGTCTCGATGATGCTGTCCTCCCCCAAGCTGCGCGTCATCCACGTCACCACGCACATCGGCCTCGTCGACGCGATCAACAGGATCGAGCCCGGACTGGTCGAGCGCACGGTTCGCCGCGGCCACGAGGCGCTGGTGCGCGCGGGCATCCAGCGGCCCCACATCGGCGTCTGCGCGATCAACCCGCATGCGGGAGAGAACGGCCTGTTCGGCTACGGCGAAGAGGAGGAGAAGATCGTTCCCGCGATCGAGAAGCTCACCGCCGACGGTGTCGACGCCGTCGGCCCGCTGCCCGCCGACACGGCCTTCTTCCTCGCCGGGCGGGGCGACTACGACCTCATCGTGGCGATGTACCACGACCAGGGCCACGGTCCGATCAAGGTCCTCGGCATCGAGGCCGGCGTGAACATCACTGTCGGCCTGCCGGTCATCCGGACGTCCGTGGACCACGGAACCGCTTTCGACATCGCGGGAACCGGCACGGTCGACACCGAGAGCATGAGCGAGGCGATGCGCCAGGCGGCCACGCTGGCCTCCGCCTGAATCGGCTGCCTCGGGCAGGCTCAGAAACACTGCCGCCTCGGGATAAGGTGGCCGCAGGCCCCAGTGAGACCATCAGGAGTGAGATGAACGCAGGCGACAGACGCGAGGAGATCGTCCAGCTCGTCCGGACTCAGGGAGAGATGAGCGTCGAGGCCCTGTCGGGGATGCTCGGCGTCACCGCCTCGACGATCCGGCGTGACCTGGCCAGGCTCACCGAATCCGGCGACCTCGCCCGCACCTACGGCGGGGTCATCGCCGTGCCTGCCCATGCCGAAAGCTCCCTGGACGAGCGCGCTCACGAGGTCCCTGAGATCAAGCGGGCCCTTGGTGCCTGGTGCGCCCGCCAGGTCCCGGTCGGTTCGTCGGTCCTGCTCGACGCGGGAAGCACCACCGCTCAGGTGGCACGCGCCCTGCGAGACACCGCTCCGCTGTCGGTCGTCTCCAGTGGGCTGACCTCGCTCCAGCAGATGGCCGATGTCGACGGCATCGAATTCACGCTGCTCGGCGGCCGGTACCGGTCGATCAGTCAGGGATTCATCGGGCCGATCACGGAGGCGGGACTGGAGAAGTTCACCTTCGACTTCGCCTTCCTCGGCGCCGATGCCGTGACCGCCGACGATGGGGTCTGCGAGGCCACTCTCGAACAGGTTCGGCTCAAGGAGCTGATGAGCCGTCGGGCGGCCCGGGTGTTCGTCGTCGCTCACGCCGCGAAGCTCGGCCAGCGACCCTTCCACGCCTGGGCGGACCTCGGCAACGGGTGGACCCTCGTCACCGACGACTCGGCCACCAGCGCGCAGATCACGCCGTTCCGCGACCGCGGGATCACCGTGGTCACCGTCGACGCCACCGGCATCGCGAGAAACTGAGCCACCGGCACCGCGAACAGCTGAGCGTCGGGCATCGCGAGCAACTGCCACGGGCACCGCGCACGGCTGAGCGTCCGACGCTGTCGTCGGCTCAGCGGCGCGGATCAGTCCCAGATCCTGCCGGGATCAGCCCCAGAGCTTGCAGTCGGTGTGCACCTGATCCTCGACGCCTGAGATCCAGTCCTCGCCGAAGACCACGTGACGGATGGCCCGCCGCGAGTTGTAGGCGTAGACGACATGGATGAGCCCATCGGCGTCGACGATTCCGTGCGGGTACTCCTGACGCCGGTTGCTGCGCAGGTTGCCGGAACCGCAGAACCCGTCCCCGGGTTCGATCACCCGGCGCACCGGCCAAGTGCGCCCTTCGTCGTTGGAGACGGCGATGACGACCCGCATTCGTTCGTAGGGCCAGATGACCTCGCCCGGCGTCTGGGCGACCTGGTGTTCGTTCGAGACGAGTGCCAGCATCCCGGACGGCAGGCGGAACGCGCTCAATCCGGCGTTGTTGTTGGGCACTTCCGTCGCCTCCGGCACGGTCCAGGTCGCTCCGCCGTCCTCCGAACGGCTGAGGTAGACCCAGTCGGCGAACCGGGAGCGGAACAGACAGACGAGGCGCCCGGGTTCCAGCTCGACGACATTGGGGTGGACACGACCGGCGGCATCAGGGAACTCGACCTGCGCCCAGGTGGCCCCCTGGTCGGTGGAGATCTGGACGACCGGCTGGTCGGAGCCGTTCTTCGAATCGTCGTCGAAGCACAGCCATTGCGAGTGAATCCAGGTGCCGTCGCTGAGGACCTGGATCGGCTGCCGGCAGAACGTGCCCTCGCGGTCGAACAGGGTCTCCGGTCCCGTCCAGGTCGACCCGCCGTCGTCGGAGCGCAGCACCTTGACCACGGAGGTGTGCTGGAGGTTGAAGGTCTCGGGCACACCGGCCTGGCGGGAGAGCTGCGAGGTGTAGACGAGCCACACCCGCCCATCGGGTGCTTCGAAGAGGCCCGGGTTCTGGTCGGAGCGGATCTCGTCGTGGGTCACGGCTGCCGACGCCGACCACCGGAGGGACTCGGTGCCGAACCTGGAGACGAGCACGTCGATGTCCTTGTTGCCCTCGTCGCTGCCGCCGAACCACGCGGCCAGCAGTCCGCCACCACGCAGCGCCAGCACCGAGGGCGCATGGTTGGAACGCCGGTCGGTGGGGATGATCGCTGCGGCATAGCCGAGGTCGTCGAAGCTGCGGAGGCGGCCGTCGGCCTCAGTCGCGGGGACGTGGTCGAGCGATGGGTGCGCGAGCAGGTTCATGGTTGAGTACTCTCCTCTACGGTGCTGTTCGTGGCGGGGCCGGCTCACCCGAAGGCGGTCTCGAACATGGATGGAATCTGCATGGCGATCTGGAAGCCGACGATGATCGCGATGACGCCGAGGATCACCAGCAGTCCGGTCTGCCAGATTTTGTTGACCGCGTAGGTCTCCATGTGCTTCTTCCGCGACGTCAGCAGGAGGATGCAGACGACGATGATCGGCAGGCTGAGCACGGTTGAGATCGCGGTGCCGACGATATTGAGCGAGATGAGGTCGGGAGCTCCGGGAATCGTCGATGCGAGAGGAACCACGATGAAGACGATCGCCTGGATCCAGCGGAAGGCAGGGTTCTCCTCGTCGCGGCCCAGGTACTGCCGCATCGAGGGCACGGTGTGGTTGATGCCGTTGATCGCCAGCTGGGCGAAGCCTCGCGACTGGGGCGGGAAGCTCGTCATCGCGGCGAAGAAGATGCACATCCACAGCAGGAAGGGTCCCACGGGCCCGACGGCGACCGTGAGCATGTGCGAGAGGTCGTACTCGTCTCCGATCGAGAAGCCCGGGTTCCCTGCTCGGAACTCGGCCGCCACGATCCAGAACAGGAGGTTGATGATGAGCAGCGGGGCCATTCCGACGATCAGGTCGAACTGCTGCAGCTTGCGGTACTTCGGCCCCACCCAGCCCTTGTCGCGCATGAAGCCGGAATAGAGCAGGTTGGGCATGTTGCCGGCGATCGTGCCGATCGTCGCCGAGGCGATGACGATGGGAGCGAACGCCGAGGTGTTCTGCTCCTCGGGGATCGCGAGGGCGAGGCCTTCGACGAAGCCTCCCACGTCGAAGGTGCCGATCTTGAAGAGCGCGTAGACGAATGCGGCGATCATCGCGACGGATGCGAAGCGCGCGAAGTACTCGAGGACGGTGAACTGCTTGCGCAGCATGACGAGCGTCAGGGTCAGGGCCACGATGATGAGGGCGCAGAAGAATCGTCCCCAGGTGCCGCCCCACTCACCGCCGGTGAGTTCGTGCAGACCGGTGGCGGCGGCGAGGACGAAGGTCGCCTGCGTGATGAAGCCGGCGATGAGGACGACACCTGCCATGACGCCCGGCAGCGCGGGTGAAAGCCGGGCGAAGCCGTCGAGGATCTGGGTGTCCCCGTACCGGTTCATCAGCGTGTACTTCGCGATGGAGGAGATGATGAACGTGCGTGCGATCAGGGAGAGGACCAGGGTCCACAGCAGTGCGTAGCCGTACGAGGCTCCGGACACCGATGAACTGACCAGGTCACCGGTGCCGAGGAACGACATCGCGAGGACGAGTCCGGGACCGACCGAGGTGATGAGTCCGAGTCCGCGGGGAATGGGCTCCTGGGCGGGCTTGGAGGTGAGGGGTCTGCTGCTCGAGCTATGGACGTCGCTGGCCATGGCGTGCGCTCCGGTGGGTAGACGATACTTTGGCAGCCGTCGCAGCCTTCACGGTGGACGACAGGGCGTCACTCGCTGCGCGGTCTACGTAGATGATAGTCCATTCCTGCGTGATTTGCGCAACTATACTGATTGGACGGGAAGGATCTGGCACATTTCACGCATGCTTGTGGCAAGCTGAGTTGAAGCCGCGGATTCTCTGCCGCCCCGCAGATCACCGGTCGAACAAGGAGCAGACTGCCGATGGAGCCGATCCACTATCTCATCATCGGTCTCGTCGTGTTCGGTTCGGCCTGCATCCAAGGCTCGATCGGGTTCGGACTCGGCATGATCACGGCGCCGGTATTGGCTCTGCTGCGCCCCGATCTGCTTCCCGCGGCCCTGCTGCTGCTCGCCACCCTCATCTCATTCACCGCGTTCCTCCGGGAACGCCATGATGTCGATTGGCGGCTCGTCGGCTGGGGTGTGCTGGGTCGCCTGCCCGGCATCGCGGTGGGGACGCTCGCCGTCGTCTTCCTGCCGAACGCCGGACTGTCGATCCTGCTCGGCCTCACCGTCCTCGGCGGGGTCGCCTTCAGCCTCGTGGGGTGGGCGCCTGAGGCGCGGGGCCGGAACATGGTCATCGCCAGCGGAGTGTCGGGGATCTTCGGCACGGCCACCAGCATCGGGGGTCCTCCGATCGCGCTCGTGCTCCGTTCCCTCGAGCCCTCTGCGGTGCGGTCGACGATGAGTGCCTACTTCACCCTGGGCAGCATCCTCTCGCTCACCGGGCTCACCTTCGGCGGGCAGGTGCGCACCGAGCACCTCCTCGCCGCCGCGAGTCTGCTTCCGTTCATGCTCGCCGGACTGTGGCTGTCGAACCTCGTCATCAGGCGGGCCGATCGGAAGGTTCTCTATCGCATCGCCGTCGGTGCCTCGATCCTCGGAGCCGTACTCGTCATCGGCGAAGCCGCTGCCGCGATGCTGGTGAGGTGAAGCCGATCGGCACAGTGCTACGATCAGCGCGCATGCATTCGCCGGCTCGGCCGGGGCCTTCGGCGGTGCTGGGCCCGGACGCCGAGTCCGGGTGAGGTGATCGGACGAGCGTGAGGTGGCGATCGTGACACAGGACCTGCAGGCGGAGACGAGCACGCGTCGACGATTGACCGCGGTCGACTGGACGGGATTGGGCGTCCTGGTCCTGCTTCTCGCCATCGGCCTGAGCTGGTCCAAATGGCTGCCCTACTGGGACAAGGCGTGGACGATGAGCCAGACCTCCCTCTGGTCCGGTGATCCCCTCTTCGCAGCTGCAGGTGACACGATGTCGCTGGCCGGAGCCTGGAACTTCACCCTCGTCTACTTCGACGCGGTGTGGAAGGCCCTCCTGGTGGCGCTGCTCGTCGCGGCTGCCATCGATGCTCTGGTCCCGCGCGACTGGCTGGTCCGGGTGATGAATCGGCGCACGCACGCCGGGCAGTCGCTCGTCGGCGCCTCGCTCTCACTGCCCTCCATGATGTGCACCTGCTGCACCGCACCCGTGGCGGCGGGACTGCGCGGCTCCGGCGTTCGCATCAGCGCGGCACTGGCCTATTGGGTGGGCAATCCGCTCCTCAACCCGGCGGTGCTCATCTTCCTCGCCCTTGTCCTGCCGTGGCAGTACGCGGTGACGCGGATCGTCGTCGGCCTGCTCATCGCGGTCGGAGCCAGCGCACTCATCGGGCGATGGCTGGCCGGTCGCACGGAGACCGTGCAGCCGGAGGCTCCCGCGCAGGAGGTCACGTTCGCATCGATGCCGAGGCGGTTCCTCCGGTCCCTGACCCGGTTCGCGGTGGTGCTCGTGCCCGAACATCTCATCCTGGTCTTCGTCATCGGCCTCGTCAGCCCGTGGCTGACCGGCCTCTACGGCCTCGAAGCCCAGCTCGGCGCCGTCGCGGTCATCGTCGCCGCAATCGCGGGCACCCTGCTGGTCATCCCCACAGGGGGCGAGATCCCCATCATCATCGCGCTGCTGGCTGCCGGAGCCGGGGCAGGAACGACGGGGGCGTTGCTCGTGGCGCTGCCGGCCCTCAGCATCCCGTCCATGGTCATGGTCGGCAAGGCCCTCGGCTGGCGGGCGACGACTGCCATGGCGGCAGCCGTCGCTCTCGGCGGGGTGCTCGCCGCGGGGATGCTGCTCCTGCTGAGCTGATCGACGCCGCCAGCCACAGACCCGCCAGCCAGAGGCCCGCCATGCGATGAACCCCCGCCTCCCAACCGTCAGACGGTGAGCAGCACCTTGGTGGCCCGCCGTTCGTTCATCGCCGCATATCCCTCTGCTGCCTCCTCGAGGGGAAGCGTGAGGTCGAAGACCCTGCCCGGATCGATCGTCCGGTCCCAGATCAGGTCGATGAGCTCGGGCAGGTAGCGGCGGACGGGTGCGGGGCCGCCATGGAGGTGGACCTCGGCGAAGAACACGGCCTCCATCGGCAGGCTCACGCCGTGGGCGACGCCGACGAAGCCGATGTGCCCGCCGCCTCGTGTGGAGTGGATCGCCTGCATGAGCGACTCCTCAGTTCCCACGGCTTCGATCACGCTGTGGGCGCCGAGTCCGTCGGTGAGCTCCCTGATCTTCGCGGCGCCTTCCTCTCCGCGCTCGGTCACGATGTCTGTGGCTCCGAACTCGCGGGCGAGCGCCTGCCGGTCCTCGTGGCGGCTCATCGCGATGATCCGCTCGGCGCCCATCTGCTTGGCGGCCAGGACCCCCATCAGGCCGACCGCTCCATCACCGACCACGGCCACCGTCTTCCCCGGCCCGGTCTGTGCCGCATCGGCGGCGAACCAGCCGGTTCCCAGGACGTCGGAGGCGGCCAGCAGTGAGGGGATGAGGTCCTCGGCCGGCTGCCCCGGGGTGGCCACGAGCGTGCCGTCGGCGAAGGGGATGCGCGCCTTCTGCGCCTGGGTCCCGATTCCCGCATGGACGAACGAGGCGTGGATGCACTTCGAGGGGTAGCCGGAGCGGCAGATCTCGCACACTCCGCAGGAGATGACGAAGGACCCGACCACGAAGTCCCCCGGCTTGACGGTGGAGACCTCGCTGCCGACCTCCTCGACGACGCCCACATACTCGTGGCCCATGAGCGTGTGGTCGACCGGTTCGACACCGCGGTAGGGCCAGAGGTCCGAGCCGCAGATGCAGGTGGCGGTGAGACGGATGACCGCATCCGTCGGTTCGACGATCTCCGGGTCCTCGCGGTCGGTCACCCGGATCTGGCCGGGCGTGTCCATGATGACTGCTCGCATGGTGCTCTCCTCGTGGGGTTCGTGAGGTTGGTAGGTTCGTGGGGTTCGCAAGTTCGTGGAGTGGGTATCACCTCCATCCCATCATCGGTTCCGCTTGTCGGGGAGTCCCTCTTGAGAGGGGTACTGGCAGGGTCTCCTCCACCGTGGAGGAGAGTCGTACCGTAGTGACATGGACAATCGAGACGAGGTCCGGGAGTTCCTCAGCTCCCGCAGGGCGAAGGTGACGCCGGAGCAGGTGGGTCTCCCTCCGGGCTCCAATCGCCGGGTCGCCGGTCTGCGGCGCAGCGAAGTCGCGACCCTGGCGGGAGTGAGCGTCGAGTACTACACGAGGATCGAACGGGGCTCGATCAGCGGAGCCTCCCCCGAGGTGCTCGACGCCATCGCGAGGGCTCTGCGTCTCGACGACGCCGAGCGAGCCCACCTCTTCGACCTCGCTCACGCCGCGAGTCCGGTCGCCCGGCCGCCCAAGCGGCGTCGGACCGCGACGTGGAAGCCGCACGAGAGCCTGCAATGGGCCCTCGACGCGGTCACGGCGGGGCCGGCGTTCCTGCGCAACGGAAGGATGGATCTGCTCGCGGTGAACATGCTCGCCCGCGCGTTCTATGCGGAGGTCTTCGATCTGCCGGGGCAGCCCCCGAACATCGCCCGGCACGCGTTCCTCGACGAGCGGGCCAAGGACTTCTACCCGGACTGGGACGGCCTCGCCGACATCACGGTCGCCATTCTCCGGGTCGAGGCGACCAGGGATCCGCACAACAAGGAGATGCACGACCTCATCGGGGAGCTCTCGACCCGCAGCTCCGAGTTCCGCCGTCGGTGGGGCGCGCACAATGTCCGCCACCACGGGACCGGATTCAAGACGTTCAATCACGCGGTCGTCGGTGAGATGACGCTGGCCTACGAGGGAATGGGGCTCGAGGCCGAGCCGGGACTGACCCTGACCATCTACACGGCCGAGCCGGGTTCACCCTCGGCGGAGCGCATGCAGCTGCTCGCCTCGTGGGCGGCCAGTGAGTACGGCACCGGCCCGGGAATGTCCCCTGCACCCTCGAGGTCGGAGCAGGAACGGCGCTGACCACCGACCGGCACCGACGGTACGCATCCACAGCCGCGTCGGCAGCAGCATCGACCGGACTCAGAGACCGCTTGGGCCGTCCTCAGACGTCGACGGCGACGCGCGGATACCGGCGGTCGCGGCGGAGGAGAAGGCACAGGGGAACGAAGTAGAGCGAGGCGATGACCGCCCCGGCGATGACCGGGCCGCTGGCACCCAGCGCGGATTCCAGGGCGACGCCGGCGATCCACGACCCGGCCGCGGTGCCGACGTTGAACGCCGAGGTGCTCATCGCCGAGGCGAGGGTCGGCGCTTCGTCCGCGTAGGTGACCGCCTTGCCGATGAGGATCGGGTTGGTCGACATCCCGAACAGTCCGAGCAGACCGACGAGGATGACGGTGACGGCCGGGCTGTGGGAGAACAGGGCCAGCCCGACGAGGACGAGAAGCGTCATGCCCGCCGAGGTGAAGAGAACGGCATAGGGGGCCCGGGCCCCGAGGCGACCGCCGAGGTTCGAACCCAAGAGCGCGCCGATGCCGTAGACGACGAGGACCAGCGGAACCGCGGCCGCACTCAGGCCCGTGTTCTCGGTCAGCAGCGGGGAGATGAAGCTGTAGGCGGCCAGAGAGGAGCCGCAGACGATCGCGCATCCGGCCAGCACCAGCCAGACCCGGACGCTGAGCAGGCTTCTCAGCTCGGCCCGCACCGACGGCATCGGCCCCGCGGGCGGATCGGCGGGGACCTGGCGGAAGATCACGATCGCGCCGAGGGCCGCCAGTGCCGTGAGTGCCCAGAACGGACCCCGCCATCCGATGGACTGACCGGCGAAGGCTCCCAACGGCACTCCGACGACATTGGCGAGCATCCCGCCGCCGAGGACGATTCCCAGCGCGCGCGAACTCAGGGCGGGTCCGACCGCCTTCGCTGCCACCACCGCCGCGACGGCCCAGAAGGCACCGGTCGCGAGCGCGGTGAGGAAGCGGGCGCCGAGCATCACGGCGAAGTCGTCGGTGACGGCCACGACCACATGGCCGACGGCGAAGACGAGCAGTGAGCAGGTCAGTGTCAGCCGACGCTGCATCTTCAGGGTCGAGATCGCCATCACCGGGGTGCCGATGATCATTCCGATCGCGAAGACGGTGATGAGCAGTCCCGCGTCGGCCACCGACACGGAGATGTCCCGGGCGATCTCGGGCAGGATGCCGGCGACGATGAACTCGGTCGTGCCCATGAGGAACACGCCCGCGGCGAGGACATAGGTGACGAAGGGCAGGGTCGACGGGGCGGTGGTGTCGATGGTCTCAGTCATGTGATGGGGTCGGACTTCTCTCTCGTTCGGCGTGTGATCCCATCACATCAGGATTGCCGCCGCCGAGGGAGTCCCGCTTGAGGGAGGCACTCGCAGGGTCCCCTTCGATCCCCGCCGGGCGCGCCAGGACTCAGCCCGGCGCCAATCCCGTCCATGGCAGCAGCTGCTCAACGGCGGCGGCGACATCGAAGGCGCTCCGGTCGGCGAACGGGTGACCGACGACCTGCAGCCCGGTCGGGATCCCGCAGTCGGCCATCCCCGAGGGGACGTTGACGACCGGGGCCCGGTTGCAGATGTTGAACGGCACCGTCATGTGCCCCTGCCAGTAATGGTCGAAGGATCGGTCGCCGACGGTGATCCCGTCGAGGAAGTCCCCGTCGGCCGTCAGCGCCGCCACCGCCGAGGTGGGGGCGAGGAGAACGTCGAAACCGCTCATAGCCGCGGCGAGCTCGGTCTGGATCCCGGCCTCGAGGACGAGGCCGTCGGCGAGGCTGCGGCGAGCGGCGGCCGCCTCGGCGAACTCCATGAATCGCAGGGTGTAGGGCGCGAGCGTGTCCTCGTGGCCCGCGGTGGCCGCCCGCATCAGGGGCGTGAGGAAGTTGCCGTAGTGGGTGAATGCCGCGTCGAAGAGGCGCTCGACGGTCCACGGCAGGTCGATCTCCTCGACGGCGGCACCGGCGGAGGCGAGGGCCTCGGCCGCCTTCCGGGTGTTGCGTTCGACGTCGGGGGCGACGGGGAAGTCGCCGAGGCGGACGCACAGGGCGATGCGGCGACCGGCCAGCGCCTCGACCGTCCGACCGGAGTGGGCGTCGAAGGCGGTGAGGAAGTCCGGGGACGGCACCGTCATGTGATCAGCGGGGCTGATCCCGACCATCACCCGGGCGAGCAGCGCGGTGTCGGCGACGGTTCGCGCCATCGGCCCGTCACCGCGGTACCAGTCGAGGGAGAGCGGCGGCGTCCCGGGGATCCGGCCGTAGGGCGCCTTGTACCCGACCGTGCCGGTGAACGCCGCGGGCAGTCGGGTGGACCCGGCGATGTCCGAGGCCGTCGCCAGCGGACCGTATCCGGCGGCCAGCCCCGCTCCCGAGCCGCCGGATGATCCGCCCGGTGAGAGCTCGAGGTTCCAGGGGTTGCGGGTCACGCCCCACAGGGGACTGTGGGTGAACGTCGCGCAGCTGAACTCGGGCGAGGTGACGCGGGCGTGGACGTATCCTCCGGCCCCGCGGATGCGGGAGATGATCGTCGCGTCCTCGGCAGCCACCTCGTCGCGCAGATGCACCATCCCCTGGCTCAGCGTGTGCCCGGCCAGCGCGTGCTTCTCCTTGGCCAGCACGGGCAGTCCGAGCAGGGGCCTGGCGGCGAGCACCTCGGCGAGGGTCTGGGCCGGTTCGGTCATGTAGACCTTCTCCGCGGCGACGGCCTGGGCCCGGGCCTCCTCGACGATCTCGGTGACCGCGTTGATGTCGGGCTCGCGGTCGGCGATGCGTGCGGTCAGCGCGTCGAGGTAGTCGACCGGGGACAGCTCCTTCGTGCGGAAGGCGGCGAGCGCCTCGGCGGCGGTCCAGGTCCATGGCTCCGCCGAGGCGGGCCCGGGGTTGGCGCCAACAGTGGGGTCCACGTGGGCCGCGGGGCTGACGTGGGGTGTCGGGTCCGCGGTATTGGGGTGTGTCACCGCTGGGCCTTCTCTCCGGTCCGCACGGATCTGCCCACCCACACCTCACCGTCTCGCTCGCCGGCGAGCTCCCCGTGGACGAGTTCGCCGGCGACCCGGGTGAGGACGCCGACGCCGCGGACCATGTCCTCATCGGTGGTGAATTCGCGTTCGCAGTGGGAGACTCCGTCGACGCTGGGCACGAACATCATCACGGCGGGCACGCGCGCGTTCATCGCGACCGAGTCGTGCCCGGCCATGGTCTCGAGGCGGCGGATGGTCAGCCCTTCGTTGGCGACGGCCTTCTCCGCCAGCTCGACTCCCGCCTCGGGGAAGAAGCGCTTCTCGCGGATGTCGAAGTCCTCGACGTTGATGGTGATGTCGTGGCCCCGGGCGATGTCGTCGATCCGGCGAAGCAGGATCTCCCGGGCGGCCCTGACGATCTCGGGGTCGGAGGAACGGAGGTCGGCGACCATGTGCACCCGGCGGGGCACGACGATCGGGGAGTTCGGTTCGACGACGTGCTGGCCGACCGAGGACACGAGCGCCTCCTCGGCGAACTCGTTCGTCACGTCGTGGACGGCGAGGACCACCTTCGCCCCGGACACGAGGGCGTCGTGCCGGTCGGCCATCGCGGTGGCTCCGGTGTGGGACTGCTCGCCGATGACGTCGATGTCGAGCTTCTGCGTGTACCAGCTGGATTCGACGACCCCGATGTCGGTCGCCTCGCGTTCGAGGATGCGTCCCTGTTCGATGTGGATCTCGGCGTAGGAGATCGCCTCCGGCGGGGTGTCGGTGCCGGCGCAGCCGATGGCGGACAGCGCCTCGGCGACGGAGGTTCCCTCGAGGTCGCGCACGGCCAGCATCTCCTCGAGGTCGAACAGCCCGGCGTAGACGGAGCTGCCCATGATCGAGGGGGCGAATCGCCCGCCCTCCTCGTTGAACCAGTTGACGACGGCGAGGTTGTACTTCGGGGTCGGGCCCGCCTCGGCGACGTCCTCCTTGATCCGCAGGGCCGCGAACAGGGCGGCGATGACGCCGTAGGCTCCGTCGAAGCGCCCGCCCAGCGGCTGGGAGTCGAGGTGGGAGCCGATGAGGACGTAGGGGGCGTTCGGCACGAACTCGAGGCAGGCGAACATGTTGCCGATCGCGTCGACGCGGACCTCGAAGCCGTGGGACTGCGCCCAGGTGCGCATCCAGTCGCGAGTCTGCGCGTCCTCGGGAGTGGCGGCCTGGCGGTCGACGCCGTTGTTGTCGGTCGCGCCGATCGTGGCGACGCGGTGGAAGTCGGCCAGGAAGGTCGCGTCGGACGAGGATGCTGGGGTCTCGGGCATGTGGGTTCCTTCTCGAGCAGGTGGTCTGACGTCAAATGTAGCGCGGGTGCGGCTCAGCCGAGGCGGCCGCGGGTCTCGGGCAGGCGGGTGATGAAGGTGAGGGCGAGGACGATCGCCGCGCACACGCTCATGTAGAAGCCGGGGGCGGTGTTGACGCCGGTGGCGTCGACGAGCCAGGTGCCGACGAACGGGGCGCTGCCGCCCATCGCGGCGTAGGCGATGTTGTAGCTGATGGCCGCCGAGGTGAACCGGGTGTTCGTCGAGAAGCGCTCACAGAAGAAGGTGTAGCAGCCCCCGCCGTAGCAGGTCAGGGCGATGACGAAGAGGGTCTGGCCGATGTAGGCGAGGCCGAGGTTGCCGCTGGTGACCATCCCGAAGGCGGGGATCGAGGTCAGTGCGAGGAGCGCGGAGCCGGTGATGAGCAGCGGTTTGCGGCCGAAGCGGTCGGACAGGTGGCCGAAGATCGGCAGGAGGAGCGTGTAGCTGGCCATCGCGAGGGCGTTGGTGAGCAGCGCCTGTTCCCGGTTGAGGTCGCCCGTGGTCTGGATGTAGGTGACGAAGTAGGCCGAGAGCATGTAGAAGCCGAGCGCGGTGAGGCCGAGGACGAAGAACACCTGCAGCATGCCCACCCAGTTCTGCTGGAAGGACTCCCTGATCGGGCTGAATTCCTTCGGCCGCTCCTTCGCCACGGCCTTGAACAGGTCGCTCTCGTCGGTGCGCGAGCGGATCCACAGACCGACCGCCGACAGCGGCAGCGCGAGGAGGAACGGGATCCGCCAGCCCCAGGACTCGAAGGAGGCGTCGCTCATCATCGTGCTCAGCAGGAGGATGAGTCCGCCGGCGCAGACCGAGGGCAGTGCGGTCGCGGCGAGGGTGATGTTGATCCACAGTCCGCGCCGGTTCACGGGGGCGTGTTCGTAGACGAAGGAGGGCCCGCCCACCGATTCGCCGCCGGCGGAGAACCCCTGCCCGAGGCGGGCGAGGATGAGCAGGATCGGAGCCGCCCACCCGATCTGGGTGAACCCGGGCAGCACCCCGATCAAGGCGGTGCAGATGCCGACGAGGAAGATCGTGATCGTCAGGGTCCTGCGGCGCCCGATCTTGTCGCCGAGGGCGCCGAAGAAGAGTCCGCCCAGGGGTCGCATGACGAAGGCGACGCCGAAGGTCGCGAAGATGACGAGCAGACCGGTGATCTTGTCGCCCTGCGGGAAGAAGTGCTGGGAGAGGATGACGGCGGAGAGGCCGTAGAGGGTGAAGTCGTAGAACTCGACGAACTGGCCGATGCTGCCGCCGACGAGCACCTTCTTCTGCATGCTCGTCGTCGATGTGTCCTGCTGGACGCCTGTTGCGGACATGGAAGCTCCTCTGCTCGTTCACCGTGAACGGCACCATTCTGGTTGAGCTGCGTCACATCAGTCCAACAGATACTTGTTGATCCAGTCATTGAATGAATCGATGAGAGGTGTCGGAGGACGAAGCGATGCGGCGTCGCGGGAGGAACGTCTTCGGGAGGCCTCAATCTCCCCCGCCTCCTCAGTCCCCCGATCCGAGGATCTCGCGGCTGAGTTCGCAGAAGACCTCCGCCCGGCGGCTCAGCCGCAGCCCCTCCGGCCAGACGAGGGCGAGGTCGATGCTAGGGAAGTCGTCGAGCAGGGGGATGTCGACGGTCCGGGTGCCGATGTAGGTGCCGGGTGAGACGCTCTGGTTGAGCAGGCTGTAGCCGTGGCCCATCGCGACGAAGGACCGGACGGTCTCGTAGCCGGAGAAACGGTGCCGGATCCGCGGGGTGACGCCAGCGATGCGGAAGAGCTCGTCGTAGTACTGCCGGCTGTAGGGCATGTCGAGCTGGATGTAGTTCTCCTCGGCGAGCTCGCGCAGGTGGATCGGCTCCGGCGGGCCCTCTCCCCCGCCGAGGCGGTGCTTCGTCGAGACGAGGGCGTGGGGTCGGACGACGTCGACGAGGTAGGTGTCGAACCGGCTCGTCAGGCCGAGCGTGTACATCAGCGCGATGTCGCACTCGCCGGCGAGCAGGGCCCGCTGCAGGGTGTCGAGGTCGGCTTCGAAGTAGTTGACGGTGACCTGCGGGTAGCGCTTCTCGAACTCCTGGTGGATGAGCGGGAGGCGGACGGGCGCGATCGGTGAGAACACGCCGACCGTGAGCCGCCCGCTGACCGAGCGGCCGAGGCCCTGGGCGGTCTCACCGAGGGCGTCGGAGGCCTCGAGGAAGGTGTTCACCTCGGACAGGAAGCGCCGCCCGGCCGGCGAGAGCACGACCGAGCGGTTCTTCTGCCGGATGAAGAGGTCGATGCCCAGGGTCCGCTCGAGCTGGGCCATCGCCGTCGAGATCGCGGACTGGGTGATGTTGAGCTTCTTCGCCGCCTCCGTCATGTTCTCCCGGCGCGCGACTTCCTGGAAGTACCGCAGCTGCACGAGGGTGTAGTCAAGGGCCATGGCCCACATCATTCCACGTCAGGAGCCCGCGTCGGCAGGCCGCCCGCCTCACCCTCGACCCCTTCACTCATCAGCCTTGGGTCCGGTCCAGTACGGGTCGACGATCTCGCGCAGGCGCAGCAGGAGTGCACGGAGCTCCTCGACACCGTCCTCGCCGAGGCGGGCCTTCCATTCCGCCTCCACACGGGCCTCGACCGTCCGGGCGAGTGCAATCGCCTCGCGGCCCTTGTCGGTGATCGTGATGAGGCGGGCGCGGCCGTCCCGCGGGTCCGGGGAGCGGGTGAGGTAGCCGGCCGCGACGAGCTCGTCGACGAGGTAGGCCGCGCTCTGCTTGGTCAGCTGCGCCGACTCGGCCAGATCCGTCAGCCGGGAGCCCGCGTCGTCGACGCGCTCGAACAGGCGCGCCTGGGACAGGGTGACCTGATGGCCGGCGGCGATCACCTCGGCCATGACCCGCTGTTCCATGTGCCGGTAGACGAGGAAGGCCAGCAGTCCGATATTGGGCTCGTTCGTCATTCCTCCCTCATCTCCCTCTTGTCGCGACGTCCGTCACGTTCTATAATAGTCAGACTATCTGACTAAATCACCGGATGCGACCAACTCGGCTTCTCCTCATCCTTCACCGTCAACCAATCACCGAAAGAAGCCCATGATGGACTCGACACTGTGGTCCGTGGTCGAGGCGGAACGACTCAGCCTCGCCGACCTGCTCTCCGATCTGTCCCCCGAACACTGGGAGACGCAGTCCCTGTGCTCCGAATGGCGGGTGCGCGATGTCGCGGCCCACCTGTCGATGACTCCCACCGAGCCGTCGATGGGCACGATAGTCCGCGGTGTGATCCGGTCCCGCGGCGACATCTGGGCGTTCGGCCGCGACGTCGCCCGTGACCATGCCCGTCGCCCGGTCGAGGCGATCGTTGCGGAGCTGCGTCGGGACGCCGCCTCCCGGCACCTGCCGGCATTGACGAACGGGGACAACACCCTCCTCGACATCCTCGTCCACGCGCAGGACATCTCCCGGCCGCTCGGAATCGATCATCCGACGCCCGTGGCCGGCGGGACCGCCGCGCTCCACCGCGCATGGACGATGGGATGGCCGTTCTTCGCCAAGCGCCGGCTGCGGGGACTGCGACTGGTCGCCGATGACGCCGACGTCAGCGTCGGCGAGGGGCAGGCGGTCGAGGGTCACCTCGCCGATCTGCTCCTGCTCGTCACCGGCCGCACCGCCGCGGCCGCTCCTCGCCTCCGCGGACCGGGAGTCGACGCGCTCACACGCGCGATGACGCCGAAATCCGCGAAGAAGCCGATGCCGTGACCGTGCGCGCGCGACCATTCTCGCCCCGGACCCTCAGCCTCGGGCCGGGTCGTCACCGAGCTCGAGCAGGTAGGGGTTGACCTTCCGCGCCTGCGCGATGGCGGCGGCACTCACCTCGACGACCGCGACGCCGCGGCCGTCGTCGATGAGCGCCGCATTGTGACCGAACGGGGTGGCGATGCAGCTGTGCCCGGTGAAGCCGGGGCCGCAGTGATTGGCATACGCGATCACGACCCCGTTCTCCAGCGCCCGAGCCGGCACCTGGAGGGTGGAGGTCTGCGTGGCGGAATAGCTCCAGGCGCCGCGCGGGCCACCGGCCTCCGCCTGCGGCTCCAGGTGGAAGTCGAGCACCGGAACCGCCGTGGGCACGAGGAGGACCTGCGCTCCGGCCCGGGCGAGCGCGCGGCCGAACTCGGGGAACTCCACATCGAAGCAGATCCCCAGCCCGAAGGCCAGGCCCTGCCACGACACGAGTTCTCCGTACTGCGGGCCGGGGACGAAATGGTGCTTCTCGACGTCGAACAGGTGATGCTTGGCCACCCGCGCGATCTCCTCGCCGGACGGGATGAAGAACGACGCGCAGATGTGCGGTCCCGAGTGGTCGACGGTCGAGGCGACGAGGGCGACGCCGGCGGCTCGGGCGATCGCTGACAGCCGGCCGCGGATCGCCTCGGCGTCGTGGGCGGCGGCACCCGCAGGGTCGTATCCGGTCGCGAAGAGCTCCGGGGTGACGACGAGGTCGGCCCCGGCCTCGGCGGCCTGGACGACCAGCGTCTCCAACCGACCCAGATTCCCCTCGACATCACCGATGACGGCGTCCGCCTGGACGATCCCCAGCTTCACGATCGCATCCACGTCCCTCTCCCGCCCCGGCGACGACCACCTGCCGCCGAAGATTTACCAAATCAATTTTGGTTCAAGCATTGACGAGATCGGCGCGACGCGCAACACTGGTAAACCAAACCTCTTTTGGTTTACCTGACGTACCGTCCCACCGTCTCACCACTCAGGAGTCAACGATGACACTGCCCACGAGCACCTTCGTGAGCACCTTGGTCGACACCGGCACCTCGCCGGCCGTGGCCGAGGAGCTCGAACGCCGGATCGAGATCATCGAATCCGAGGAAGCCCACGACAGCTCCCGCCTTCCCCTCTCCCCGACGGAGCTCGCCGTCTACATCGGCACCGCCCTCGCGGCCTGCCTCATCGGCCTGCTGGTGGTGGCACTGTGAGCCGGGACTCCGAGCTCGCACGCGAGCACATCTACGGCACCTTCCCCCTGCTGCGCTCCGAACGGACCTGGTCGGGGTGGGACTTCACCTGGGTCAACACGGCGTTGGCGATCGCCACCTGGGCGTTCCTCGTCGGCGGCTCCACCGCCCTGCTCGTCGGGTTCGCCGATGGGGTCGCCGCCATGATCATCGGCAACGCGATCGGGCTGTGCTTCATGGTCCTCGCCTCAATCCCTGCCTCCCAGCGCTTCGGCGCCGAGCAGTACACCCTGCTGCGGGGCGCATTCGGAGTCGTCGGCGTCGGCCTCATCGTCTTCACGATCATCCTCATCACGGAGATGGGATGGTCCTCGCTGCTGGCCGTGATGGCCGGACGCGCCACCAGCCAGGTCGCCGGCACGATGCTCGGCACCGAGTTCGACCAGTACGGCCCGCTCGTGACCATCGGCGGTCTCGCCGCCATCGGCATCGCCTGGTTCGTGCTCTCCCGGGGACCCGTGACGATCGGCCGGTTCAACAGGTTCGTCGCCCCGGGTCTGGCGATCATCACGGTCGTGATGATGATCGTGCTCATCACCACCACCTCGTGGGACACACTGCGCGAGGCCTCACCCCTGGCCCCCTTCGACGACGAGACCCTCAACTTCATGGTCGCCGTCGAGTTCAACGTCGGGGTGGGCGTCTCCTGGTATCCGGTCATGGGGTCACTGGCGCGGATGACCCGCAGCCGCCGCGCCGCGGTCTGGCCGGCATTCGGCGCCCTGTTCCTCGCCACCGTCATCGCCCAGGCCGTCGGCATGGCCGCCGCCCTGACCCTCGGCGATTCCGATCCGACCTACTGGATGGTGCCGCTGGGCGGGCCGATCCTCGGCATCGCCGTGCTCATCTTCATCGGCTTCGCGAACATCACCTCGATGTCCTCGATCGTGTACTCGACGATCCTCGCGATCAGGCAGTCCTCCGGCCACCTGCTCAGCGATGTCCCGTGGAAGTACCTCACCGCCGGGTTCTTCGTCCTCCCGGCCGTGCTCACCTTCTTCCCCCAGTTCATGTACGAGCAGTTCATGATCTTCGTGTCGATCTCGGGGGCGTTCCTCACCTCGATCTGCGGCGTGGCCCTGGCCGACTACTTCGTCCTCCGGCGCCAGAGCATGGACCTGCGCGAGCTCCACCTCGGCGGGCACGGACACCTCTACGCCTATGCCGGCGGCATCAACTGGGCGGGAATCGGGTCCGTGCTCGCGGGCGCCGCGTTCTACCTGTGGCTCTACAACCCGGTCACGCTCGAGACGAACGCCGCGTTCTCCGTCATCACGGCCTCCCTGCCCGCCGCGGTCCTCGCCGCCATCGTCTACCTCCTCGCCTTCCGCCTCCTCTACGCCCGTCACCTGACGCGCTGAGTCCGGCACCCGACCCCAATCCTCCACCACCCTTCGTCCAAGGAGAAGAATGCCCACCACCTCCCGCGCCGCCATCCACACCTCCGGGCCCGACCTCGACATCGCCGAGGTGGAGGTCCGCGATCCCGGCCCCGGCCAGGTCCTCGTCAGGCTCGGTGCCTCCGGGGTCTGCGGTTCGGACCGCCACGTCCTCGACGGGGACTGGGACCTGCCGAGCCCGACCGTGATGGGTCACGAGGGCGCCGGCACCGTCGTCGAGGTCGGTCCCGGCGTCGATGACCTCGCCATCGGCGATCACGTGATCATGAGCTGGTTCTATCCCTGCCTGCACTGCACCGCCTGCCAGGCGGGCCGGACCTGGGTGTGCACCGGTTCGGGTGCCGATCGCTGCCTCCTGCCCGATGGCACCACGGCGATGGAGAAGGACGGCTCGCCGGTCTACCCCTATCTGGCCGTGGGGTCGATGAGCGAGTACACGGTCGTCGCGCGGCAGGCCGCGGTGAAGATCCCCGCAGAGGTGCCCTTCGATGTGGCCGCGCTCATCGGCTGTTCGATCGCGACCGGCTTCGGCGCCGTCGTCAACGACGCCGAGGTGGAAGCCGGGCGGTCGGCCCTCGTCATCGGTTCCGGAGGGGTGGGCCTGAGCATCATCATGTCCTTGGCCCTGACCGGGGCGAACCCGATCATCGCCGCCGACATCACCGATGAGGCGCTCGAGCTGGCCCGCTCGTTCGGCGCCACCCACACGGTGAGGTCGGGCCCGGACCTCGCCGAGGCGGTCGCCGGGATCACGGGCACCGGCGTCGACTACGCCTTCGAGGCGATCGGCCGACCCCAGACGATCGAGCAGATGCCGGCCTGCCTGACCCCCGGCGGCACCGCCGTCATCGTCGGTCTGCCCCCACAGGACCAGCCGGTGGCGATCGATGCCCTGGCCCTGGCCGAGGAGGGCAAACGGATCCTCGGCTCGAACTACGGGGGCACCGTGCCCGGACGCGACTTCCCTCTCCTGGCCAACCTCTACCTGGCGGGCAGGCTGCCGGTCGATCGGCTCATCACCGACCGGATCCGCCTCGATCAGGTCAATGAGGCGTTCTCCGCGATGCGCGCCGGGGCCAAGGGCCGCTCCGTCATCATCCACTGAGCCGGTGGCGAGGATCTGAGAGACTGAAACCATGCCCCGCCCGAGCAAGAACATCCTGTCCGCCGAGCTCATCGCCGATACGGCGCTGAAGCTGGTCGAGCGCAATCACGACTTCACGATCCCCGGCATCGCGGGCGAGCTCGGCGTCAACCCCTCTTCGCTCTACCACCACGTCAAGGGCGGACGGAACGAGATCATCAACCTCATGCGCTACGCACTCTACGGGCGGATCGATCTGGGCGGCGCGACCGATGCCTCCCGCCCGTGGCAGGACCGGCTGCGATCCTGGATCCGCAGCTACCGGGAGTCGATGGCCCAACTTCCCGCGGCGCTGCCGCTGCTCGTCGGTGCGCCGGTCGACGATGCCCGCACCCTGGAGATCTACGAGGTCGCGTTCGCCCTGCTCAGCGAGATCGGGGTCCCCGAGGACGAGCAGGTCGACGTCGTGGCCATGCTCGACGCCGTCGTCCTCGGGTCCGCGGTCGACGGCTCGGCGCCGTCACCACTGTGGCGCATCGGCGACCTCGACCTTCCCCATCTCAGGGCCGCGGTGGCCCGACGTGACGACGAGGGCCGGGCCGACCGCGGCCTGGAGATGGCGATCTCGGCGCTCATCGCCTTCATCGAGGCGAGCGTCAGCGCACCCCGGCAATAGCGTCCTCGCCGAACACCGGTTCGCCGCCGATGACGGTGACCGCCGCCTGCGTGTCCTTGATCCCGCTCGCCTCGACGGCGAGGATGTCCTGGCTCAGGGCCACGAAGTCGGCGAGTTTGCCGACCTCGAGGGTGCCGAGATGCTCTTCCCGGCCCACCGCATAGGCCGAGCCGTAGGTGTAGGCCCGCAGCGCCTCGGCGACGGTGACCTTCTCCTCCGGGGCGAAGTCGGCGCCCGCGGAGGTCTTCCGGTTGACCAGGTCATGGATCGAGACGAAGGGGTTGGCGTCGGAGACCGGGGAGTCGGTGGAACCGGGCACGACGATGCCGGCGTCGAGGAGGGAGCGCATCCGGTAGGTGCCCCGCGCCCGCTCGGGCCCGATCGCGTCGATGATGCCGTCGCCGAACTCGGAGATGAAGACTCCCTGGGGCACCGGGATGACGCCGAGCTCCGCCGCCCGGGCCACCTGGGCGTCGGTGGCGATCGCGAAGTGCTCGATCCGGTGCCGGACGGTGCGCGGCTGCGCGGACTGGGCGGCCGCGACCGCCTCGAGCGCATGGTCGATGGCCCGGTCGCCGATGGCGTGGGTCGCGACCGTCCAACCGGCGCGGTGGTAGGCGGGGACGAGGTCGAGCAGCTCCTCAGGGTCGACGACCATGATGCCGCGGTTGTCCGCCTCGCCGCAGAAGCAGTCGTGGACGGCGGCGGAGCGGCCGATCAGGGAGCCGTCGGAGATGATCTTCACCGGTCCGAAGCGCAGCCGGTCGTCGCCGAAGCCGGTGCGCACACCGAGATCGAGGGTGCGCATCCCCTCGCTGTTGAGCTCGAGTTCGTGGAGGATCTGGTGGAAGGGCATGACCGTCATCCGGGGCCGCATCCGGTTCGACTCGACCGCCTTCTGGTAGACGTCGAGCACCGGTGAGTTGACGCCCATCGCCCCGCCGACGAGGATCCCCGGTTCGGTCAGGCTGGTCAGACCGTAGCCGACGGACTGGTCGGAGGCCAGGCGCAGGCTCTCGATCGCCTCCTCTGGGCTGACCTTCGCGGCTTCGAGCTGGATGAGCTCACCCGCGGACTCCTGCAGCAGCCCTTCGGCACGCCCCTCGGCGTCGCGGATGACCCGGCCGCCGGGCACATCGGGGTAGCCGCGGCGGCCGGCGGCGCCGACGAGTTTGAAGGCGCGGGTGTTGGCGACGATCATGTGGTGGGAGACGTGCTCGATGATCGCGGGCCGGCCACCGGTGACCGCGTCGAGGCCCTCGGCGGTGGGATGGTCGCCGAGGCGGTTCTGATCGTAGCCGCTGCCGCGGACCCAGGCGCCCGGCGGCAGGGATTCGGCGCGCCGGCGCAGCGCCTCGTAGAGCTCGTCGAGGCTCGTCACCGCCGGGTAGCGGAGATCGACGTTGGCCAGCTGTTCGCCTGTGCCCATCGTGTGGTGGTGGGCGTCGTGGAGTCCGGGGATGACCCGGGCCGCACCCAGGTCGTACTCGGTCCGGGCCTCGAGCCCGTCCACCTCGTCGATGGCGAGGATCCGCCCCTGGTGGACGGCGATCGTGCGCGCCTCGGGGCGGGCGGGGTCACCGGTCCAGAACCGGCCGTGCCACAGGCTGTCGATCTTCACTGCGCTGCCCCTTCGACCGTTGTGTGGGTGTTCTTCGGCCGCAGCTTCGCGAGCCCGACGATGCCGACGATCGTGAGCAGGACCTGGCCGATGTAGAACCACATCACGGCCCAGGGGCTGTTGCCGGTGGAGTTGAGCAGGTACTGGGCGATGAGCGGGGTGGTGCCGCCGAAGATCGTCGCGCACAGCTGGTAGGCCAGGGACACGCCGGTGTAGCGGATGCGGGCGGGGAAGGAGTCGGCCAGGGCGGTGGCGAGCATCGCGTAGTACGCGGTGGCGCCGATGGTGTTGATGGCGATGGTGATGCCGAGGAAGGTCGCGTTCGCCGACTGGATGGCCATGAAGAACGGCGGGGTGCCGAGTCCGGTGATGACCAGCCCCCAGATGAGCACGGCCTGGAGGCCGATCCGCTCGGCGATCTTGGCCGCGACCGGCTGCCAGAAGAACTGGATGACGGCGGCGAGCAGGATCAGGTTGAGGACGACGGCGCGGTCCATGCCGAGGATCTCGGTCGTCCACGAGAGCATGAAGGTGTTGTTGAAGTACGCCGAGGCGATGCCGACGATGGAGGCGAACACGCCGCAGACGATGAGCAGGGGTGCGGTGGCAAAGGCCTCGACGACCGGCACCTTGGGCACCTCGCCCTTCTCCTGGGTCTGCGTGAACTCCTGCGACTCCTCGACCTTGGAGCGGATGATGAACGCAACGATGACGAGGACGGCGGAGAAGAGGAACGGGATCCTCCAGCCCCAGGTGAGGAACGCCTCGTCGGGCAGCAGACCGACGAGCATGAAGGCCAGTGTGGAGAGGATCGCCCCGACCGGGGAGCCCTGCTGAACCCAGGCGCCGGCGAATCCGCGCTTCTTCTCCGAGGCGTTCTCGGTCGCCAGCACCACGGCCCCGCCCCATTCGCCGCCGACGGCCAGGCCCTGAGTGGCGCGGAGGACGATGAGGAGAATCGGCGCGGCCATCCCGATCGTCGCGAAGCCCGGCAGCAGGCCGATGCCCGTTGTCGAGATGCCCATGATGAGCAGGGTGGCGATGAGGGTGTTCTTCCGTCCGAACTTGTCGCCGAGGTGGCTGAAGACGAGACCGCCGATGGGCCGGGCGAGGAAGCCGACCCAGAAGGTCGCGAAGGAGGCGAGCAGTCCCGCGCCGGGCGCGAGATCCGGGTAGAACACCTTGCCGAAGACGAGGGCGGCGGCGGTGCCGAAGAGGAAGAAGTCGTACCACTCGATCGAGGTGCCGACGAAGGCGCCGATGATCGATCGGCGCTGCCTCTGCTCAGGGGTCTGTGCTGTTGTGCTCACGGAAGTCTCCAGTGACTTGGGTGGGACTGCGGTCCGGCCGGTCGGCCGACGCTGTGGTGGACACCACTGTAGGGCCGCCGCAGTCATGCAGACCAATGCCGATTGTCGTGGGTTGTGATAACTTCCGTGCATGGATGTGTCGGAGTTCGAAAGCTTCCTTGCGGTTCTCGAGACCGGGACGGCGACCGAGGCGGCCGCGCTGCGCTTCATCTCGCAACCGGCCCTGTCCCGGCAGATCCACTCGCTCGAGGCCCGGTGCCGGACCTCCCTGTTCACGCGGTCGAAGTCGGGCATGGTGCCGACCCGGGCGGCACGGCTGCTCGAACCGGTGGCCCGGGACCTGCTCATGCACTGGGCGAATGCCGGGCAGGCGATGTCGGCGCTCGGGGAACGCCGGGTCCCGCTCACGGTCGCCTGCCCGACGATGGTCGCCGAGCGGCTCGTCCTCCCCTTCGTCACCGAGTCGGTGGGCCTCGTCGCCGATGTCGTCGAGGTGCCGACGACGGAGATCTGCTCACTCGTCGCCGAGAGGCGGGTCGACTTCGCCCTGGTTCCGCTCACTCCCCCGCCGGAGGTCGCCTCGAAGCGGTTGTTCCGAGTCCCGTTCAGCCTGCAGGTGCCGCGGGACTCACCGGTCGCCGAGCGCGACTCGGTCGACATCCGCGAGCTGCCGGAGCTCGACCTCATCGTCACCTATCGCACGAGCGGGACTCGGGTCGCCCTCGACGAGCATCTCACCCGGGCCGGGGTGCGGGTGCGCTACCGGCACGAGGTCAGCCGCTCCCGCATCGGGGAGGCGCTGGCCCTGTCCGGGCGCGGGATGGTCGTGAGCATCGACCCGCCGGTCTTCGACCTCGCCGAGGTGCCCCTCGTCGATGAGGGGTCGCCGATCTACGTCGAGGAGTGGGCGGCCTGGCCGCCGGAGCACTATTCGGTCGCGCAGATCGAGTCCTTCGTCGACGAGTTCTCGGCGTGGATGCGCGGACGTCCGCAGTTCGAG
>JAPSIC010000129.1 GCA_031179165.1 Brevibacterium sp.
ACCCGTCCACTCGTCATCGCCCATCGCGGCTATTCGGCGGTGGTTCCCGAGAACAGCCTGGCGGCCGTCGACGCGGCACGGGCCCTGAACGTGGACTTCATCGAGGTCGACGCATCGACGAGCGCCGACGGCGTGCCGGTCATCCTCCACGATCCCGACCTCGACCGGACGACCAATCGGAAGGGCCCCGTCGTCAGCCTGACCGCCGAGGAGCTGTCCTTCGTCGACGCGGGCTCGTGGATGGGTCCCGGCTACACCGGGATCAGGATCCCCACCCTGGCCGCCGTGATGCGCAGCTTCCAGCACCACGGCGGTGAACTCCTCCTCGAGCTCAAGGGGGAGTGGTCGGCCGGTGCCGTGGCCCGAATCTCCGAACTCGTCGTCGAGACCGGCGCCGCCGATCGGATGGTGGTGCAGTCGTTTCGGACCGAGACCCTGGCCGCCTGCCGCGACCTGCTGCCGATGGTCGCCCGGTTCCTGCTCCGGATGGTGCCGCGGCCCGAGGACGTCGAGATCGCCAGGGAACTCGGCGCGGTGGCGGTCAACCCCTCGTACAAGGGCTTCACGATGCGCCGGTCGGTCGTCTCCGAGATCCGGGACAACGACCTCGGGGTGTTCGTCTGGACCGTCGACGACATGAACGGATGGCGCGAGCTCCTCGATGCCGAGGTCGACGGCATCATCACCAACCACCCGGGTCGGCTCCAGGGATACCTCGCCGGCCGCTTCGACCCGGTGCGCTGACGGACGGCCGATCCTGTGATCGACGTCACCGGGGACCGATTTGCCCTGCTCGCATCCGAGCGTGTAAATTCTTACCTGTTGCCCCGATAGCTCAGTCGGCAGAGCATCTCCATGGTAAGGAGAAGGTCAAGGGTTCGATTCCCTTTCGGGGCTCTCGTGCCGCGTGAAAACGGCACACGATATCGAGGCGGGGTAGCTCAGCTGGTTAGAGCGCACGACTCATAATCGTGAGGTCGGGAGATCGAGCCTCCCTCCCGCTACTCGATGGCCGCCCACCAGGACAAATGTCCCGGCGGGCGGCTTTTTCGTGCCCACAATCAGGGTGAGTATACGGTTACGGTGCGCTGTCGCGCTCAGCGTCGCCCGCTCGCGCACCGGATGCAGGTCCTGGCCATCGGCCGGGCCCGCAGACGCACCAGCGCGATCGCCTCCCCGCACGTCTCGCAGCGACCGAAATCGTCGTCGGCCCACCGCCGTTCGGCCGCGGCGATCTCTCTCATCTGCTCTCGCGCCTCGGCGGTCAGAGTGGTGACCTGCGCGCGCTCGTAGGCGATCGTCGAGCCCTCCGGATCATGCTCGTCGTCGGTCACCGTCTCCCGGGTCGCCTCGACGATGGTGCCGAAGTCCCGCTCGAGCGCGTCGATCCGCGCCTCGGTGGTCCGGCGCGCCTCACCGAGGAGATCGCGGAGTTCAGTGAGGTGGGGCCGTATGTCGTCGGGAGTCGCCATAGCCCTCGAGCCTAGCTCGCCGGCCGTTGACTCGGAAGATCCTCCGCCCATTGGGTGGGGCCCACGAGCCTCCAGGGATCGACCGGGGCGGGCGTGCGGTGATAGCGCGCAGCCAAGGTGTTCGAGTCTCTCAGTGGGGACATAGGTTCGGCACAGGCCAGCGCCAGAGCGTGTCCGGAAGATGGTGGCATCAGCAACCACCGATTGCGAAGGACACAAGATGCCACGAGTACCCGAACCCGATCAGACAGAGAACGGCCCCGCCTACGAGGGCCGGCTCCTCGACCGTCCCGAGGAGGAGGTCGTCGATCAAGGCGCGTCATTCGACATCCGCACCCTGTTCAGCCGCCGCGGAGTCCTCGGACTCGTCGCCGCAGGCGTCGGCACCGTCGCGCTGACTGCCTGTGGCGTCGGCAGTGCGTCATCGAGCACCTCCTCGTCGTCCGGTTCGTCCGTGACCGAGATTCCCGATGAGACGGCAGGCCCCTATCCCGGAGACGGCTCAAATGGTCCCGACATCCTCGAGCAGTCGGGGATCATACGCTCCGATATCCGTTCGAACATCGACGGCTCCTCGACGGTGGACGGAGCGCCGCTGACCTTCACCCTCAAGGTCACGGATATGGCCAACGACAATGCTCCTTTCGAGGGAGCCGCCGTCTACGCCTGGCACTGCGACTCCCAGGGGCGCTACTCGATGTACTCCGAGGGAGTGGAGGACGCGACCTGGCTGCGCGGAGTCCAGATCGCCGACGAGAACGGGGAGGTCACCTTCACCTCGATCTTCCCTGGCTGCTATGCCGGGCGCTGGACCCACATCCACTTCGAGGTCTACCCCGACGTCGACTCCATCACCGATGCCGAGAACGCGATCGCGACCTCCCAGCTGGCTCTGCCCGAGGACGCGTGCACCGCGGTCTTCGCACTCGAGGCCTACAGCGGCTCAGCCGAGAACCTCGCCTCCATCAGCCTTGCCGACGACAATGTCTTCGGCGATGACGGCGGCGTCAACCAACTGGCGACGATCAGCGGCGATGCGGGCTCGGGTTATGTCGCCTCCCTGGGCGTCCCCGTCGACACGACGACCGAACCGACCGGCGGAGCGGCCCCGGGCGGCCAGGGCGGCGGCACTCCACCTGAGGGAGGCACTCCACCTGAGGGAGGCGCCCCACCCGACGGTGCCCCGACCCAGCAGTAGACACTGGCAGTTCCACGACCGATCGAAAGGCTCGACACCATGTTGCACAATCTCACGGGCTGGCATGCCCTCATCGTCCTCGCAGTCATCATCCTCGTCTTCGGCGCGGCCAAGCTCCCAGCTCTGGCCAAGAGCATCGGCCAATCCCTGCGGATACTCAAGACCGAAGTCGGCAGCAGTGATACGACCACTGGGGCCGGTGACACGCATGCGACCGGCGAACAGCAGGTCGCCGCGGAGCAGCCGGCCGCGGGCACCCGCCGCTCATGAGCACGGCCGACGCCGCGCGGATGCCGCTGACCGCGCACCTCAAGGAGGCTCGCACCCGGGCGATGCGCGCGGCGCTGGCACTGCTCATCGCTGTGATCATCGGCTTCCTCACCTCGGCGACGGTGCTTGACCTGCTCCGCGCACCCATCACGGAGCTCGCCGCATCACGAGACGCCACGCTCAACTACGACAGCATCACGGGTGCCTTCGATCTGCAGCTGCGCATCGCGCTGTGCACGGGAGTCATCCTGTCGAGCCCGGTGTGGCTGGCGGAGACCTTCGGGTTCCTCACCCCGGGTCTGACGATCAGGGAACGGAAGTGGACATTCGGATTCCTGGCTGCCGCGATCCCGCTGTTCCTCGCCGGCTGCCTGCTCGGGTTCCAGATCTTCCCGCGGATGGTCGAGGTGCTCCTGTCCTTCGCCTCGGTCGAAGACAGCACGATCCTCCAGGCCACCTACTACTTCGACTTCGTCATGAAGACGGTGCTCGCCTCCGGAATCGCCTTCGTCCTCCCGGTCTTCCTCGTCGTCCTCAACTTCATGGGCCTGCTCGCCGCCCGCTCGATCGCGAAGGGCTGGCGGATCAGCGTGGTGGCGATCGTCGTGTTCTCAGCCCTCGTCACCCCGGCCGCCGATGTGCTGTCGATGGTCTTCGTCGCAGGCCCCATGGTGCTGCTCTATCTCACAGCACTCGCCATCGCCGGCATCCACGATCGCCTGCACAGGCCCGGGGCCGCCGAGGTGCCCGCACAGGAGCCTCCACGAGAAAGGACACCGGCATGTTCGGTCTGAGCTTCGAGAAGCTCCTCCTCGCCGGGATCATCGCCGTCATCGTCATCGGTCCCAGCCGGCTGCCCCACTATGCGCAGAGGTTCGGCGAGTTCGTCCTAATGTTCAAGGCCCACGTCGAGAGCCTGCGCTCCGAGACCTCCCTTGAGGCGGGCGACTGGCAGGCTCTCGACCCGCGGCAGTACGACCCGCGTCGCATCGTTCGTGCGGCGCTGAGCGAATCCCGGGACGGCGCGCAGGAGCACAATGGCACTCAGGACGTGCAAGCGTCCGATCCGGGCGGCCGCATCGTCGCCGACTCGTCCGGACACCCGCGCAGGGTGCGTCGTGTCGCTGCGGCAAGTGTGACACCCGTCGATGCCACCACCGTCGGGGACGGGGGCTGAGCCGTTATCATGGCCGGATGATCCCGACCACGACATTGGCGAATGGCACAGTCCTCCCCGTCCTCGGCCAGGGAACCTGGCACATCGGCGACGATCCGGGGCGCCGGGCGGAGGAGATCGCCACCATCCGCGCCGGGATCGAACGGGGCATGACCCTCGTCGACACCGCGGAGATGTACGGCTCGGGGCGGTCGGAGAACCTCGTCGGCGAGGCGATCGCGCCGGTGCGCGAAGAGGTCTTCCTCGTCGACAAGGTGCTGCCGATGAACGCTTCGAAGCGCGGCACGATCGAGGCCTGCCAGAGATCCCTGGAGATCCTCGGCACCGACTTCATCGACCTCTACCTCCTCCACTGGCCCGGACCCCACCCGGAGGAGGAGACGATCGAGGCCTTCGAGGAGCTCATCGACCGTGGACTCATCGGCGCCTGGGGAGTGAGCAACTTCGACACCGACGAGATCGCCGCCCTCCCTGCCCGGCCGCAGGTCAACCAGATCCTCTACAACCCCTCCCGCCGCGGACCCGAGTTCGACCTCTTCGGCGTCCATCGGCGCTCGAAACCGCCGATCACCACCATGGCCTACTCGCCGATCGAGCAGGGCCGCCTGCTCGATCATTCCGCCCTCGCCGAGGTGGCCGGCAGGCACGAGGCCACCGTCGCCCAGATCCTGCTCGCCTGGGCCATCCGCAGCGGCGAGGTCATCGCGATCCCGAAGGCCTCGTCCGTCGCTCACGTCCACGCCAACGCCGAGGCGGGCGACCTGCGCCTGAGCGCCGAGGACCTCGCCGACATCGACGCCGCATTCCCCGCCCCCGCATCGCCCCAGCCGCTCGAGATCCTCTGATGGCATCCTCATCGCGGCCCTCGCTGGCGCTGATCTCGCACGGGACCTCCTCGGCCGAGGGGCAGGCGGTCATCGAAGCCCTGGCCGCGGCCGTCGCCGCCGATCTGCGGCCCCGCGGCATCGTCGACACGGTCATGCTCGGCCACGTCGACGTCCAGTCTCCCGACGTCGCCGAGGTGCTCGCGGCCCTCCCTGCGGATCGTCCCGTGATCCTCGTGCCGCTGCTGCTCTCCCCGGGCTACCACGTCCACGTGGACCTGGCCGAAGCCCTGACTGCGGCCGGCGCCACGGGGGAGCCCGGGGCCCGCGACATCCGCCTGACCACGACGCTCGGCCCCGATCCCCGCCTGGCCCGGATCCTCGCCGACCGGCTGCCCGAGCTGAGCGAGGACGACCACGTCGTCCTCGCCGCCGCCGGATCGAGCGACGATCGCGCCAACGCCGCCTGCCTCGAGCTCGGAGACGCACTGGCGCACGAACTCGGGCGCCCCGTCGCCACCGGCTTCCACGCGGGCGGCGGGACACCCCTGAGAGAGATTGTTGAGCAGAAACGCGCTCTCAAGGGCCGAGTCGTGCTCTCCAGCTATCTGCTGGCCCCCGGATTCTTCCAGGATCTGGCGCAGCGGATCATCGCCGATTCCGCCGACGTGCTCGCCCCTCCGCTTCTCCACGAAGGCGCGCACACCCCGTCATTGCTGGTCGACATCGTCCATGACCGCGTCCTGGCATCGCTCTGACGCTGCAGTCAAACCGGCCGTCGCAGTTCGTCATCCATGGTCATGTGTCATGAAGTGACGCCGATTTCGAGATGAATTTGTTGAGCAATCGATTCGTCTTGTAGCGTGTCGTTCCAAAGCTTCACCGCAGCGTTTGGAGACGACAATGTCCACATCCGTGGAAGAGATCCCGAGAACCCCCGAGAACAAAGGGAACAAGCGGCCTGGCCGCCCGAAGAAGTCGAACGGGCAGTGGAAGGTCGACGGCACCGAACCGTTGAACAAAAACGAAGTCGACAAGGCCGAGGACAACGGACTCAACGTCCGCGCCCGGATCGAGGAGGTCTACGCCAAGGGCGGATTCGCCTCGATCGACCCCGACGACCTCCACGGCCGCTTCCGCTGGTGGGGCCTCTACACCCAGCGCAAACCCGGCATCGACGGCGGACGCACCGCCACCCTCGAACCGCACGAGCTCGAGGACGAGTACTTCATGCTCCGGGTCCGCATCGACGGCGGCAAGCTGACCACCGAGCAGCTGCGGACGATCGCCGATATCTCCAACGACTTCGCCCGCGGCACCGCGGACCTCACCGACCGGCAGAACATCCAGCTCCACTGGGTCGAGATCGAGAACGTGCCCGAGATCTGGCGGCGCCTCGAGGCGGTCGGGCTGCAGACAACCGAAGCCTGCGGCGATGTCCCCCGCGTCATCCTCGGCTCACCGGTCGCGGGCATCGCCGCCGACGAGCTCATCGACCCGACTCCGGCGATCGAGGAGATCTCCCGTCGCTTCATCGGCGATGAGAGCCTGGCGAACCTGCCCCGCAAGTACAAGACGGCGATCACCGGCCACCCCAGCCAGGACGTCGTCCACGAGATCAACGACTGCTCCTTCGTCGCCGTCGAGCACCCGGAGCACGGCATCGGCTACGACCTCTGGGTGGGGGGAGCGCTGTCGACGGTGCCCCGCTTCGCCGAGCGCCTCGGCGCCTGGGTCGCCCCCGACCAGGTCGTCGAGACCTGGCTGGGCGTGACCGAGATCTTCCGCGACTACGGCTACCGGCGGCTGCGCAACAAGGCGCGGCTGAAGTTCCTCCTCGCCGACTGGGGGCCGGAGAAGTTCCGGGACATCCTCGAAACCGAATACCTCGGCTATCGCCTGGCCGATGGTCCCGCCCCGCGGAAGCCGGAGACCGCCGGTGACCATGTGGGGATCCACAGGCAGATCGACGGCAGGTACTTCATCGGCGTCAGCCTCATCGCCGGCCGCGCCTCGGGCACCCTCCTCGCCCAGCTCGCGGACCTCGCCGAGAGGTACGGCTCGACACGACTGCGCACCACCCCGCACCAGAAGGTGCTCCTGCTCGACATCGAGGAGGCCGACCTCGACGCGGTCGTGGCCGGACTCGACGCTCTCGGACTGTCCAGCCGTCGGGACCTCTTCCGCCGGTCGACGATGGCGTGCACGGGCATCGAGTTCTGCAAGCTCGCGATCGTCGAGACCAAGCAGACCGCCGCCGACGCCGTGGCCACCCTCGAGGAACGGCTGGCCGGCATCGACCTGCCGCACCCGATCAGCCTCCATCTCAACGGCTGCCCGAACTCCTGCGCCCGGATCCAGACCGCCGACATCGGCCTCAAGGGTCAGCTCGTGACGAACGCCGAGGGGCAGCAGGTGCCCGGGTTCCAGGTCCACGTCGGCGGGGGACTGGCCTCGAGCGACCGCGACGAAGCCGGGCTCGGACGCACCGTCCGCGGCCTCAAGGTGACGGTCGACGACCTCAGCGACTACGTCGAGAAGCTGGTCCGCCGGTTCCTCGCCGGCCGCACCGAGGACGAGACGTTCTCCCACTGGGCCCACCGGGTCGACGACGAGGAGCTGGTATGACCAGGCGAAGCATCGACGAGCTCAAGGCCATCGCCGAGGCGGGCGCCCGCGAGCTCTCGGGTACGCGAGAGCTGTCCGGTGCGCCGGACGGGAGCGCCGCGCCGGCCGGCGGCACTGACACCGAGGCGAGCCCGGCCGACGTCATCCGCTGGGTGTCGCAGCACTTCGAGACCGCGAACTGCGCGGTCGCCTGCTCGATGGCCGACGCCGCGCTGCCCCACTTCGTCGCCCAGTACCTGCCCGGCGTCGACGTGCTGTTCCTCGACACCGGCTATCACTTCCCGGAGACCTACCGGACACGCGACGTCGTCGCCGAAACGCTCGACGTGCGCATCGTCGACGTGCTGCCCGAGCAGACCGTCGCGGCTCAGGACGCCGAATTCGGCTCCGAGCTCTTCGCCCGCGACCCGGGGCTGTGCTGCGCGCGCCGCAAGGTCGCGCCCCTGCAGAGAACCCTGGCCGGCTACGAGCTGTGGTTCACCGGGGTCCGCAGAGAGGAGGCGCCGACCCGGGCGGGCACCCCGCTCGTGACCTTCGACGAGAAGAACGGACTGGTCAAGGTCAACCCCCTGGCGCCCTGGACCTTCGACGACCTCCTCGACTACTCACGCGCCTTCGATGTGCCGGTCAACCCCCTGCTCGGTCAGGGCTACCCGTCCATCGGCTGCCAACCCTGCACCCGCCCCGTCGCCCCGGGAGAAGACCCCCGGGCCGGCCGCTGGGCAGGCACCTCCAAGACAGAATGCGGACTCCACGTATGAGCATCGATCAGATCGACACCCGAACCTCACTGTCCACCCTCGACGCCCTCGAATCGGAGGCGATCCACATCATCCGTGAGGTCGTCGCCGAGTTCGAGCGTCCCGTCCTCCTGTTCTCCGGCGGCAAGGACTCCGTCACGGTCCTGCACCTGGCGGCCAAGGCCTTCTGGCCGGCGAAGGTCCCGTTCGGGCTCCTCCACGTCGACTCGGGCCACAACTTCGACGAGATCCTCGACTTCCGCGACCGCACGGCCGCGAAGTACGGCATCGACCTCACCGTCGCCAAGGTCCAGGACTACATCGACGACGGACGCCTGCGCGAACGCGCCGACGGCACCCGCAACGTCCTGCAGACCCAGCCGCTCCTCGACGCGATCGCCGCCGGCCGCCACGACGCCGTGTTCGGCGGTGCCCGCCGCGACGAGGACAAGGCGCGGGCCAAGGAGCGCATCCTGTCCCTGCGCGACGAATTCGGACAGTGGAACCCGAACAGCCAGCGGCCCGAGCTGTGGAACCTCTACAACGGCCGCCACGTTCCCGGAGAGCACGTGCGCGTGTTCCCGATCTCGAACTTCACCGAACTCGATGTGTGGAGCTACATCGCCCGGGAGAACATCGAACTGCCCTCCCTCTACTACGCCCACGAGCGCGAGGTCTTCGAACGCGACGGCATGTGGTGGGCGACGGGAGCGTTCTCGACCCCGCGCGAGGACGAGACCGTCGTGACCAAGACCGTGCGCTACCGCACCGTGGGCGATATGAGCTGCACGGGGGCCGTGGAATCGGAGGCGGCCGACATCGAGGCCGTCCTCGCCGAGGTGGCGGTGACGACCGTGACGGAACGCGGAGCCACCCGCGCCGACGACAGGATCTCGGCCGCCGCGATGGAGGACCGGAAGAAGGACGGATACTTCTGATGACGACGACACCAACGACCACCGAGGCGAAGACGCTGCTGCGCTTCGCCACCGCCGGATCCGTCGACGACGGCAAGTCCACCCTGGTCGGCCGCCTGCTCCACGACGCCAAGGCGATCCTCGCCGACCAACTCGAATCCGTCACCCGGACCAGCGCCGAGCGCGGCTTCCTCGGCGGAGCCTTCGACTTCGCGCTGCTCACCGACGGACTCCGAGCCGAACGCGAGCAGGGCATCACGATCGACGTCGCCTACCGGT
>JAPSIC010000238.1 GCA_031179165.1 Brevibacterium sp.
TTCGGCTCCCGGCTGCTGGTGTCCGGGGCGACGCGGAACCAACTGGGCCGACTGGTCGCCCTGGCGGCGCTCGCGCTGCTGGCCCTGCTCGGCATCATGGTCATCCAATCCGGGGCGGGGATGAGCTGGTGGCCGCTGACCGTGAGCCCGTTCGACTACCTGCCGGGACCGGTGTAGTTGAAACTTGAATGTCCCTGGGAATCGGACGTGCGCTCCGTTCGGTAAGGTGTGAGCGTCGGGCTGCGCTCGTCGATTCGATTCCCGCTGGTCCGAGACCGGGCCCCACCACCGATCGTGAGGAACAATGGCGAAAGACAACTCCGCAGAGCAGAGGCGGAACAGGGCGCGCGAGAACGCCCGCCAGATCGCAGCGGCTCAGGCGAAGAAGGAGAAGACGGCCAAGACCATTCTCTGGTCCGGGATCGCCGTCGTCGTGGTCGTGGTCGCCGCCGTCGTCGGTGTCCTCATCTACCAGCAGGCCCAGCCGGGGACGACTCCGGCCAACTTCGTGGCCGGCGGGGTCAGCCTCGCCAAGGGCGACACCGTGGTGCAGCCGAAGACCATGCCCGAGGGCGAGACATCCGACCTTCCCACCCCTGCCGAGGCCGGGGCCAAGGAGAACGCCGCGACGGTGACCGTCTACCTCGACTTCCAGTGCCCGGGCTGCCGGTCCTTCGAGGAGGCGAACTCCGAGACGCTGAACAAGCTCGTCGAGGAGGGCACGATCATCCTCGAGTACAAGCCGATCGCGATCCTCGACCGGTTCTCCGGCGGCAACGAGTACTCGACCCGGTCGGCCAACTTCGCCGCCTGCGTCATCGACTCCCAGCCCGAGGTGACCGCGGACCTGATCCCCGCCCTGTTCGCCCAGCAGCCCGCCGAGGGCACGGAGGGGCGCAGCGACGAGGAGCTGCTCCAGGTGGCCAAGGACGTCGGCGTCGACACCTCGGCGCCCCTGACGGCAGATCCGGAGATGACCGTCGAGCAGTGCGTGACCGAGCAGGCGTTCAAGAAGCACGTCGAGACGACGACCCAGGAGGCACTCGACTCCGGTGTGGAAGCCACCCCATGGGTGCTCATCAACGGTGAGCACACGGAGCAGACCGGTGACCCGCAGGCGCTGACCGTGGAGATCCTCAAGGCCACGGGCGAGTTCAAGGGCTGACCGCTTCCGCAGGGTGCGATCCTGACCCCTGCCGACACGTCTCGACCCGGCCCGCAGCAGGTCCAAAACGGCCCGGCCCCAACAGGGGTCGGGCCGTTTTGTGACCGCCGATGTGAATGCACTACTATCGTTCCAGTCGCTGACAGCGGGAGCTGTCCTCGCCTCCTTAGCTCAGTTGGTAGAGCACCGCTCTTGTAAAGCGAAGGTCGTCAGTTCGAGTCTGACAGGGGGCTCCACAGGGCCAGGCGCGGGAATCCCGCGACTGGCCCTGCCCTGTCCCGGCTGCGGAACCCTCGACCGGAATGGTCGACGGGAGCACAATGGGAGGCATGAACGCCACCGAACTCCTCGACGATCTCGCTCTTCGCCCCGTCGGTTCGGCCCGCGGCCTCCCGACCCTGACGCCCGAGCAGCTCAACGCCCATCTCGCGGATCATCCCAATTCCATCGCCTGGCTGCTGTGGCACAGCGGCCGGGAAGTCGATGTGCAGCTGACAGAGCTCAGCGGTGCCGCACCCGTCTGGGAGCGGTATCGGGACCGATTCGGACTCGGCGAGCTCGGTGAGTCATTCGGCTTCGGCCACACCCGGGAGCAGGCGGCGGCGGTCAGGGTGGACGACCAGGACCTGCTCATCGACTACCTCGGCGCGACTCTGGCGGCACTCAAGGACTACGCCCTCCGCCTGTCCGATGCGGAGCTGGACGAGGTCATCGACGACAGCTGGGACCCGCCGGTGACCCGCGGGGTGCGCTTGGTCTCGATCATCGACGATGCCATCGCCCACGTCGGACAGGCCGCCTATGCCGCAGGTGCACTGACCCAGTGGGCGGACTGATCGCCGTCCACGTGCGACGCCGAGACCAGCGGCGATGCTGACGGCAAGATGTCTTGAGGACTTCCACACCCGGCCTCCAGTCAGCATCCAGGTTCGCGCAGTACCGTGAAGACCCCGTCCGGGGGAAGGAAGTCAGACTTTTTC
>JAPSIC010000130.1 GCA_031179165.1 Brevibacterium sp.
CGAGTGCGGAGACTCCCGCGGCCGCCTCCGCCGCGGATGCCTGTCGAGTGGCGACGGCGATGATGAGATCGAGCGCGGCACGCGGACCGACCTCGTCGACGAGGCCTTTCAGCAGCCCGTCTCCCGGTTCACCGATCCTCAGCAGAGCCGCCACCGCCGCCCGAGCGTCGTCACGGTCGTCCGCCCCCGCCGCGGCGGCCTCGGCCGGTGCGGCAGCTTCTGTCGGTGCGGTCGCCTCGACCGGTCCGATCGCCGTGTCCGGTGCCGATCGTTCGTCTGCCCTGTCCATCTGCTCGTCCCCTCTTCGTTCGTCTGCCGCCAGGTTCGGCAGCCGCCGGGTGTGCGGCGACTGCGATCTCCGGGTGCGCCCTGGTCCTCACGAGTCCTGGTTCCTCAGGGCGAGCGCCGTGCGGATCCTGTCCGCCGTCGGAGCCTGCGCCCCGTCGAGATCGGTCAGGGTGGTGGCCACGCGCAGGATCCGGTCATAACCGCGCATGGTGATCCTGCCGGTCTCCAGAGCCTGGTCGAGGTCGGTGAGCGCCTTCGGGTCGAGGCCGAAATGCTCGCGCAGCCAGGGACCCGGGGCGCCGGAGTTGAGGCTCCATTCGCAATCGGAGTATCTGCTCGCCTGCCGCTGCCTGGCGACGAGCACCCTCTCGGCCACCGCTGCGCTCGGCTCCTGCGTGCCGCCGAGCCGGATGTCGGCCGGTGAGACCGGGAACAGCTCCAGCTGCAGGTCGACCCTGTCGAGAAGCGGGCCCGACAGTCTGCTGCGATACCTGCGCTTGTCCATCGGGGTGCATCGGCAGTCCTTCTCCGCGCCCTGCATCCCGGCTCCGCACGGGCAGGGATTCGCCGCCATGACCAGCTGGAAGGCGGCCGGCAGCACCATCGAACCCCACGCCCGGTGGATCTGCACCTGCCGCGATTCCAAGGGCTGCCGCAGCGCCTCCAGCACGTCCCGGGAGAACTCCGGTGCCTCGTCGAGGAACAGGACCCCGCGGTGGGCTCGGCTGAGGATGCCGATCGACCCTGGTGTGCGCCCTCCGACCATCGCCGAGGCGGTGGTGCGGTGGTGCGGGGATTCGAAGGGCGGACGGTGGTCGAGTCCTGCACTGCTCTCAAGCTCTCCGCGCAGAGACCGCACGGCCGCGACCTCCACCGCCTGTGCGTCGTCGAGGGGCGGGAGGATGCTGGGCAGGCATTGGGCCAGGAGGGTCTTGCCCGCGCCGGGGGTCCCGCGCATGAGCAGATTGTGTCCGCCTGCGGCGGCCACTTCGAGTCCGAAGCGGGCTTCGTCCTGCCCCTGGACTTCGGCCAAGTCGTGCGGTTCCGGTCGGTTGGCCGCAGGCGAGGGCGCCGCGACGACCGCCGGCAGCGGCGGAACCGCGAGGTCACCGCCGTAGATGTTGACGAGCTCGGCCAGCGAGGTGATCGCTTTGACGTGGGCGCCGGCGAGCAGGGATGCCTCGTGGTGGTTCCCGGCGGGCACGACGAAGCGTTCGAACCCGGCCTGGAGGCCGACGTGCAGACTGGGCAGGACTCCGTTGACGGGCCTGATCCGACCGTCGAGTCCCAGCTCCCCGCAGTGGACGACCGATTCCGTTCCCGCGAAATCGATCACCCCCTGTGCCCTGAGCACGGCAACCGCGATCCCCAGGTCGAACCCGGTTCCGATCTTCGGCACCGTGCCAGGAGTGAGATTGATCGTCAGGTGCTGGGTGGCGACGGGGACTCCGAGGTAGGCCAGGGCCGCCCGCAGTCGCTTCCGTGATTCGCTCACCGAGGTGTCGGGCAGACCGACGATGTCGATGCCGGGCAGGCCGGCGCTGACGCAGGCTTCTATCGAGACGATCGTGCCGGCCAGGCCCCAGAGGGCGACGGCGGAGGACCGTCCGATCACGTTCAGCTTCGCTTCGGCCTCCATCAGTCGGCCTGCAGGTTCCGGACGTGGAAGTACTGCGGCTGTGGGCCCGCGACGATGCCGAGTCCGTCGATGCGGACGGCTGTGAAGAAGCCGGCCTGTCGGCTCAGCCAGATGCCGGCGAGCATCCTGATCCGTCCGAGCTTGGCCGGGGTGATGGCTTCGAGTGGCGAGCCCAGGGCCAGACTCCGCCGGGTCTTGACTTCGACGAACACCAGTTCGTCCCCGTCGCGGGCGATGATGTCGATCTCTCCCCGGGGGCATCGGAAGTTGCGTTCGACGATCGTCATACCGCGGTCTTCGAGGTAGGCCACGGCGAGCTCCTCCCCCGTCCGGCCGAGGGCCAGCTGCCGCTCACCGCGACTCGGTGTCCTGGCCTTCCGGTGCTCGGCACCGCCGCGCTGACCCGCCGGCGGCGCATCGGCCGGCGGTGCCAGAGCCGGTCTCCGGCTCGCATTCGCGTCTGAGCGTCCCATGCGGCCCAGCCCACCACGGGCGGCACTGGGCGGGATAGGGCAGAGCAATGGCCTGTGGATTCTCCTCGATCATCCACAGGCCGAACACGCGCGAGTCGTCAGCGCCGTCCACAGCCTCCCGGCAGCGAGTCGGCGCGGCTGCCGCCCTCCCGTCTAGCGCCCGATCGAGGTCGGCGGCTCCAGGTCGCTCTTGGCGATCTCCTCGATGTTGACGTCCTTGAACGTGAGCACGTGCACCGTCTTGATGAACCGGGCGGAGCGGTAGCTGTCCCACACCCAGGCATCGCGCAGAGTCAGTTCGAAGTAGACGTCGCCGGCGTCGTTGTGCGCTTTGAGATCGACGTGGTTGGCGAGGTAGAAGCGTCGTTCCGTCTCCACCACATAGGCGAACAGCCCCACGACGTCCCGGTACTCCTTGTACAGCTGAAGTTCCAGCTGAGCTTCGTAGTCGTCCAGATCATCTGTGCTCATGCCAATATTTCCTCAGTCGTGTGTAAGCGGAAGCTCTTCCGATGATGAACGCTCGCACCGTGTGCGGCGAGACCCTGACGATGCCTGAGCGTCCCATATCCAACGTTCGACTCCCAACCATACTGCGGGTGCGCCGCGGCGAGTTCGATCATCTCCTCGTCGCGAGCCACCTTGGCCACGATACTCGCAGCCGCGATCACCGGAATCCTGCCATCGCCCTTGATCACGGTCCGCACCGGCGGGATCTCGAGGTCGGCGGAGGGACCGAATATCCCCAGGCAGTCGAGCGTGAGTGGGGCGGACAGCCAGTCGTGTTTGCCGTCGAGGAGCACCAGCGTCCGCGGCGGGATGGGAGCGGAGCCGAACACCTCGGCCAGCGCCCGTCGGCCGGCCAGGTTGAGGGCCATCGTCATCCCGAGGACATCGATCTCGGTCGGGCCGGCGGAGGCGACCGCGGTCGCCCGCGCCCATCCCCGAACCCGCGCGGTGGCGGCCCGGCGGGCCTCGCAGGAGAGCTGTTTGGAGTCGTGGATGCCCTCAGGCACCTCGGCGCGGATCAGCTCGGGCAGGTCGAACACGGCGACTCCGACACTGACCGGACCGGCCAGGGCGCCGCGCCCGACTTCGTCGACTCCGATCACGGAGTCGAAGCCCTCGGCGAGGAGTGAACGTTCGAGACTGAGATCAGTCAGACCGGTGATCGTCATCAGCTGCCGGTGATCCCTTCCGGCTCGGGAACCTGGGCATAGACCTCGTCCGGGGTGCTCACCCACGTGAAGCGGCTCAGCGGCCAGTTGAGGAGGAACACGGTGCCGACCACGTTCTCCGCCGGGACGAAGGGCTGTGAGTCCTGGTGGAAGCGGGAGTCGGCGGAGTTGCTGCGGTTGTCACCCATCACCCAGTAGTGACCGTCGGGCACGGTGACGGAGAACTCCATCTGCGACGGGGCCATTCCCGGTTCCAGGTACGTCTCGGTGATCGGTTCGCCGTTGACGAGCAGCCGCCCCTCATCGTCGCAGCATTCGACGGTGTCCCCGCCCTTGCCGATGACGCGTTTGATCAGCTGCTGGCCGGCGTCCGACGGTGCCAGTCCGAGGAATTCGAGGACCGGGTTGGGCCGGTAGGAGGAGACCTGGCCGGCGGAGAGCCAGTCGTCGGGATCGTCGAAGACGATGATGTCCCCGCGATCGGCGGGATCGAAGCGGGGCGCGAGCTGATTGACCAGGACCCGGTCATCGACCTGCAGGGTCTGCTCCATCGAACCGGAGGGGATGTAGAACGACCGCATCACCCAGGCCCGCAGCGCCGTCGAGATGAGAACGGCGACGACGATGATCGCCACGGCCTCGAGCAGACCGCGGACGAACTTCCGAGAGAAAGGAGGGGAGGCTTGAGAGGGTGGCATTCGTTCGCTTTCTTCGACCAGGCCATGCGCGGCAGGACTGGACTGAGCGTATCAGCCAGCCCGCGGCCCGATCCTCAGTTTGAACGGAGGGAATTCTCGCCGTTCAGTCGAGGCTCGAGCCGTGACCGATCACCGGTCCGACGACCCGGTCGGTGGAGATGAAGCCGCCGCCGGCTCGGCCGAGCAGCGCCCTGGAGTCGGCGGAGTCGTTCCTGTTGTCGCCCATCACCCACATGGTGCCCTCGGGCACCTGCACCGAGAACTCGATCGCCGAGGCGGGCAGCGGGGCGTAGTCCTCGGCAAGCGGTTGGCCGTTGAGGAGCAGCCGGCCCTCCGGGTCACAGCATCGGACCGTGTCCCCGCCCAGACCGATCACTCTCTTGACGTAGTAGACGTCCCGGCTTCCGAGCCCCACCCAGGACCCGAGCTTCTGCAGCGGGGTCGGCAGAGCGGCGTCGACGAACGACCCGCGTCCGTCGAAGACGACAACGTCGCCGCGCTGGATCTCACCGCGCAGGGCGTCGGGGCGCCAGACGGATATCTCGTCGCCGACCTGCAGGGTGGGCTGCATCGACTCGCTGGGGATCGTGAACCGCTGGACGACGAATCCCCGCATCGCCGCACCGAGGACGACGATGACGACGGCGAGGACGAGAACCGTCTTCCACCACCTCGGCGAGATGCGAAAACGCGACCCGAAGGTCGCGTTCTCGTGATCATTCGGCGCAGTGCCGGGCAAGTATCAGGCCTTTTCGCGGATGCGTGCGGCCTTACCGCGCAGCTTGCGGAGGTAGTACAGCTTCGCCCGGCGAACGTCACCGCGGCTGAGGACCTCGATCTTCTCGACGATGGGCGAGTGCACCGGGAAGGTGCGCTCGACGCCGACGCCGAAGCTGATCTTCCGAGCGGTGAAGGTCTCGCGCACTCCGTCGCCCTGGCGGCGGATGACGATTCCCTTGAACACCTGGATACGCGAGCGGCTGCCCTCGACCACGCGAACGTGGACGTTGAGGGTGTCACCGGCGCGGAACTCGGGGACGTCGGATTTCAGCGAGGCTGCATCGACAGCATCAAGCTTCTGCATAGTGATTCTCCTGTGCCTTCCGCTTCAGGACGAGGACACGCTTTTCAGACCGGGTTGACCGGTGAGTGGATCGTCTGCCGGGATCGCTCCCCGATTCTCGTCGAGATGACCTCGACGAACTGTGCTGGGCACCCATCCCCCTGAAGCAGGTGAATGCCAACAAACGCGACGCCCTATTCTGTCATGGTTTCGCCCCGGGACTCAAACCGGTCGACAACGGCGCGGTCCCGGCTGTCGAGGTCGCCGAGGCGAGCGAGCAGATCGGGGCGGACCTCAGCGGTGCGTTCGAGCCGTCGGTCCCGCCGCCACCGGGCGATCGCCTGGTGATTGCCACTGAGCAGGACCTCGGGCACCTCGTGGCCGCGCCAGTTGGCCGGCTTCGTGTAGATCGGGTATTCGAGGAGCCCGTCCTCGTGGCTCTCCTCCGTCAGCGACTCGGGGTTGCCGATGACTCCGGGGATGAGACGGCTGATCGCCTCGATCATCACCATCGACGCCACCTCTCCCCCGTTGAGGACGTAGTCGCCGATGCTCATCGGACGCAGATCGAAGTGGTCCTGGGCCCAGTCGAGCACGCGCTGGTCGATGCCCTCGTAACGCCCGCAGGCGAACACCAGATGGTCGGCTCCGGCCAGCTCCTCGGCGGTGCGCTGATCGAACACGGGTCCCGCGGGGCTCGGCACGATGAGCACCGGTCTCGGCGGCGAACCGGCGCCCCCGGTGCCCTCGGTGCCCTCGGCGTCCGCGCCGAGGATGTGCTCCAGCGCCAGCGCCCAGGGCTCTGCCTTCATCACCATGCCCGCGCCTCCGCCGTAGGGGCTGTCGTCGACGGTGCGATGGCGGTCGAACGTGAATTCGCGCAGATCGTGGATGCCGAGTTCGATCAGCCCCTGCTCAACCGCCTTGCCGATCAGCGACAGCTGCAGCCCGGCGAGGTAGTCGGGGAAGATGGAGACGACATCGATCCTCATGGCCGGGCTCATTCGGCGTCGAACAGACCGGCCGGAGGAGTGACGGTGATGCGCCCGGCGTCCAGGTCGACGTCGGGGACGATCGGCTCGACGAAGGGGATGAGCACCTCGTGCCCGTCGACGTGCTCCATGTGCAGCAGGTCCTGCGCCACACCGTTCGTGACATCGGTGACGGTGCCGACCTTGGCGTCTCCCTCGAACACCTCGAGTCCGATGAGATCGTCGAGGTACCAGGCGTTGTCCTCGTCCTCCTCCGCGGCGATCTCCCCGAGGATCATCGTGTTCCGGACCTCTTCGGCGCGGGTGCGATCCGTGATCTCCTCGAAGCTGAGCAGCAGCCGGTCGCGGTGCCACCGGGCCGTCTTCAGCGTCAGCGGTCCGATGTCGGGATCGGTGGAGTACGACTGACCGGGCACCAGCCGCTCATCCGGGTGGTCGGTGCGCACCTCGACGGTGAATTCCCCTTTGATGCCATGCGGTTTCCCCAATCGGGCGAACACCGTGTCCATGCTGCTCCTTCTTGTTCTCTGCTGCCGTCATGCCGTGCGACTGCTCGCGATCAGAGCACAGTCTAACCGTGCCGGCGCCCGTCCCGTTGGGGGCGTGAATGCACTTGAGGGGCGCGGCCGGCAGCCACGCCCCTCAAGTTCGTTCGATGCTCACGCCTCGATGAGGTCCACCCGTACCGACTCGCGGCCGGCCAGTGAGTTGATCACGGTGCGCAGGGCCTTTGCGGTTCTGCCCGCACGGCCGATGACGCGTCCGAGATCATCCGGATGGACTCGAACCTCGAGCGTGGTCCCCCGCTGGGACGACCTGGACCGCACGGACACATCGTCAGGATTGTCGACGATGCCGCGGACCAGGTGTTCGAGCGATTCTGCCAACATCTCAGGCTTCAGCGCTTTCGGCAGCGGGCTCTGCAGCTGCGTCGTCGGTCTTGCCCTTGCGCGTGATGGCTTCCCGGATCACCGATTCGGCGGTGGGAGCGACGTAAGGGGTCTTCTCGACCTGAGGCTTCACAGTGTTCACTGCTTCACCCTCGCCGGTGAACTTCTGCCAGTCACCGGTCAGCTTGAGCAGGGTGCGAACCTGATCGGTGGGCTGGGCACCCACGGAGAGCCAGTGCTGTGCGCGCTCGGAATCGATCTCGATGACCGAAGGCTCACGGGTCGGGTGGTAGATGCCGATCTGTTCGATGGCCTTACCGTCCCGACGGGTGCGCGAGTCGGCGACGACGACGCGGTAGAAAGGTGCACGGATCTTGCCCATGCGGGTCAAGCGAATTTTGACTGCCACTTTAGTGGTGTCTCCTTTTGTCTTTTTTGTTGCACAGAAGTTCCACAGAACGTGGGGTTGATCTGTTGGAATCTGTGACCTGGACTATCGCTCCGGTCCGGAAGAGAGGGCCCGCACCGAAAGCAAAAGTACAAGAGTCAATTGTGCCAGAAAGCCCTATTTCTTGCCACCCGAGAACATCCCGCCGAAGCCCTTCGGCAGGTTGCCCAGGTCGAACTCCTCGTCCCCGCCCAGGTCGACGCCGCCGAACGCCGAGCCGACCGGGTCCTTGGTCGTCCCGGTCTTCTTCTCCTGCGCCTGCTGGGCGCGCTTGGCGGGGTTGCCGGACTGGCCGCCCTTGCGACCCTTCTTCTTCCCGGCCGCCTTCTTCTTGCGATTGGGCGCACCTCCGGGCATTCCGCCCATTCCCTGCATCGCGGGCATGCCCGGCATCCCCGGCATTCCACCCCCGCGACCGAGCCCGCGCATCATCTTCTGGGCCTGGGTGAACCGCTCCATCAGCTGGTTGACCGCGGTCACCGTGGTTCCGGCACCCTTGGCGATACGGGCGCGGCGGGAGCCGTTGAGGATCTTCGGGTTGCTGCGCTCGGCGGGTGTCATCGATCTCACAATCGCCTCGACCCGGTCGACCTCGCGGTCGTCGAACGCCTCGATCGCATCCTTGTACTGACTCATGCCGGGCATCATCGACAGCATCTTCTTCATCGAGCCCATCTTCTTCAGGCTCGACATCTGCGTCAGGAAGTCGTTGAGGTCGAAGTCCTCTCCGGACTCGACCTTCTTCTTGAGCTTCTCGGTCTCCTTCTCATCGAAGGTCTTCTCGGCCTGCTCGATCAGGGTGAGGATGTCACCCATGTCGAGGATCCGGTCGGCCATCCGGTCGGGATGGAACTGCTCGAAGTCCTTCATCGATTCGCCGGTCGAGGCGAACATGATCGGCTTGCCGGTCACCTCGGCGACGGACAGCGCAGCACCGCCGCGCGAATCGCCGTCGAGCTTCGAGAGCACGACACCGGTGAAGTCGACACCTGCGAGGAAGGCCTCGGCGGTCTTGACCGCGTCCTGACCGATCATCGCGTCGATGACGAACAGGACCTCGTCCGGGTTGACCGCGGCACGGATGTCCGAGGCCTGCTGCATCAGCTCCTCGTCGATGCCCAGGCGTCCGGCGGTGTCGACGATGACGACGTCGTGGAGCTTGGACTTCGCGACGTCGATCGAGTCCTTGGCCACCTGGACCGGGTCGCCGACGCCGTTGCCCGCCTCGGGCGCGTAGACGAAGGCACCCGCCCGCTCACCGACGATCTGCAGCTGGTTGACCGCGTTGGGCCGCTGGAGGTCGGCGGCGACGAGCATCGGCCGATGCCCTTCGGACTTCAGCCAGTGGGCGAGCTTGCCCGCGAGCGTGGTCTTTCCCGCACCCTGCAGGCCGGCGAGCATGATGACCGTCGGCGGGCGCTTGGCGAACGTGACCCGGCGGGTCTGGCCGCCGAGGATGCCGACGAGTTCGTCGTTGACGATCTTGACGACCTGCTGGCCCGGGTTGAGCGCGCCGGAGACCTCCTCGGACAGCGCCCGCTCGCGGATCCTCCCGGTGAATGCGCGCACGACCGGCAGGGCCACGTCGGCGTCGAGAAGAGCACGACGGATCTCACGGATCGTCGCATCCACGTCGGCTTCGGACAGCCGTCCTTTGCCCCGCAGATTCTTGAATGTCGCGGTGAGCCTGTCGGAAAGAGTATTGAACACCTGCAAGCCTTCTTCACGATGAATTGGTCGACTCTCTAGCCTAGCAAGTCC
>JAPSIC010000131.1 GCA_031179165.1 Brevibacterium sp.
CTCCCGGTTGAGCTGGGAGAACAGGTCGAGCAGATCGATCTGGAAGGCCAGGTCGAGGAACGTCGTCGGCTCGTCGAGGAGCAGCAGCGGCGTCTGCTGAGCCAGCACCATCGCCACCCAGACGCGTTGGCGCTGCCCGCCGGAGAGCTCGTCGACCGGCCGGGCGGACAGGCTCTGCGTGCCCGTGGCCCGCAGGGCCGTGAGCACCGCCGCCTCGTCGACATCGGTCCACTGCCGCAGGAACGACTGGTGCGGGTGGCGGCCGCGGGCCACCAGCTCCCCCACCGTGATGCCCTCCGGCGCGATCGAGCTCTGCGGCAGCAGACCCAGGCGCTTGGCGATCTGCTTCGTCTTCATCGTCGCGATGTCCTGGCCGTCGAGCAGCACCGTGCCGGCGGCCGGCGGCAGTAGCCGGGCCAGGGCGCGCAGGAGCGTCGACTTCCCGCAGGCGTTGGGCCCGACGATGACGCTGAACTCTCCCGCGGGGATCTCGATGTCGAGACCGGAGATGATCCGGCGCTGATCGTAAGCGAGATCGAGTCCGCGGGCCGCGAGTGGGACGGGTGCCGACGATGGGACCGGTGCCTCGGCGGTGCGGCTGGTCGCCTCGTCGGTGGTGAGTGGCGCCTCGGCGGTGCGGCGGGGCGCCTCGACGGTGCGGCGGGTCGCCTCGTCGGTGGTGAGTGGCTGAGGATTCATAGTGCCTTCCGAGCTTCGTGGACGAGCAGCCAGATGAGGTAGATTCCGCCGATGCACACGGTGACGACTCCGACGGGCAGCTGGACGTCTCCCAGCGCGTGTTGGGCGACGAGGTCGGCGGCCGCCAGCAGCAGCGCCCCGACGGCGGCGGCCGACAGCAGGCTGGTGCCCTGGGCCCTGGCGATCCGGCGACCGATCTGCGGGGCCGCCAGTGCCACGAAGGCGATCGGTCCCGCGGCGGCTGTGACCACGGCGACAAGTGCCACGCCGAGGAGGATGAACACGGCGCGGACGGGTTCGCTGCGCACTCCCAGCGCCCTGGAGGCGTCGTCGCCGAGCTCGAGGGTCGACAGGTCGCGGGCGAAGAGGCCGCAGGCGATCATCAGGACAATGGTCGCGATGCCTGCGGGGACGACGGTCGCCCAGCTCATCGCGTTGAGCGTGCCCGCGCCCCAGGTCGCGGCCGTCATCGCCAGGTCGAGGTCCGAGCGCATGATCAGCCAGGTGTTGAATGCGCCCAGCATCGCGGTCAGGGCGATGCCGACGATGATGAGGCGGAAGCCCTGCACGCCGCCCTTCCAGGTCAGCAGGTAGACGAGGATCGCGGTGGCGAGGCCGCCGATGATCGCGCCGACGGCGGTGGAGATGAATCCGGTGCCGAGGACGAGGATCGTGACGATCCCGCCGGTGTAGGCGCCGGTGGAGAATCCGATGATGTCGGGACTGCCCAGGGGGTTGCGGGTCAGGGACTGGAACACGGCTCCGGACACGCCGAGGCCGGCGCCGAGGATGATGCCGGCCAGCACCCGGGGCGCGCGCCATTCGCCGACGACGATGGTGACGATCCGCCGGTCGGCCTCCCCTAACAGGCCGGCGAACACCTCGGCCGGGGTGAGTGAGAATTCGCCGAGCAGCAGGCCGAGGAAGCCGCAGACCAGGGCGAGGACGCCGAGGACGGTGGCGGTGACGACGACCCGGACGTCGATGCGCAGACCGAGGAACCGCAGCATCGGTCGACCGAAGTCGATCCGCTCCGCCGGAGTGACGTCGGGTCCTGTCGCCGGTGCCTGTCCGGGGTTCGCTCTCACAGTCCCTTCCTTCCCAGGCGGCTCGCCTTCACAGTCCCCTCCTTCACAGTCGGCTCGCCTTCTTGCGGCGGACGAGGGCGATGAGGACCGGGGCGCCGACGAAGGCGGTGACGACCCCGACCTGCAGTTCGCCGGGTTTCATCACGAGGCGTCCGAGGACGTCGGAGACGAGCAGCAGGATGGGTCCCAGGAGCAGAGAATAGGCGAGGATCCACCGCTGGTCCGTGCCGGTGACCCAGCGGGCGACGTGGGGGATCATCAGTCCGATGAAGGCGATCGGGCCGGCCGCGGCCGTCGCCGCCCCGGCCAGCAGGGTGACGGCGAGGATCGACAGCATCCGAGTCCGGTGGACGGAGACGCCGAGGCCTGCGGCGAGGTCGTCGCCGAGGGCCACGGCGTTGAGGGCGCGCGAGAGCACGAGGGTGAGGACGACCCCGACCGCGATGAAGGGGGCGACGGCGGCGACCGTGTCGAAGCCGCGGCCGGCGATCGCGCCGACGTCCCAGGCGCGGAAGGCGTCGAAGGCGCGTTCGTCGGTGAGCAGGATCCCCTTCGTCAGGCCGGTCAGGACCGCTGCGACGGCGACTCCGGCCAAGGTCAGTCGCAAGGGGTCGACGCTGCGGCCCGGTCCTGCCGCTCCGATGAGGTAGACGGCGACCGTGGCCAGCAGCGCTCCGATGAACGCGAACCAGATGTAGCCGGAGATCGAGGTGATGCCGAAGACGCCGACGCCGACCGCCACCGCCAGGGAGGCTCCCGCATTGACCCCGAGGATTCCGGGGTCGGCCAGCGGGTTGCGGGTCAGGGCCTGCATCAGACCGCCGGCCGCGCCGAGGGCCGCCCCGACGAGGATGCCGAGCACAGTCCGCGGCAGCCGCATCTCGAGCACGACCAGCTGATCGCTGCTGCCGGTGGGGGCGAGGAATGCGCGGATGACCTCGGTGACCGGGATGTCCCTGGACCCGAGCGCCAATGAGGCGAGGACCACGACAACGAGGGCGATGACGGCCGCGGCGAGCCCGACGGTCCGTCGCCGCCCCAGCCCCGACACCTGGCCGCCCGTCGTCTGGCCGCCCGTCGGCTGGCCTGCACCCGTAGGCTGGCCCGGGACGGCAGTCGCGCTCGGTCCGGGCCTCGGGCCGAGAGATGCCGGCGCCGAGGCGGGGGCGAGACGGATCATCCGGTTCCTTAGGGTCGGCTAACGAAGTCTCACCTAAGTTATCAGATCGAGCCGATGCGCTCCGAGACCTGACGTTGGATCCGCGACAGCATGCCGCTCATTCCGCGCAGCCGCAACGGACTCACAGCCTGGGTCAGCGACAGGCGCAGGGGCAGGTCCGCCGGCACGGACAGGACCGCCTCGGCGGAGAGTCCGTCGAGGCCCTCGCGCAAGATCCCTGCGAACCCGCGGGTCGTGGGAGCCTCGGGCGGGGCGGAGAAGTGCAGGTGCACCCTGGCCTGCCGCCCCCGGTCGGGGTCGTCGACCTCGGTGACGAGGAAGATCGGCGACTGGCATTCGGGAACCGGCTCGAGCAGCTCCGGGTGCTCGGCGTACTTCTCGGGCAGTTCGGGCAGCTCCGCGGAGAACTCGAGCAGCAGCTCGAGCCGCTCGCCGGGATCGGTCTCGGCGAAGTCCTCGACGATCTCCCGCAGGCTCTCGGGCAGGTCGGTGTTCGTGTCCGTGGTCATCAGCGCCCGGGCACCTCACCCGGTTCCGTTCCGGTGGCGATGGGCACGCGCACGGCGTTGCCCCATTCGGTCCAGGAACCGTCGTAGTTGCGCACATTCTCGTAGCCGAGGAGGTGCTGGAGCACGAACCAGGTGTGGCTCGAGCGCTCACCGATGCGGCAGTAGGCGATGACCTCATCACTGGTGCCCAGGCTCGCCTGCTCGGCGTAGATCTCGCGCAGCTCTGCAGCGGACTTGAAAGTGCCGTCCTCGTTGGCAGCCTTCGCCCAGGGCACCGACTGCGCACTGGGGATGTGACCGCCGCGCAGTGCACCCTCCTCCGGATAGTTGGGCATGTGCGTGCGCTCGCCGGTGTACTCCTCGGGGCTGCGCACGTCGATGAGCGGGAACTGCCCGAGGTGGTCGCGGACATCGGGCAGGAACGCCCGCAGCTTCGAGTCGTCGCGTTCGACGACCGGGTACTCGGTCCTCTCCCGCTGCGGCTTCTCGGTGGTCAGCTCACGGCCCTCGGCCTGCCACTTCGCGCGGCCGCCGTCCATCAAGCGCACGTCCTCGTGGCCGAAGAGCGAGAACACCCACAGCGCGTAGGCGGCCCACCAGTTCGACTTGTCGCCGTAGATGACGACCGTGTCGTGGCGGGCGATTCCCTTCTTCGACATCAGTTCGGCGAACCCGGTGCCGTCGACGTAGTCACGGGCGACCGGATCGTTGAGCTCGGTGTGCCAGTCGATCTTCACGGCCCCCGGGATGTGCCCGGTCTCATACAGGAGGACGTCCTCGTCGCTTTCGACGATGACGAGTCCCGGGGTGCCCGCGTGCTCGGCCACCCAGTCGGTGCTGACCAGTCGTTCGCCGTGGACGTACTCGGCGAACTTGGCCGTGGAATCGGCCGGGATCGATGTGCTCACTCGCTCCTCCTCATGGTTGTCGGCGTCTCGGTGTTTCAACGCCGCTGTTTTCCAGCATATTCCTGTCCGCGCCCCCGACGGCACCGGCCCGTCATCCGCGGCCGAGGAACGTCCGCAGCGCGGAGACGAACGTCTGCGGCTGCTCCGAATGCACCCAGTGTCCGGCGTCCTTGACGGTGAGCAGGTTGGTGCGCGGGAACAGGGCGCGCATCGTGGGCAGGTCATGCTCGGAGATGTAGTCGGACCGCTCCCCCGCCATCCACAGGACGGGATGGTCGAAGCTCTGCGCCCCGATCTCGTCGGTGCTCGGGAAGTCCCCGATCCGCGGCAGACTGTCCTTGAGCAGGGTGAGGTTGGGCTGCCAGGAGTACCCCTCGGCGGAGAGTCGCAGGTTCTGCAGCAGGAAGCCCCGGACCCGGGGGTCGGCGATCGGCTCCTGCAGCGCCTCATCGGCCTGGGTGCGGGAGGTGAGCGAGTCGAGCTCGAGTGCGGCGAGGCTGGTCAGGAGGTGATCGAACTCTCCGGAGGCCCCGCCCGAGGTGGGGGCGATGTCGACGACGACGAGGCGGTCGATGAGCTCGGGGCGGCGCAGCGCCAGCACCATCGCGGCCTTCCCGCCCAGGGAATGTCCGACCAGGTGCACAGGCTGGGATTCCGGCTCGGTCACCTCGGCGATGGTGTCCGCGACGGCATCGGCGATGGCGATGTAGTCGAACGAGTCCGTCCAGGCGGACTCTCCGTGGTTGGGCAGGTCGACGAGCAGGCTCGAGTAGTCGGGTGCGAGGGCCTTGGCGATCGAGGTGAAGTTCTTCCCCCGCCCGAAGAGCCCATGGAGGAACACGACCCTCGGGCCGGTCTGTCCGATCAGTCTGGTGGCGATGTCACTCACGCCCCCAGACTACCCGGGTCGGCCGGTGCCCACCGCACGTTCGAGGCTTGCGAGCGAGTCGTCGAGGAACTCGGGCTCGACGACGGGGAACCCGCCGAAGAAGTCCCTGACCTCCTGCGTCGTGTTCGACCAGTCGTAGGTCAGTCTCACCTCGGTGCCGCCGTCGACCTCCCTGAGGTCGTAGCGCCAGCGCCAACCGCCGGGCACGACGGTTCCGGACTCGTCGGGCTGCCCCGGGTCCCAGGCGATCGCCCGGTCAGGGTCGAAGACCGTCACCGTGCTGTGCATCCGGTAGTCGTCTCCGGTGCCTTCGGCATGCATGTTCATCCCGAAGATCTGGCCGACCTCGGTGAGGGGCTCGGGGTCGATCGCGGTCCGCACCCAGTCGCCGGGTTCCGTTTCCCGGTGCCGGCTCGGGTCGGCCAGGACCGCGAAGATCGCCGAGGCCGACGCCGGGATCGTGCGCGTGCGGGAGAACCGCTCATCGGGGTGGGGACTGGCTTCGGTCACGACGGGTCTCCTCCGTTCGGTCCGGACCCGGTCCCGGGTCCGGTCTCTTGGTACCGCTCAGGCTTTGGGGTCGACGATGATCTTCACATGGTGTTCGTTGTTGTTGATGAGCTGCTCGAAGCCCTCGGAGATCAGCGTGTCGAGGGTGATGCGACCGGTGATGAAGGGCGCCAGGTCGAGCTTTCCGCTGCGCACGAGCTCGATCGTCGCCGGGTGGTCGCCCGCGTAGCCGATCGTCCCGCGCAGGTCGATCTCCTTGAGCACGAGCGTGGGCATGTCGACTTCCGGCTTGTGTCCCCAGATCGAGACGTTGACGATCGTCGCGCCCGGCCGGACCGCGTCGAACAGCATGTCGAGGACGACCGGGACGGATGAGCATTCGAACCCGACGTCGGCGCCCCTGCCCCCGGTCAGCTCCCGCACGCGCTCGGCCACGTCGCCCTCGCGCGGGTCGAGCACCTCGTCGGCGACTCCCGTCGTCCGCGCCATCTCCTTCCGGGCCTCGGAGAGCTCGGAGATGAAGACGGTGAGGCCCTCGGCCTTGAGCACCGCCGAGGTGAGCAGTCCGATCGGACCGGCTCCGCCGACGATCGCGACGTCACCCTCGCCCGCGCCGGAGCGGACGAAGGCGTGGTGTCCCACGGACAGGGGCTCGATGAGCGCCGCCTGATCGAGGGGGATGTCGCCGACCGGGTGCACCCACCGCCGGGGGACGACGATCTTCTCGGCCAGTCCGCCCCCGCCGCCGCCCAGCCCGATGAAGTTCATGTTCTCCGAGAGCTGGTAGGACTGGTCGTTGCTGGTGTCGACGTCGGCGGCGATGATGTAGGGCTCGACGACGACGCTCTCGCCGACGTCGAGGTCGCTCACACCCTCGCCGAGCGCCGAGACGGTGCCGGAGAACTCGTGACCGAGGGTCACCGGCGCCGATTCGCCGGAGATCGGATGCGGGTGGCCGGCGGGTGGGATGAAGATGGGTCCCTCGAGGTATTCGTGGAGGTCGGTTCCGCAGATTCCGCACCAGGCCACATCGATGGCCACGGTTCCCGGCTTCAGCTCGGGCTCGTCGATGTCCTCGATGCGGATGTCGCGGCGGTCGTGGTAGCGCGCTGCTCTCATTCCATCCTCCTTGACGTCAGATCGGATCGCTTCCGGCCTGCTCAGACCACTTCCACACTACAGCTCCCCGGCCGCGACGAACAGGGATGCGCGGGGGTCCTCGCGGGTAGGGTGAGGTCATGCACTTCACCGAATACGACACGCGGGTCGCCGGTTATGCGGTGATCGTCAATGAGGCCCAGGAGATCCTGCTCAGCTGGTTCAACGGAGGCCACCATGCCTCCCACGCGGTGTGGACCCTGCCCGGCGGCGGCGTGGAGTTCGATGAGGGGATCGAGGAGGCCACCGTCCGCGAGGTCAGGGAGGAGACGGGATTCGATGCCGAACTCGTCCGCCCGCTGACGACCCACACCTTCACCGAGGCGCACCGGCACGCCGTCTACGGGGAGGTCACCGCACGACCCTTCAAAGCGGTGCGCGTCGTGTACGAGGCGAGGATCATCGGCGGCCGGCTCGGCACCCTCGAGATCGACGGCACCACTGACCGTGCGGAGTGGGTCGCGATCTCCTCGCTGTCCGAGATGCGCCACGCCCGCATCATCGACATCGGCCTCGAGGCATGGCGACGGGTCCACGCCGAGGCCTGAGAGCGCCTCACCCCAGGGGCGAGGGGCCGGTCAGTCCTCGGGCGAGGGGCCGGTCCGTGCCGGGGCCGGTCAGTCCTGGGGCCTGACGTCGAGGCCGGCGACGTCCATCTCCTCGAGGTCGACCACTGCCGAACGTGGACCGGTGACGAGCCGGTGGATGAGCCACAGGAGCAGGAACGCGGGCAGGCCGATGTAGGCCGAGGCCACTTCGAGGAGCTGCCCCGCCGCGACCGCCTGCAGATTCTGACCGATGATGACGATGACGAGCATGACCAGCGCGATGATCGGACCGACCGGGAACAGGGGCGCGCGGTAGGGCAGGTCCCTGAGCTGCCCACCCTGCGCGAGGTAGGCGCGGCGGAACCGGAAATGGCACAGCGCGATGCCCGCCCAGACGATGAATCCGGAGAGCCCGGAGACGTTGATCAGCCAGGTGTAGGCGCCGCCGTCACCCATCACCTCGGAGAGGAACCCGAACAGGCCGATGAAGGCCGTGGCCAGCAGGGCCATGACGGGAACGCCGCGCTCGTTGAGGCGGGCGAACAGCCTCGGCGCGGTGCCCTCCCTGGCCATCGCGTAGAGCATCCGGGTCGAGGCGTAGAGACCGGAGTTCCCCGCCGAGAGGATCGCGGTGAGGATGACGGCGTTCATCACGCTCGCGGCCACCGCGATCCCGGCGCGTTCGAACACGAGGGTGAATGGGGAGGCGGTGACGTCCTCGTTGTCCGCCGCCGCCAGCAGCGAGGGATCGGTGTAGGGCAGGAGGAAGCCGATCACGATGATGGCGCCGATGTAGAAGAGCATGATGCGCCAGAACACGGTGCGGATGGCCTTGGGCATGTCCCGGCGGGGATGGCTCGACTCCCCTGCCGTGACGCCGACGAGTTCGGTGCCCTGGAAGGAGAAGCCGGCGATCATGAACACGCTGATGATCGACGCCCACCCGCCGACGAAGGGCGCCTCGCCTCTGGTCCAGTTGCCCAGTCCCGGCGAGCTGCCGCCGATGATCCCGGTGATCATGAGGACCCCGAGCACGAGGAAGGCGAGCACGGCCGCGACCTTGATGAGGGCGAACCAGAACTCGCCCTCGCCGAAGGCCTTCGCGGACAGGAAGTTGAGTCCGGAGAGCAGGGCGAGGAAGAGCGCCGCCCACACCCAGGACGGGACGTCGGGCAGCCAGAAGGACATGATGACCCCGGCCGCGACGAGTTCGGCGGCCAGGGTGATCGCCCAGTTGAACCAGTAGTTCCACCCCATCGCGAAGCCGAAGGACGGGCTGACGTACTTCGACCCGTAGGTGTGGAACGACCCGGCCACCGGAAGATGCGTGGACAGCTCGCCGAGGGACTGCATGACGAAGAGGACCATGATCCCGATCGCCGCATAGGCGAGCAGCGCCCCGCCGGGTCCGGCCTGGGAGATCGTCCCACCCGAGCCGAGGAACAGCCCCGTGCCGATGGCCCCGCCGATCGCGATCATCTGGAGGTGGCGGGCCCGCAGTCCCCGTCGGAGTTCGCGTGTGCCCGTCACCGAGGTGGCTGTGTCGTTCATCATGCATCCTTGGGTGTGCGGGCGGCGAGTGTCTCGTGGGGACATCCTGGACATTCCTACCACACGCCGGCAGCCGGGACCCCGGTCGGGATTCGGGCAGTGAGCAGTCTCACGGGCGGGACGCGAAGCGTGGCCGGAACACCGCGACCAAGAAATGCAGAGGAGCTGCAGAAGTGCCGCGCGTCAGCACTTCTTGGTCGCGGTCCCAGCAGAGTCGGTTCTCAGCAGAGTCAGTTCTGCGGCTCCGATGCGGGGCGTGGAACACCTGTCGGCAGCGGGGCCGGAAGTCCGCGCACGAGCTGCGGCCCCAGGTCCGCGACGGTGCGTGCTCCCATCAGCCCCATCGCTGTGCGGATCTCCGCCGCGAGCAGCTCGA
>JAPSIC010000239.1 GCA_031179165.1 Brevibacterium sp.
GCTGGCCGGCTCCTACATGAACGTGCCGTTCTGGTCGATGTTCCTCTCGATCTGCCAGACCGTGCTCATCCCGGTCATCGTCGGTGTCATCGTCCGCCTGGTCGCCTCGAGATTCGTCGATCGGATCACCGCGCTCCTGCCCTGGCTGGCCTCGGTCGCCATCGCCTACATCGTCGCCATCGTCGTCGCCGGCTCCGCCGACTCGATCGCGAGCGCCGGCCTCCTCGTGCTGCTGGCCGTGATCACCCACAACGTCCTCGGCCTCGGCGTCGGCTATGGGGTGGCGACCGCCTGCCGCCTCGACACCCCGACCCGACGTGCGCTCGCGTTCGAGGTCGGGCTGCAGAACTCGGGCCTCGCCTCGACCCTGGCCACGACCTACTTCTCTCCCCTGGCCGCCCTGCCGGGTGCGGTGTTCAGCGTCTGGCACAACGTCTCCGGGGCACTCCTGGCGTCGGTGTTCGCCCGCCTGCCCTACGGCAAGCCGCCCGTCGCCGCCCACGAGGACCACGCCGAGGTCAAGGCAGACGTCTGAGTCCGCCGAGGTGAGGGCCGACATCTGAGCCCGCCGAGGTCAAGGCAGGCGTCCGGGCGCTCGGTTGCCGGCGCATCCTTCCCAGCGACGCCAACGAGCCTGCGGTCACACCAACCGGCCGGTGATCACGCCGACTGGTCAGTGGTCACTCGGGTCGGAGCTGCGCTGCGTTCCCTGCGAGGAACTCGTTGTCCGGCCCACTGAGCACGTCTTCGAAGGCCGCGAGGTTGCGCGTCGACTCGCCGCGGCTGACTCGCCACGCCCATTCCCTCTTCATGCTGGTGATGAAGCCGATGAGGAGGAGCTCGTTGAACGACTCGTCGGCGGCGGAGAGGATTGAGCCGAGCAGGGAATCGAGTTCGGCGAGCAGCCGCTGGCGGGGCAGGCTGGCGGTGAGGTAGACGTCGCCGAGTCGGTCGGTGCCGAACGCGACTCCCTTGAGCTTCATGTTCTTGCGCAGCAGCCAACTGGTGAAGGCTTCCCGGTTCTCGTCCGGGTGGCGGATGACGAAGGCCTGCAGGTCCGCCGTCCGCGCCGACAGCTTGATCGACACCGTCGTCTTCAGCTTCCGCTCGCCCGGCAGCTGCACGACGAGGTGGTTGACTCCGGCCGATTCGAACTCGACGTCGTTCTCCCGGGCCCACCCCTCGAGCGCGGCCAGGATCTCCTCGTTGGTCATCTCCCGGTTGGTCATCGCTTCGTTCGGCATCGCCTCGTTGGTCATCGCTTCGCCTTCCGTCAGCAGTGCCGCGCGGCCAGTTCCGTGGTCGCGTCGGTCGACGTCCCCGTCTGCGCCCCCAGCTCCATGCTCAGTCCGGCGCTGGCCTCGGCGAACAGGTCCGTCCGCAGAGCCCCGAGCGCCGACATCACCCGCTCCACCAGCGCGGACCAGTCGAAGCGCGTCGCCCGGGCCGCGGCCCGGGCCGCGAGCTCTCGGTGCAGCTGGGCGTCGCAGAGCACCCGCTCGAGTTCGAGCGCCCAGTGCCGCGAGTTATGGTCGGCGATGAGGATGCCCGAGCATCCGTGCTCGACGATGTCGGGCAGCCCGCCCACCGCCGCCGCGATCGCGGGCAGTCCGCTGGCCGCGGCCTCGGCGGCGACGAGTCCGAACGACTCGCTGCGCGAGGGAACGAGGATGACGTCGGCGGCACGGTAGTAGGTGGCGAGATCGCGGGCGGGCACCGGCGGGCGCACCTCGATGCTCGGTTCGGCCGCGATCGCCGAGGTCAGCTCCCGCATGAACGGCGACGACGAGCGGGTGAGACCCCCCGAGGCCGCCCCGAGAAGGATCCCGCGGGTCCGCGCGGCCAGGTGCGGGTTGTTCTCCCGCAGCCGGGCCAGGGTGTCGACGACGATGTCGGTGCCCTTGATGAACTGCATGCGCCCGACGTAGAGCACGATGTTCTCGTCGGCTGCGAAGCCCAGCTCCGCGCGGGCGGCGGCCCGGTCGCCGGGATTGAACCGTGCGTGATCGACGCCCGGGCGGGCGACGACGACCGCGTGGGGATCGGCGCCGAGTTCGTGGATGAGGTCGCGCCTCTCCGCGGGCGTGTTCGCGACGAGCAGGTCCACCGCCGAGGCGAT
>JAPSIC010000132.1 GCA_031179165.1 Brevibacterium sp.
AGGCGCCGGACCCGTCATCGAGATGCCAGACCTGCCCGAGGTCAGAGAGCCGTCGAGGCGCTTGTCCTGCTCGAAGTCAGGGAGCCGTCGAGGGCTCGGCCAGGAGCAGCTCGTCGATCTGGGCGATCGCCTCCGTCGCTCCCTCCTCGACGCCCATGTCGAGGACCTTCTGCAGGCCCTCCTGAGATTCATAGGTCGAGACGTAGCGGGCCGTCGTTCCCCGCCCCGAGGCGACGAACTCGTACCGGTTCCGGCTCGCCGGCATCCCCTCGGCCGGCTCGAAGTCCGCGTCTGCGAAGAAGTCCTCGAATTCGAAGGATCGCGGTTCGTCGACCGCCTCCACCTTCCAGAACCCGTGGTACTTCTCGCCTTCCGGACTGGTCATGAAGTAGGTGACCCTGCCGCCCGGGGACAGCTCATGGTCGACGACGGTGGCCGGGTACTCCGGTGGTCCCCAGATCTTCTCCATCTGCCGCGGGTCCGCATAGACCTGCCACACCCTCTCCGGTGGGGCGGCGAACTCCGCCACCATCGTCAGGGTGAAGCTCTTCTCGTCCTTGATCACTTCTGTCACTGGCATGGTCTTCTCCTCATCGAGTGCGCCTGTCACCCTCGGGTTCGTCGGCCGTCAACAGGTCGTCGATGCGCTGAACCCTCGAGCGCCATTGTTCTTCCAACTCATCGAGCAGGCTGCCGATCGAGCGGATCGCATCGACCTCGGCCCTGGCTCGCTGTTCCCGTCCGACCCGCTGCTTGGAGATGAGACCCGCACGCTCGAGCACAGCCACGTGCTTCTGCACGGCGGCGAAACTCATGTCATAGCCGGATGCCAAGTCGGACACGGAAAGCCCTTCGGTCATCACCCGCCGCAGAATGTCGCGGCGGGTCCGGTCGGCCAATGCGTGGAACATCTCATCGGCCCGATCCTCGAGAAGTGCCTCCATACCGCAATCATACAACCGCTTGGTTGTACGTCAAGAGCCGACGGAAAAATCCCCGTCCGCCTCTTGACGAAAGCTTTGAACATGCGTTTAATGTTAAACATGCGTTCAACGAAGAAGAGCTCGAATCGCTCCCCCAATTCCTCCCCCGAGACCGCCGATCGGATCCAGCAGGCGGCGATCCGGGAATTCGCGGAGAAGGGGTTCACGAAGACGACCATCCGCGGCATCGCCTCGGCGGCGGAGGTCTCTCCCGGGCTCGTCATCCATCACTTCGGCTCGAAGGAGGGACTGCGCTCCGCGTGCGACGACTATGTCTTCACCGCGATCACCGAGGCGAAGGCCGCGAACGCCCACTATTCGACGATGGCGATGGAGATCGTCTTCGCCGACCCGGTGATGCGCACGAACATCGACTACCTGATGAAATCACTCCTCGACCCCAGCGAACACGGGCAGCGCTACTTCGAGCACTACATCGACCTCGTCGAGGGATACCTCGCCGACGGCTTCGCCGGATACACGTTCCGGCAGAGCACTGACCGGCGTGGCCAGGCCGCCACGATCGCCGCCCTCGCATTGGCGCCGATGATGTTCGCCGACCGGATTCAGACGGCACTGGGCACGACGGACGTCAAGGACACCCTGACGCGAATGGCACCACACCTGCTCGACCTCTATCTCAATGGAGTCCTCGACTCGATCCCCGATGTCGAGGCCGACACCGATCCGAACGGAGACGATCAGCCATGATCATGACAACCCACACCGAAGGTCCGGCCATCTCCCTGACCGACGTGGTCAAGACCTACGGCCGGGTCCGCGCCCTCGACGGCCTCGATCTCGAGGTCTCCCGGGGCGAGGTCCACGGCTTCCTCGGCCCCAACGGCGCCGGCAAGTCGACCACGATCCGGATCCTGCTCGGCATCCTGCGCCACGATTCGGGGCGCATCCGCCTCCTCGGCGAGGATCCGTGGAAGCACGCGGTCGCCCTGCACCGCCGGCTCGCCTATGTCCCCGGCGATGTCGAGCTCTGGCCGGGACTCACCGGCGGGGAGGCGATCGACCTCTTCGCCCGGCTCCGGGGCGGGGTGGACGAACGACGGCGCGACGAACTCATCGACCGCTTCGATCTCGACCCGCGCAAGAAGGGCCGGACCTACTCGAAGGGCAACCGGCAGAAGGTCGCCTTGATCTCGGCGCTGGCCTCGGACGTCGACCTGCTGCTCCTCGACGAGCCGACGGCGGGACTGGACCCGCTGATGGAGGCCGTGTTCCAGGAGTGCATCCGCGAAGCCAAGGACGAGGGACGCACCGTACTGCTCTCGAGCCACATCCTGGCGCAGGTCGAGGCCCTGGCCGATCGGGTCTCGATCATCCGCAAGGGCCGGATCGTCGAATCGGGCGCCCTGAGCGAGCTGCGACACCTGTCGCGGACCGCGATCACCGTCGACATCGCCACCGATGTGCCCCAGCTGACCGCGATGGCCGGGGTCCACGATCTCGAGCGGATCGGGACCCGACTTCACTTCAGCGCCGACACGGCCGAGCTGCCGGCGATCATGCGGACCCTCGGAGAGCATGAGATCCGATCGCTGACGGCGACGCCGCCGACCCTCGAGCAGCTCCTGCTGCGCCACTACGACGACGCCGACCGGGACGCCGACGATGCGAGCTCGAATGGCTCCTCGGACACCCATGTCCTCACCACCACCGGCCTGACCAGCCGCAGCTTCAACGAGGTGCGATCATGACCACGAGAATCCTCACCACACCCGCCGAGCCGCCCCGCCGGTCCGTCCGGGACGATCCCCGAGGAGATTCCGGCCGCAGCGGGCCCCGGCATGCCGACCCCAATGGGTCAAGGCAGGGAGGAAGCCTGTCCGGTCTGACCACGATGATCCGGTTCATGCTCCGGCGTGACCGGTGGCGGCTGCCGCTGTGGGTGCTCGGGCTGGCGGCACTGACCGCCTACTTCGCCAACGCCATCGGCACGGTGATGGACGACGAGGCGCTCGCCTCCATGACCGTGTTCGCCCAGAACCCGATCATGGGGCTGATCTCCGGCCCCGGATACGGATTCGACGAGATCACGCTCCCACGCTTCATCACCGGGGTCTACGGCGTCTTCCTCATGCTCGGGGCGGCGATGATGAATATCACGACGATCTCGCGCCACACCCGCGTCGAGGAGCAGACCGGGCGGGCCGAGCTCATCCGCGCCAACGTGACGGGACGCAACACGCAGCTGATCGCGGCTCTCGTCGTCGCGGTGCTGATGAATGCCGCGCTGAGCGTGCTCATGACTCTGGCCTTCCGTTACTCGGCCGCCGAGCCGGAGCCGCTGGCCTCTGTGTTCCTGTTCTCCCTCGGCGTCGGGGCCGTCGGCTGCGTCTTCGCCGCCGTGACCGCGGTGAGCTCGCAGTTCTCCGCCTTCGCCCGCGCGGGATCCGGCATCGCCGGCGCGGTCCTCGCCGCCGCCTTCGTCATCCGTGGTCTCGGGGACATGTCGGCCGTGCAGGATGGAGACCTCAAGTGGCTGACCTGGCTCTCCCCGCTGGGCTGGGCTCAGCAGACCGCACCGTTCGTCCTCGACAGGTGGTGGCCCCTGATCCTGCACCTGGGCCTGTTCGCGGTACTCGTCCCCATCGCCGTCCGGCTCCAGTCAAAGCGCGATCTGGCGGCCGGGATCCTCGCCGATCGCCTCGGTCGGGAGCGCGCCGCGGCCTCACTGTCGACCCCGCTGGGCCTGGCACTGCGGCTGCAGCGCTCGAACCTGGTCTGGTGGTCGGTCGGCGTGTTCACCATGGGGGTCGTGTTCGGCTCCTTCACCGGCGCCATGGCCGACAGCGCAGCGGGGATGCCCCCGGAGATCGTCGACATCATGGGCGGGGCCGCGGGAATCGTCGACGGCTACATCGGGTACATGGCGATGTACTTCGCGATGATCATCACCGCCTATGCCGTCCTCGCGATTCTCGGCCTGCGCTCCGAGGAGCAGGGTGTGCGCACGGAACCGGTGCTGGCGACCGCCGTCGGCCGCAGCTCCTGGCTCCTGTCGTGGACCTGTGTGACGGCTCTCGGTGCCCTGTGGCTGATGCTCCTCGCCGGAGTCGGTGACGGATTGGGAGCCACCATCTCGACCGGTGAGTGGGCGCTGTTCGGTCCGTCGGTGGTCGGTCACACCGCGCAGACCGCCTCCGTCTGGGTCTTCCTCGCACTCGCCCTGGCCCTCTACGGCTTCGCCCCCCGCCTGATGGCGCTGACGTGGATCGTGTTCGTCTACAGCGCGGTGATGACGTTGTTCGGACAGATGCTGCAGCTGGACGAGGAGGTCCTCGACACTTCCGTCTTCCGGCACGTCGGTCAGTACCCTGCCCAGGATCTGTCCGCCGAGGCGGTGCTCATCCTCATCGGCGTCGCGGCGGTGCTCGTGTGCCTCGGGGTGCTCGGCTTCCGCCGGAGGAACCTCATCACTGCGTGACTGCGGTGGCTGCGTCATGGCGGTGAGAGCGTCATCGCCGGCCGAGACCGGCACCCGGAGCCGTCCGAGACTCAGGTCTCGGGCGGCTCCATGTATCCCAAGGCCCTCGCCCGGGCCAGGGCGGAGTCCCGACCGGTGGCCCCCAGCTTCCGATAGAGCCCCGAGAGGTTGTTCTTCACGGTGCCTTCGACGAGGTGGAGGTGGGCGGCGATCTGAGACACGGACCGGTTCTGCTCGAGCAGGTCCAGCAGCGTCCTCTCCCTCGGGGTCAAATTGGGGATGTCGGCACGCATCACCATCGACCTGCCGACGCGGTCGAGAAGGCGGCGAAGATCGGGGACACTCATCCGGGCGCCGGCGAACTCCTGCAACGCGGGAGTCCACACCTCGGTCGTGAGGTCCAGCAGTGCCGTGCGATCCGACGCCGGCAGCAGCGCGATGGGCAGCAGTGATCCGACCCATGTCGTCAGCTCGACGGTCTCCCGGAAGGCCTCCACGGCGCGGTCCCGATCTCCCAGGCGGAGGTGGGCGACGGCCGCCAACCCGGTCAGCTCCGCCCGCTCCCGGGTGCTGAGGAAGTCGTGGTAGAAGTGAGCCCTGATCACGGCAAGGGCATCGGCATGCTGGCCGGCCACGACGTAGCTGCGCGCCATCAGCACGTACTTTGCCCCGGTCCGGGGTGACAATTCCTCCAGCATCTGCTGCGCCCGGTAGAGCTGTCCCAGGCCGAGAAGAGTAGCAGCTCGTGATGCTCTGAGCATCTCCGTCCCGTCGTCGGTTGTCCTCCTCGTCCGCGAATAGACTTCGGCCTCCTCGTCGGCCAGGAGCACCCCCGACTCCGAGGTGGCGCTGAGCAGAGCCAGACTCCGCTCGAGCACCGGCACGTGGATCCACAGCCGGCCCATTTCGGGGAACGCCTTCATCCGCTCGACCAGGTCCGCCAGCCGACCGAGATCCAACCGGTCGAGCACGCGATAGGCCGTCGTGACGAGGGCCGCAGGACGGAACGCCGCTTCGAGCACGAGGGGCGGTTCGTCGAGTCCGGCGAACCGGAGCAGTTCGGTCTCGGCTCGTCTGTGGTCGCCGCTGAGATATGACGCCAGCGCCGACCAGGCGATGACGGCCGGGGCCAGGAAATCGCCGGCGACGGAAGACTCCCTGACTCCGTCCTCGATGTCGCGCAGCAGGGCCAATGCGCGTCCCGGCTCACCGGCCAGCACGGCTTCCGCGGCGGCCGCGAATCGGACCAGGGCGCGCGGGCGGGTGGGGCCCGAAGAGGTCCAACCCGCACCGAGCGACGCAGCCTCCCCGTGATGGCCTCGGGCCGAGAGCAGCGCGATCCGCGCGAGCATCCTTCTCGCCTCACTGTGACCGTGGGCCGAGAGAGACTCGCCGGGACCGCGGGCGTCCGCGTCGGCGGCCTCTGCGCCCGTGCTCTCGGAGGGATCGTCCGCTCCTGCTTCAGGAACGGTCGGCTGCGCGAACGCCCGAGATGCGGGGCTGCCGGGAGCGGTGGCGCGAGCCACGAGTTCCCGCACCCGGTCCACGGTGCGCGGTGCCGGTCTCGCAGCGGATCTGCCGCAGATCTCCGACACCCTGTCGGCGACGAGCGAAAGGAGCATCAGATCCGGCTCCTCGCGGAGTGCTTTCTCGGGCAGATCGGTGAACGCTTCGAGTGCCGACCGTGGGTGAAGGTAGAGGATCGGAAGTCCCACCGCCGAGGCGATCCGGCTCAGGGCAGACCACACCCGCCCCGCCCTGGCGAGGATGAGCGCGTTCTCGATGAGCACCGGATCCGGGGATTTCGCGAATTCGATCTGCTGGGTGAATGCCTCGACGACGGTCCTTCGCAGGAGACTCGCGGTCGACGCGTCCTCCGAGGAGCGCAACCGCATCCAGGCCCCGATCAGCGGCGGCACCGTCAGGGTGCCGGGCGTCTCTCCGGGCAGCAGAATGCCGATCGACTGCAGGCGAAGGATGGTGAGGGTGAGGTCGTCGGCCTCGATGTCGGCAGGGGCGTCGGCGACGGCTTCAAGAGCCGACATGGCCACCTCGTCGGTGAAGTCGTGCAGCAGCGACAATGCCTTCAGGATGAGTCGGTCTCGGGTCTCGAGAGGGACGTCGATGTCGTCGGAATCCGCGACGGCGAAATCGGCGAGGCTGGCCGACCCCAGCAGTTCGTGCGTGCTTCTCCCGGACGACCCGAGCGCCGCCTGCGCGGCGCGGGCGAGGGGAAGCCAGCCTCCCGATGCACGGAACAGCAGCCGAGCGTCATGCTCATCGACACCCAGTGCCTGCTGCAGCTCCTCGGGAGAGCGGGATCGTATCGATTGAGAGTTCATCGCTGCTGCTCAGCGGCATCGAAGGCGTACTTCGCCAGGCCATCCGTGGCAAAGGCCCGGCGGAGTTGCTCAAGCCCGTCCGCATCGACCTCGAGGTACTGCTGGCCGTCAGCGGAGACTCCGGCACCTGAGATCGGCGCCGTGACGAAGTCGATGTCCGCGTCGCTGATGCCACGCAGGTCTGCGCCCAGGTCGACCAGCCGCTTGGCGTCGAGACCTGAATCGACAGTGAGATACGGGCTGAAGTCGCGCACGATCGTGGACAGTGTCCTCGGATCGAGGAGGACGTCCGCGGACAGAAGTTCGAAGCCGACGGCTCTCAGGTACTCCTGCTGATTGCGAATTCGCTGCAGATCGCCGTCAGGGAACTGTTTCCTCGCGCGGACGAACTCGAGTGCTTCGGCACCGTCGAGGCGGTTGAGTCCCTTGACGAACTCGAACCCGCCGTTGGTGAAGGTGTAGGGGGAATGCACCTCGACGCCCCCGAGTGCGTTCGTCAGTCCTTCAAATCCGGCGAAGTCGATGACGACGACGTGGTCGATGTCCGCGTCGATCAAGTTCGAGACCGTGGCCAGGGCAAGCGGAAGCCCCCCGAAGGCGGCTGCAGCGTTGATCTTGGCCTCGCCATGACCGTCGATGTCCACCCAGGAGTCTCTGGGAATCGAGACGAACTGGATTCCGCTGCGGTCAACGGGGATATGCGCCACGATGATGGCATCGGTGCGAAAGCCGACCGATTGCGCATAGGCGACGTTCTCCGAACGTGAGTCGGAGCCGAGGAGAAGGACGTTGACCGCAGCTCGGGTCCTGCCTTCGTCCGCCGGAGCGCCAGCGGAGGAGTCGCTCAGCTGCCGATTCAACGCGGGGTCATCGACGAGGTTGCGACCGCTGTCCCACGATGCGCCGAGATACCATGTGAACGAAGCCGCTCCGGCACATCCGAGCAGCACCAAGAGCACGAGGGACCCGAGTGCGATCTTCCACCCGTTGCGCGCTTCCCTCCGAGTGTGCGACGAGACGCCGATCGTCTTCGCGCGGCCGCCATCGACGCCGCACCTGTCGGTGGAACCTGATCGGTCACGTTCCCTGTCTGTCATCTGTCTCAGCCGTTCGGATAGTACTGGTCGATCGCCTTCTGCACGCTGACGACTGCCGACGTGGGCGGATCGCTGAGAAGAGATCCACAGGTGGGTGAGAGCCGGACAGTCGAGAGACGAACCCGCAGGCGTGCATCATCGGCGTTCGCCTCCAGCGCTGTTCGGGTGACTGTGCTCGTTGTGCCTGTGAGTTCATCGCTCCTGCTCTTCGGTGGCGAATGCCCTCTTCGCAAGGCCATCCGCTGGTGGTCTCATTCGTCGCTCCACTACCGACTGTCCCTCATCGAAGCACGCTTTGGTCGGTTTGAGCCCCAGACCGGCGGATGCCTGAGGATATTGCGCGGACTTCCGCACTGTTCTGCAGAATCCCGCAGGGGCCGTCTCCACCAGCACACTCGAACCACGATCCGATGGATACTGGACAGAGGCCCGATTCGCTGCTCGAGACTGCGGCCTTTCCAGACGAGCGAATCCAGTGCAGACCGGCTGAACGGAGGAACTCGGGTGACTGCAAAGAGCACGTCCTCATCATTTGTCCTGGTCACCATCGGAAATGTCGCCGTCGCCTCCGCCCAGTGGTACCTGGTGTGGCTCTTCGCTCGACAGAGCGGTCCTTCCGCAGTCGGAGACTATTCCGCGCTCATCGCCCTGATGACCCCGGTCTTCATCTCGGCCCAGCTGGGATTGAGAAATCTCTACATCACTCTGCGCAAGAAGGTCCGCTGGTCCACCTATCTCTTCGTCAGATCCTGTGGAGTGGCATTCTCCGTTGCCGTCGTGATCGGTCTGCTCGGACTGCTCGGCCATTCTTCGACTCCATCGCTCTTCCTCGCCATTCTCTTCATCAAGATCAGTGATTCCTTCGCCGACCTCTTCTGCGCCCGGCTTCAGCAGGCAGAACGCCTGCCGGAGATCGGAATCGTCCAATTGCTCAATGCCATCCTCACTGCCGGTGTCACCACCATCATCATGCTGAATACCACCTCGGTCGTCTCCGCTGTCTGGGGCGCTGCTGTCGTGGCAGCGATCGCAAGTGCGTCGACGGCAGTGCTCGCCGGCACGACAGGCAAAGACGAGGGAATTCTGTCTGATGATCCGAAGAAGTCGACCGCACCGCAGACGAGGGGCATCGAGCTCAGAGGTTCCTTCACCCGGCTCGTGAGCGATGCTCGAACCCTTGCCATCGCCGGGACACCGCTGTCCCTGATGCAGGGGATCTATTCCCTGCTGTCCTATGTGCCGTTGGGAATCGTCGCGTGGTTCGGCACGGTCCAGGATGTCGGTCGCTTCACCGGCGCCGCCTACTTGGTCGTGGCGGCCAATCTTGTCGGAGCCTCGGTCGAGGCCGTCGTGCTCCCGGCCTACCGTCGGACATTTGAGGCGCGGGGGGCAGGTGCTCTACTCCACCAGGCTCTTCGCAGGAGCACGGTCATCGCCCTCGCCCTCATGCCTCTGCTGCTTCTTGCTGTCCTGATCGGCCCACTGCTCCTCGGCCGGGTCTACGGCCCCGAGTTCGCGATTTCGCGG
>JAPSIC010000133.1 GCA_031179165.1 Brevibacterium sp.
TGGTACTCAGCCCTCTCGGAATCCGTCAGGGACACACCCACGTGCGCGATGTCGAAAGAGGAGATCACTCCGTCGTGGAGCGCACGGTCGTACCAGAGCCGGTGGACCACGCCTCCGAAATAGGGATTGAGGACGCGGGTCTCCAGGCGGTCGGGGCGACGGTAGGTCGCAGTGAGCCCGAGCCGATACCGGAACCCGGAGTCGAGAGCCGTGGCGAACGTTCGAGCAGCGTAACGGTGGCACTCGTCCGCAATGATCAGTCCGAGTGAATGCTGTTGCAGCACGGCCCTGCGCGTCGCGGAGTGGATGATCGCGACGAGGACGTCGCAGTCCCGCAGCGAATCGGAACGCCCGTTGCCCAATGTCCCCACTGCTGCCTGCGGGATGGTTTCGAGGAGTCGGCGCTGCCACTGGGCCTGCAGCTCGGCAGTCGGGACCAGGACCAGAACCTTGATTCCCAGTCGGAATGCCTCGAACGCGGCGGTGATGCCGATGAGGGTCTTTCCCGCGCCGGTGACTGCTTCAACGATTCCGCGGCACCGAGCTGCGTGCCAGGCGTCAAGTGCTTCCGCCTGCCAGGCCCACAGACCCGGGTTGACCTCGGCAGCTGGTCGCGAAGTGACACTGTCGACGAAGTGGTCTTTCGCCGAGGCGGGTGCTGAGAGACCGCCGGTCCGCAGGCTCGACGACTCGAGCAGAGTTCGGACGGACGCCGGTGTGGCGGTAGTGGCATTCACAGTGATCACTCCTTTGCGATGACAGTGACACAACAGTAGAAGTCCCCCCTGACACGACCTCTGCCGCCACGTAATCCAGCCACCGCTTCTCGACCTCCCCGCGCCGATTCGATGCGCCTTCACTCGAGATTTCGGATGTCTGGACGCCTGCGAGAAAGAGGTGCGGTGCACAACAGAATGATCAGTGTGTCTGGTGGTTCATATCGAAACACAATCCGATTGACCGTGACGCACCTCATCCTCATACTCGAAAAGGTGGTTCAAAGAGGAATTCTTGAGGAAGGTGCCGGATCGAACGTGAGCAATCTGCATGAATATGGGGCCAAACAGCTCATCGAGCTGACTCGATCAGGAGAAGTTTCCGCGACTGAGCTCCTCGAGGCCCATCTCGAGCGCATCGCCGCGCACAACCCCTACGTCAATGCCATCGTCGCCCTCGACGTTGAATCCGCCCGGGAACAGGCGAAGGCCCTCGATGCCCTGCCCGCCGACCAGCGGGGCCGACTGCACGGACTTCCTGTTGCGATCAAGGACACCGCGAGCGCCGTCGGCTTCCCCGCCACTGCCGGGCACAGGCATTTCGCGGACTTCCGCCCCGAGGCCGATGACCTCCATGTCGCGCGGATGTGCGCCGAGGGAGTCGTCATCATCGGCAAGACGAACGTCCCCGAGATGGCCGCGGGCTCCCACTCCTTCAACAAGGTCTACGGCACGACGTACAACCCGCACGATCTCGCCCGCTCGGCGGGTGGTTCGAGCGGCGGCGCGGCGGCCGCCCTCGCCGCCGGATTCGCGCCCCTGGCCGACGGCAGCGACATGGGCGGGTCCCTGCGCAACCCTGCCGCGTTCTGCGGAGTCGTCGGGATGCGCCCGAGTCCGGGAGTCCTTCCCAACACCGAGAATCCGAACATGGGGGACCGGCTCGTCACCGTCGGACCGATGGCCCGCAACGTTGCCGACACCGCCCTGCTCCTCGACGTCATGGCCGGTCCCACGCCTCGGCAGCCGCAGCACGTGCCGCTCGACCACGCGGCCCTGCGGAACCTCGAACCGGCCCGACTCACGGGCCTGAGGATCGCCTACACCCCGGACCTCGAGGGCCGGGTCCCCGTCGACCCGGAGATCACCTCGGCGCTGGATGCCCTCGTCGCCCGGCTCGAGGAGGCGGGAGCCGAGGTCATCCGGGCGTGTCCGAACCTCGACGGTGCCGATGAGGCATTCCGCACCCTGCGGGCTGCGGAGTTCCAGTCGACGATGGGTGAGCTCCTCGCCGCCGAGGAGGAGAACTTCAACGACTTCCTCGCCGACAACATTCGCCAGGGGGAGACGCTCACCGCCCTCGACGTGATGCGGGCCCTGCACACGACGACGCGGCTCTCGCGGGAGGCCGCCGACTTCTTCGCCGACGTCGACCTCGTGCTCGCCCCGACCACGCAGATCCTGCCCTTCCCCGCCGAGCAGCAGTGGCCGCGCGAGGTCGCCGGTCAGACGATGGGGGACTACCTCGAGTGGATGCGCTCGGCGTGGCTGTTCACCCCGCTCGGGCTGCCCGGCATCTCGATCCCGGCCGGATTCGCCGAGGCGGGACTGCCGATCGGAGTCCAGCTCCTGGCCGGACCCGGCCGCGACGTCGAACTCCTCCAGTCCGCAGCCGCGATCGAAGCGCTCATCGACCTCGGATACGTCGACCCCTTCGCCCGGACCACGACCCAGAACAAGGGCACCGGCACGAACCTGCAGCCCGCCGCAGACACGGCGGCGAGCACCCTTCCAGCCCCCACCTCGGCGGGCGTATCAATGGAGATGAACGCATGAATGAACCCACTCCGCCGACGCGCACGGTGACCGCGACCCAGGTGGTCGTTGCCTGCATTCCGGCCGTGCTCATCACCTTCACGCCCCTGTTCCCGTTCGCGAATGAACCGGGCCTGATCTTCGGCATCCCCACGATGATCGTGTGGATGGCCGCCCTGGTCGTCGCGATCGTCATCATCCTCCAGATCATCGACCGGCAGATCACCGCCCGCGAAGACGCCCTCGAGGCGCACGCGGCCACCGCGACCGCCGGCCATGACCACACCGAGGGAGACCTCGCATGACCGCCGCCGCGTTCATCATCATCGCCGGGATCATCCTCATCGGCGTCATCGGGATCTCGGGCCGGTCCCGGGAGAAGGGCATGTCTTCCTGGCTCGTCGCCGGGCGCGGGCTGCCCCGCTGGACCTCCTGGTTCCTCCAGGCCGGCGAATCACTGACGACGTTCAGCTTCCTCGGGCTCGCGGGGATCGCGTTCAGCGGCGGTGTGAGTGCCACGTTCGCCGTCGGCTACCTCTCCGCCTCGGCGATCGGGCTGTTCTTCGTCGCCCCGCGCCTGCGGAACCTCGCCGCCTCACGCAACTACCTGACCATGGCCGACTTCTTCCACGATCGGTTCGGATCACGGTCGCTGAGCGTGCTCATCGCCATCGTCGGCGCCGTCTTCCTCATTCCGTACCTGCAGCTGCAGATCACCGGACTAGGCCTCATCGTCGAACTCGTCACCGGGTCCGCCGGGGCGAGCGGGCTGAGCATGGTGCTCGCCAGCGCCATCATCGTCGTGTTCGTCATCGTCGCCGGCATCCGCGGCCTGGCCCGGGTGTCGATCTTCAAGGACGCGGGGATGCTCGTCGGCCTCGTCATCGTCGCCGTCGCTGTGATCACCGCGTTCAACGGGATCCCGGAGATCTTCGCCGAGGTGGCCGTGACGAACGCGTCGATGCTCACCGCCAACGCCGACGGGTATGGGGCGATCTGGTGGATCTCCGGGGTCGCCATCACCACGATCGGCGCCGCCTTCAACACGATGCCGCACCTGTGGCCGCCGGTGCTCGCCGCCGGCAGCGCACGGATCCTGCGCAGCAACCTCAAATGGCTCGCCGTCTACCAGCTCCTGCTCTTCATCCCGATCCTCGTCGGGATGGGCGGCCTCATCCTCCTCGACCCCGCCACCGAGGGCAACCGGGTCCTGCTCACCGTCGCCGGACAGACGATGCCGTCCTGGCTGGTCGCCGTCGTCGCGGTCTTCGGCGCCGCGGCCGCAATGGTGCCGGCCGGATCGATCGTCATGGGCATCTCCTCCCTGGTGTCGCACAACGTCCTCTACAAGGTGCCCGAGAAGCTGCGGTTCCGCCTCAACCACGTCATCATCGTCATCGCCGTCGGCATCGCCCTGGTGTTCGGGCTCAAGGGTGCTGACATCGGCGCCCTGCTCCTGCTCACCTATGGCGGACTGTCGCAACTGGCCCCGGCGATCGCCTGCGGGCTCGGCGACAAGGTCAAGGTCAGCGCGATCTCGTTGGGGTCCGGGATCGTCGTCGGCACCCTGCTCGTCGCGATCATCACCTTCGCCGAACTGCCGATCGGCACCTGGGACTCCGGGTTCCTCGCGCTGATCCCCAACCTCGTCATCGTCGCCGTCGTCGAGGCCATCGTGCGGATCCGACGGAAGACCGGTGCCGGCGACACGGGACCCCGGCAGGGTGAGCTCGAGGTCCCGGTGGCCTGAGCCATACTGGTGGCATGCAGCTCGAAGAGATCGACCGCCGGATCATCGGCGCCCTCCAGGTCGATGGACGGGCGTCCTGGCGGACGATCTCGAAGGTGCTGGGAATCCCGCTGACGACGGTCGTCCGGCGCGGCAATGCCCTGATCGAGGCCGGCGTCGTCACGGTCACGGTCATGACCCTGGCCGAGCGCACCGCCATCATCGAGGTGACCGCCGAATCTGCCCAGGTCGACTCGGTGGCCCAGGAACTCGCGTCCCGACCGGAGACCGTGTTCGTCTACGCCCTGAGCTCACCCACCCGGCTCGTCCTCGAGCAGTACCTGTCGCGGCGGGAGCTCGCCTACAGCGTGCTCGAGGACATCCCGTCGATCCCTGGGGTCCACGGCGTCACCGCCACCCCGGTCCTCGACTATCACAAGACGCTGACGCAGTGGATGCCCGACCTCATCACGCCGGCCGAGTCCGCACGGCTGAATCCGAACCATGCCCGCCTCAATGACCTGCGCGGGCGCGCCGATGACGGGGACCTTGCGATGCTCGCGGCCCTGGCCGCCGACGGCCGCACCGGCACTGCCCGGCTGGCGGAGGTCACCGGGTACAGCACGACGACCGTGCGCAAGCGGATGGAGCGGCTGCTCACCCGCATCGCCGAGGTGCGGGCCGTGGTCAGTGCGGAGAACCTGGGCCTGAGTGCCGAGGCGTTCCTCTGGATCTCGACGTCCCCGAGCAGAGCCGCCGAGGTGGCCGATGCGATCGCGTCGAATCCCTTCACGAAATACGTGGTGACGGTGCTCGGGGAGCATCAAGTCGTCGCCAATGTCGCGATGGCCGACTACGAGGCCTTCCGCGAGTTCCTTGCCGAGGAGACCTGGGCCGGACTGGTGCGCGGGGTGCGGGCATCGACCGTCCTGCGGACGTACAAGAGCGGTGGGGTTGTAGTCTGATCGGTATCGACTCAGGTCGAGCCGATGCGCCCGTCGCAGGGAAGGGCTGATGCCGAGATGAGCAACGTCGAAACCGACCCGGACCAGGTGCTCTGCCGTGCCGAAGGCCAGCACGAGGGTCTGTCTCACCGCAGCGATCGGGCACCCGTGGAGATCCTCACGGCCAGGAGCGTGCCCTTGGGCGGGCCGCGGGCGATGACCGTGCGCCGCACCCTGCCGCAGAGGCAGCGCTCCCTCATCGGCCCGTGGTGCTTCGTCGACCACTACGGACCCGACGACGTATCCGAGTCAGGTGGAATGGACGTCGCCCCGCACCCGCACACCGGTCTGCAGACCGTCAGCTGGCTCTTCGACGGCGCCATTCAGCACATCGACTCCGGCGGCAATGCGGGGCTTGTCCTCCCGACCGAGGTCAACCTGATGACGGCAGGCCAGGGGATCTGCCATTCCGAGGTCTCGACTCGGGAAACCAAGGTTCTTCACGGTGTCCAACTGTGGCTGGTCCTGCCCGATGCCGTCCGCCACGAGGAGGGGCGGAAGTTCGAGCACTACGCTCCCGAGGCCGTCGAGTTCGATGGCGGAGAGCTCATCGTCTTCCTCGGCGAACTCGGTGGATCGCAATCGCCCGTGAGCACGTATTCGCCGCTCGTCGGCGCCGAGATCCGGCTCCGGCCAGGTGCGAGCGTGGACCTGCCCGTCGACGAACTTTTCGAGCACGGTGTCCTCGTCGATTCGGGAGACGTCGCCGTCGAGGACGTGGCCCTGCCGGTCAATTCCCTCGGCTACACCGGTGTCGGTCTCAGTGAGATCCGGATCAGTAACCGCGCCGAGGAGGACGCGCGGTTGATCCTGTTCGGCGGAGTTCCCTTCGACGAGGAGATCGTCATGTGGTGGAACTTCGTTGGCCGCAGCCATGACGAGATCAGCCGGTACCGACAGGAATGGCAGGATCAGAGCCCGCGTTTCGGCGAGGTGATCGGGTACGTCGGCACGGGAGGGCCCGGCAGGAACGCCTCCGGGCTGGCCCGCCTGCCCGCCCCGGAACTGCCCGACGTGCGCATCCGCGCGCGGAAGAACCCACCACCCCACGCCCAGAGCACGACAACGCCACCCAAGGAGAATGACCGATGACCGAAGCACTCTCAGATTCCACCGGCGTCGAAGTGACCGTGGAACTCGACGAGGCAAACTCGTCCTACGCGATCACTCTCGATTCGGGAGAGGTGGCCGGACGCGCTCACTTCATGCCCGGTCCCGATCCGGAGACCGAGCGAATCTTCTATCACACGGTCGTCGACAAGCAGTTCGGCGGCCGTGGGCTGTCGAAGATCCTCGTCGCCGAGGCGATGATGGATTCGCGCGAGCGTGGGATCACTGTCGTGCCGGTCTGCCCGCTGTTCAGCAAGTGGGTGCAGGAGCACGGTGACGACTACCTTGCCGAGGGCGGGAAGTTCCGGAACGCGACGGGCGCGGACCTCGCGGCGGTGGAGCAGTCTTAACTGTCGATTTCCCACCAGGACATCAAACGTAGGGGTCCGATCAGCCGATGTTCCCAATGTAGGCGCGCGGCGTCAGAAGACGTTTAGGCAGTAACGTCCTTGACAGTTGCGGTCCTAAATAGTTCGTACTTCTCTTCAAGGTGATCTCTGCTGGGCCTTTCGCGCCTACTTTTCGGAATCGTCATGAGTTGTCGACCGTGAAGTTCTTGGAGGCCGTGTTTTAGCATCGGACCGTCGATTTCTTCGAGGAGATCGTTCCGTATTTCAACGACATAGTCTGGTCGGATACCCAAGAAGTAGCCGTCAAATGCAGCATGATGAATTTTGTACATGGATAAGCCATTAACGACCGAAGCAATGCCGTTTGGATCTTTGTCCGGCACGATATGCGCAGCGTCCAGAAGCTGCGGGTGACCTAAACTGCACACGGTGCAGCGATTTTCATACGCGGTCAAGACAGTGGACCTAAACACTGGTTGGTGGACTCGAGTCTTCGCCATTCGGTAGATGTATTTTCGTGCTGCGAGCTCGAGCGCTGAGTACTCGTTTAAGTCAGGTACATCTTCCTGATCGACTGTCGCAAGCACGAACTGCTTATGCTCGGGTTCTTCTCCCACGACAAATACTGGAGCAATGACTTGGAAGCGGGCTGGAGACATTGCTATGCCCCAAAACCAGATGATCGGTAGGCGTTGCCTCATTGCCTCACGCAATCCGCGGTTTTCCGAGTGATTCGGGTCTTCGCCTCGCCATTTGTAACGGAAGAGGCCGTCGGCGCCCACAGCGTCTTCGTATGGTCGTTGCTCTCCGGGCCGTCGAAATACAGTTTGAATTGAAAGGACGGCGTCGAACCCCTTGGGTTTCCAGATGCCTTGATATGGCGGCTGCAAACGAAACGGCTCGTCATTAAATCGGAAGTCGAGAATATCCTCTCGTGTTACGGGTTCCCTACCGTCCTCCGTCCGCATTTGCAGCCAGTCGAGCGCCGTACTTCGTAACCCATCGGGTTCGTCAGTGACCACCAGATTCACCTCTAATTGCAAGCTCGTGAGCACTGCTTGTTCGAAGCGCTTCGACAGTCGGTAGATCAGCCTTCGCCCAATCAAGTTCGTCTAGATCATGGATCTTGAGCCAACGAAGTTCATCGTGGTCAGTGCTGGTCGTCGGACTAGCGTCAGTGTGTGCCCAGTAACAAGCGAGGTCGATCAATCTGCCATTGGACATTTCGACTTCACGCGTGAGGAGTTCACCGATCGAGACGTGGTCGAGGCCGAGTTCTTCTGCGAGTTCGCGGCGAAGCGCAGACTCGGGGGTCTCTCCAAGTTCAACCTTTCCTCCGGGGAATTCCCATTTTCCGCCTTCGGCCTTGTGTTTCTTGCGTCTGCCAGCGAGGACTTGCCCATCGCGGTGCAGAATCGCGCCGACAACCCGAAGTGCTTCACCCATATAGATAGATTAGGCCACCGCGACCGGTCATTGCCTCGGAGAGCACCAATATTTCGGTTGCACTATCGACTTGCCCCGGACCTAGCGAGCAACTTGCCGGTTTTCGCTATCGGGGCCATCAGGGTTGGAGGTCGAGAAGGTCAGCTGAATGACCCCCAGGATTTCCAGTGTCAAGGGCATCGACGACGTCTTCCGATAGCGTCGGCGAAGACCGGGCTGAGTGCTCCGAGTAAAGGACTGTGCCGAACGCATTAGCGACGAACGTGAACAGCCTAAACACTCCGATCTTGATCAGAACCCTTCCGGCCCCATGAACCGTGACAGCGAGAAGGCGGGGAGCAGCTCGTCACCTCCCGTGACGACTCGGGCAGCATGCTCACCCAGAGCGCTTGACATCTTGAACCCCTTGCCGGAGAACCCTGTCGCCGCGAAGACTCTCTTGTCCGGATCGACGTAGTCGAGCACGAAGTCGTGATCTGCAGAGTAGAGATCCGGATAGGCCCCTGCTCTCACGGGAATCGGATGCACGCCCCGCATCGTCTGTTGGACAGCTTCGCTGGCCGCGCGGATGGTCGACCGTGGAACGGACGCGTCGTAGTCGAAACCGTTGAACTCCATCGCTGCTGTCTCGATCATCCCCGAGATCTTCACATGTCTGCCGTCAGTTGTCGGCACTCCATAGACGTAGTGATCGGAGAAGAACCAGGAGAACACCGGGAAGTGTGAAGGGGTGTAGAGCTGCGGCTCGGTTGTCTGGAACCAGGTCATCGTCAGGCGCCTGGGCTCAGTGGCAGAAGCCAGCTGGGGAAGCAGAGATCCTGACCGAGCACCAGCAGTGACGATGACCTTCTCACATCGAATCTGTTCGGTCTCCGTCACCACAGTCACCCCCGTCTCATCCGGTTCCACTGCCACGGCGAAGGAATCGAGGATCCGTGCTCCGGCCCTCAGCGCTTCGTCCGCGGCTCGTCGGACAACGACGTCTGTGCGGAGGTACCCGCCACTGGGGTCGAGGAACCCGATGACGTCCTCGTGCGGGACGAACTGGCCGAATCGGGAGAAGAGCTCCCTGGATTCGAGGAGTTCATAGTCGATGTCGAACTTCTGCCCGTAGGCGGCCAGGGCCTCGG
>JAPSIC010000134.1 GCA_031179165.1 Brevibacterium sp.
CGGCCCAGCCCCACCTCGATGTGGGAAGTCTCACTCATGGACACGCCGACCCGGGCCAGCAGCACGATCTCTGGGGGAACACTCAGCCGCCCGAGGATCGCGGCCGGCCCCGTTCCCGAACTGGGCAGCTCGACGAGGTTCCCACCAGCGGCGACGAACTCGTCGACGAGGGTCTGCGCGATCGCGGCATCCACCCGATGGCCCCACTCGAAGGTCCCCAGACCGAGATCGCTGACATCAAGACCGGTGGTGCCCAGGCGCTGCTGCTTCATGATTCTTGAGGTTACCCGATTCGGCGACTACCTTGGATCTGTTCCCCTTCCTCCGCTCGGAGAATCGGTCCTCCCCTCTCCTCAGCTCATCCGTCTACCCAAGGAGTCGCATGTACGACTGGCTGGTCGCTGCCGTGCTCGGAATCGTTCAGGCACTGACAGAATTTCTGCCGATCTCATCGTCGGCGCATGTGCGCATCGTCGGCGAGTGGATGCTCCCGGGGCAGGATCCGGGCGCCTTCTTCACCGCCATCATCCAGATCGGCACCGAACTGGCCGTCGTCGTCTACTTCTGGAGGGACATCGTCACGATCGTGCGGAAGTGGTGCCTGGCCCTGGTCGGCAGGCACGACCGCCACGACCCCGAGGTCCGCCTCGGCTGGCTGATCATCATCGGCTCGCTCCCGATCGTCGTCATCGGCCTCCTGTTCGAGGACCAGATCGAGGGGGCGCTGCGCAGCCTCTGGATCACCGCGACGATGCTCATCGTCTTCGGCCTCCTCATCGGCCTCGCCGACTGGGTGGGCAAGAAGCAGTGGACGCTGGAGGACATGAGCTGGGGACAGGGCATCCTGTTCGGCCTCGCCCAGGCGCTCGCCGTGATCCCGGGCGTGTCCCGCTCCGGCGGCACGATCATGGCCGGACGATTCATGGGCTTCTCCCGCCCGGAGGCGGCCCGCTACTCGTTCCTCCTCGCGATCCCGGCGGTGCTCGGCGCCGGGTTCTACGGACTGTTCAAGAGCCTCGGAGATCCCGACATGGTCATCGGCTGGGGGCCGACGATCATGGCCACGGTCATCGCCTTCGGACTCGGCCTCGTCGTCATCCACTGGTTCCTCGGCTACGTCAAGACCCGATCGTTCGCGATCTTCGTCTGGTACCGCGTGGCCCTGGGCATCCTCCTCTACATCCTCCTCGGCACCGGCGCGATCAGCGCGATCTGATTCAACCGGCGGGAGTGTCCGCCGCCGTCTGCAGTCCCCCGCCGCCGGGCTGCCGGCCCACGGCGATGCCTGCGGCGGTGACGGACATCGCCGTCATCACCGGGTGGGCTCCGCAGAAGTCGAGGACGGTGAAGGACCCGGGTGCCACGCTCAGACGCTGGAAGTCGTCGAGGGACAGGCCGAGGGCGTCGGCGACGATCGCCTTGATGATATCGCCGTGGCTGATGAGCATCGCCCACAGCGGGGGTGCCGGCTCTGCCTGCGGGCGGGAGAGTTCCTCGTCGCGCAGCTCATCGACCACGGTCCGGACCAGACCCACGGACCTTGCCGCCGCCTCGGCGATCGACTCCCCGCCGGGGAACCGCACCTGGGAGGCGCTCTCGAGGACGAGGCGCCACTCGTCCATGGTCCGCAGCTCCTCCAGGCTCCGGCCGGTCCAGTCCCCGTAGTCGAGTTCGACGATGTCGGGGCTCGCCTCGATCGAGTCGAAGTCGGCCATCCGCGCCGCGATCTCCGCGGTCTGCTCGCAGCGCAGCAGGGGGGAATGGAGAAGCCGGGTGAAGGAGCGCTGCGGCAGCATCCGCAGCGTGTCCTCGAGGGCACTGACACCTTGCTCGGTCAGCGACACGCCGGGCGAGTGTCCGGCGAGGATCCCTGCCGTATTGGCAGTGGAGATCCCGTGTCGCAGAAGGACGATGACGGGCATATGCCCAAGACTAGCCCACATCGCTTATGGTGGGCCTATGAAGCGTCAGCGGCCGACCATGACCTACGAGTTCCGCAAGGTCTCGTTCTCCAAGGATGTCCCCCGCTCCGTGAGCCTGCAGGAGCTGACCGATGAGGCGGAGTACGGGAAGTGGGAGCTCGCGCGCACGCGCATCTCCGCCGGCGGCACCCGCACCGTGTGGCTGCGCCGCAAGATCATGCCGCTGGCGGCTTCCCTGCGACCATGACCCGACCATGACCCTTCGCCTGTGACGCCGCGTCCGGGGTCGGCCCTGCTGCCGATCCTGACCGCCGGTCTCGCGGCGGTCGTCGCCGGGGCCTCGATGTCCGTGCAGGGACGGGCCAACGGAATCCTCGGCCCGGTTCTCGGGCACGCGGTGTTCGCGGCTCTCGTGTCATTCGCCAGCGGTCTGCTGCTCCTGGGCGTCGTCCTCGCCTGCTCACCGCGCTCCCGCAGCGCGATGAGCATGCTCATCCGGCTCGTGCGCGGGCGGATCATGCCCTGGTGGATGCTCCTCGGCGGCCTCAGCGGGGCTCTCGTCGTCGTCGCCCAGTCCTCGACGGTGCCGCTGATGGGGGTGGCGATGTTCACGATGGCCTGGGTGTCAGGACAGGTCACCGGCGGGACCTGCGTCGACGCGACGCACCTGCCGCCGGGCGGGAGGCAGCGACCGACGGTCTTCCGGATCCTCGGCGTCCTCGTCGTCATCGCGGCCCTGGTCCTCGGCGCCTGGGAGCGCCTCGACCTCGGCGTGCCCCTGTGGGCGCCCCTGCTGGCGTTCGCCTCCGGGGCACTGACCGCACTCCAGCAGGCGTTCAACGGCCGCATCCGCCTCGCCACGGGGTCGGTGGTGGTCGCGACCACCGTCAACTTCGCGGTGGGACTCCTCCTGCTCATCGTCATCACCGGCGCCCTCATGGCCGGCGGGATCGGATGGGTCGGCTTCCCGACTGCGCCGAGCCAGTGGTGGATTCTTCTCGGAGGGACCCTGGGCGTCGTGTTCATCGCACTGACGGCGCTGACGGTCAGGCGCCTCGGAGTGCTGCGGCTGAGCCTGTTCTCGCTCTTCGGCAACCTCGTCGGCGCGCTCGCCCTCGACGCCTGGCTGCCTCTGCCCGGCTCCCTGGTCAGCTCCACCACCCTCGTCAGCGCCGCACTCGTGCTCGCAGGGATCGGGCTCACCCTCATCCCGGGCGGCTCGCACCGGCCCGGGTTGAGCGCAGGAGGTCCGCTCAGGCCTTGAGCAGGAAGTCGCCGAGGACCCGGGTGCCGAACTTGAGCGCGGAGACGGGCACCCGTTCGTCGACGCCGTGGAACATGGCCGGGAAGTCGAGGTCGCCGGTCAGCTGCAGCGGTGCGAATCCGTAGCCGATGATCCCCAGCTCCGCCAGCGATTTGTTGTCGGTGCCGCCCGAGAGCGTGTACGGCAGCACGGTCGCGGTCGGGTCCTCGGCGAGCAGGCTCGCCTTCATCTGGGCCACCAGCGGGGTGTCGAAGGGGGCTTCGAGGGCGATGCCGTCGGTGGCGACCTCGATGTCGATGCCGGGCCCGGCGAGCTCCTTGATCCGGAGCATCACGTCCTCGTGCTGTCCGGGCAGGGTGCGGCAGTCGACGTACGCCGAGGCGGTGCCCGGGATCACGTTGTGCTTGTAGCCGGCCTCGAGGAACGTCGGGTTCGAGGTGTTCTGCAGGGTGGGGGCGACGAACTTCTCGACCGAGCCGAGCTCGGCCAGCAGCTGATCGATCGTCTCAGCCCGGAATTCGATGCCGGTGATCTCGGACACGCCCTCGAGCAGCTGCCGGGTGGCGATCGGGATCTCCTGCGGCCAGGGGTGGGCCCCGATCCTGGCGATCGCCGCGGCCAGCAGGGTGACCGGGTTGTCGTCGTTGCGCTGGGATCCGTGGCCGGCGGTGCCGTGGGCGAGCAGGTTGAGCCAGGCCAGGCCCTTCTCCGCGGTCTGGATGAGGTAGACCCGCTGTCCGCGGACGTCGACGGAGTAGCCGCCGACCTCGGAGATCGCCTCGGTGGCGCCGGCGAACAGCTCGGGGTGGTTCCTCACCATGTGGCGGGCGCCGTAGTCGCCCCCGGCCTCCTCATCGGCGAAGAAGGCGATGATGAGGTCACGGCGGGGACGGAGCCCGGCGCGGAGCATGTCGCGGACCGAGGCGATGATCATCGCGTCCATGTCCTTCATGTCCACGGCACCCCGGCCCCAGAGCATACCGTCCCTGATCTCACCGGCGAAGGGATCGACGCTCCAGTCCTCGGCCGCCGCGGGCACGACATCGGTGTGCCCGTGGACGACGAGGGCGCCCGCCGCGGGATCGGTGCCCGGGATGCGGGCGACGAGGGAGGCTCGCCCGGGCTCGGACTCGACGATCGTCGACTCCAGGCCCACCTCGTCGAACCAGCCGGCGATGAGGTCAGCGGCGGGGCGTTCGGGATTGGCCCGGTTGCCGCCCCAGTTCTGGGTGTCGATGCGGATGAGCTGCTGGCACAGGGAGGTGACCTCGGCCTCGGCGGCGCTGAAATCGTACACGGGGAACTCCGATCGGTGGGTGCGGCGTGGCTGACGACTCCAGCCTATCGCCGCCGGTCCCGATCATCACCGCCCGGCCGGTGAATGGACTCAAGGCCCCCGGATCGAGATCCGGAGGCCTTGAGCGTTGTGCGCAGAGGGGGACTTGAACCCCCACGCCCGATAAGTTGGGCACTAGCACCTCAAGCTAGCGCGTCTACCAATTCCGCCACCCGCGCTGACAACAGGTATTACTCTACACGCGGTTCCCGGGGGCGCAAAATCGAATCGGGCGATTGTGACGCACTCCACTCACAGCGGCCTCACCTAAGCTCGGAGACCTCCGAGAGCACGTGCGGCCGACCCTTCCGCAGGTCGAAGACGGCGAACTTCGCCGCCTCGTGACGCCGCCCCTCGGTGATCGCGAAACCGACCGTCGACGGCAGCAGCACGGGCTTGGCGAACGTCACGTCCCAGCGGTAGTCCTCGAGTCGGGTGTCGACGGCGGCCAGAGCCCGGGAGGCTGAGTACATGCCGTGGGCGATGACCCGCGGGAAGCCGAATCCGCGGGCGGCCAGCCCGCTGAGGTGGATCGGGTTGTAGTCGCCCGAGGCCCGGGCGTAGCGGGTGCCGATGATCGGGTCGAGGTGCCACACCGCTGTGGGGGTGGGAGCGGTGAACTCCTCCCGTTCGATCCCCGCCCGCGGCTTCGCCTCGGGCAGGGTCCGGCCCTTGGCCAGGTAGGTCGTGGTCTCGACCATCTTCACGACTCCGTCGACCTTCCCCTCGACGAGGATGTCGAGAGTCGTCCCGGACTTGTGCTGGTAGGGGCCGTCGAGGCGCACATGCAGATCGACGACGTCGCCGACCCGCACGGGGCCGTGGACGTCGATCCGGTTGTGGATGTGGACCATGCCCATCATCGGCAGCGGCACCTCGGGGTCGCTGAGCAGCTGCATGCTCAGCGGGAACGCCAGCACATGCAGGTAGCCCGGATGGACGATGTTGCCCAGGCCCGCGCCGACGACGTTCGTGAAGCCGGCATAGGAGGCGGCTTCGATCGGCACGCTGCGCATGATCGTCCGGCTCGGCATCGGTCCGGTCTTCGCGGTGCCCAGCGGCAGGGCCTTGAGCACCGCCTTCGCGTAGAGCGGCAGCATCTTCATCAGGCACCCACCATGTTCTGACCGCACACCCGCAGGGTCGATCCGTTGATCCCCCGCGCCGGCGCCGAGGCGAGGAAGGCGATGGCCTCGGCCACGTCGACCGGCAGGCCGCCCTGCTGGAGGCTGGCGAGCCGGCGGGCCACCTGCCTGGTCAGTGCCGGCATCTTCGCCGTCATGTCGGTTTCGATGAAGCCGGGGGCGACGGCGTTGATGGTGCCGGAGCGCTGCGCGAACTCCCGCGCCGAGGCGGCGGTGAGTCCGATCACCCCGGCCTTCGAGGCCGCGTAGTTCGTCTGCCCGCGGTTGCCGGCGATGCCGGAGGTCGAGGCCAGCGCCACGACCTGGGAGCCCCTGGCGAACAGGTTCCGCTCCCCCAGGGCGGCGTTGATCCTGGCCTGGGACTCGAGGTTGACGGCCAGGACCGAGTCCCACCGGGAGGCGTCCATGTTGGCCAGCAGTCTGTCCCGGGTGATCCCGGCGTTGTGGACGAGGATGTCGACCTCGGAGCCCGCCGCCTCGGCGATCCGCTCGGCGGCCGAGTCCGCGGTGATGTCGAGCTGCAGCGTGCGCCCGCCCACCTCGTTCATCACCCCGGCCAGGGCCTGGCCCGCCTGAGGCATGTCCACACCGACGATCCCGGCTCCGTCGCGGGCGAGGGTCCGTGCGATCGCCGCCCCGATCCCCCGGGCCGCGCCGGTGACGACGGCGGTGCGCCCCGCCAGCGGTCCCGAGCCTCCGGTGGCGAGGAACTCTCGCGCCCCGATCTCCTCACCGGCGGCGCTGGAGACGGTGAGGAACTGGCCGGACACGTAGGCGGACTTGCCGGAGAGCAGGAACCACAGAGCCGCGGTCACGGAGGCCGCGTCGACGTCGACTCCGTCGAGGAGGATTCCGTTCGCGGTTCCTCCGATCCGCATCTCGTGGGCCAGGGACCGGGTCAGGCCGGTCACCGCCTGGGCGGCGGCCGCCGGCGCCGGGTCCTGGTCCTCGGGTCGCGGCGCCGGAGACACGGTGATGACCCGAGCGCACGGGAGCAGGGTGCGCAGGGACGCGCCGATCTCGAGTGCCGTCGCCGACAGGTCGCCGGGCACTCCGGCGTCGTCGAAGACGGCGATGACGGCGCGCAGGGATTCCCCGGAGCCGGGATGGCGGCGGACCTCGAAGCCGTTGTCGAGCAGCCGGTCGGCGATGCGCTGAGCCCCGGGGCTGGTTCCGAGGACGAGGACGGGAGCACTCAGATAGTGCTCGGGCGTCGAGTCGAAGCGCTGCAGCCTCACCGGCCGCGGCAGTCCGAGCGTCTTGGCCACCTGCTTGAAGGGCCCGTTGACGAGATCGAGATAGGTGTCTTTCATGCTGCCTCCACGATCGCGGTCAGTCCCTGGCCGCCGGCGGCGCAGATCGAGACGAGTGAGCGCTTCTTTCCGGTGAGTCGAAGGTGCTTGGCGGTGGTGGCGATGATCCGTCCGCCGGTGGCCGCGAAGGGGTGTCCGGCGGCGAGGCTCGAACCGAGCGGATTGAGCTTGGACCGGTTGATGGGGCCCAGGGGGGCGTCGAGTCCGAGCTTCTCGCGGCAGAACTCCTCGGACTCCCAGGCCGCGAGGTGGCACAGGACCGTCGCGGCGAAGGCCTCGTGGATCTCGAACACATCGAAGTCGGCGAAGGTGAGCCCGTTGCGGGCGAGCAGACGCGGGACTGCGTAGGCGGGAGCCATCAGCAGGCCCTCGGCACCGTCGACGAAGTCGACCGCGGCCGCCTCGGCGTCGATGACCTTCGCCAGCGGCGTGAAGCCGTGCTCGGCCGCCCACTCCTCACTGCCGAGCAGCACCGTCGAGGCGCCGTCGGTGAGCGGGGTCGAGTTTCCGGCGGTCATCGTCGCCGGTGCCCTGAGCTTGCGCCCGAAGACGGGATCGAGCTTCGCCAGGGACTCGGGCGTCGAATCGGGCCGCAGGTTGGTGTCCCGGGTGACGCCGAGGTACGGGGTGGACAGGTCGTCGAAGAACCCGTCGTCCCAGGCCCGGGCGAGGTTGTGGTGGGAGGCCAGGGCGAGCTCGTCCTGCGCCTCTCGGCTGATCTGCCACGCGGCGGTCGTGATCGCCTGGTGCTCGCCCATGCTCAGACCGGTTCGCGGCTCACCCGTCGAGGGGGCCTGCGGGGTCAGGTACGAGGGACGGATCTGGGAGGCGATCTTCGCCCGCTGCGGGAGGGTCTTCGCGCGGCTGAGCTCGAGCAGGATCTCCCGCATCGAGTCGCCGACGACGATGGGAGCGTCGGAGGCCGAGTCGACCCCCGCGGCGATGCCCGACTCCATCTGCCCGGCATTGATCTTCTGGGTCAGGCTGACGACGGACTCCAATCCGGTCGCGCAGGCCTGGCCAAGGTCGAAGGCCGGGGTGGTCGGGGCCAGCGCCGAGCCGAGGACGGCCTCCCGGGTGAGGTTGAAGTCCTTCGAGTGCTTGAGCACGGCACCGCCGGCGACCTCGCCGAGGCGCTCGCCGGCGAGTCCGAACCGGGCGATGAGGCCGTCGAGGGCACTGGTGAGCATGTCGAGGTTGCTCGCCTTCGCGTACTGCTTGTTCGATCGGGCGAATTGAATGCGGTTGCCGCCGAGGATGACGGCGCGTGGGTGGGGAGTGGACATTGGCACCTCCGAGAACGTGGATTTAGCTGTTACAGACAGTACCTGATACCGTCTGTAACATGAAATCGCTCACAGACGGTCGGTCGACGCGGTGGCAGGAGCATCGCGACCTGCGCCGCCACGAACTCCTCCGCGCCGTGCGGCACGTGGTCGATGAGCACGGCGACGATCTGTCGATGGGCCAGATCTCCGAGTACTCGGGCACCACGAAGGCCGTCCTCTACCGGTACTTCACGGACCGGGCGGGCCTGCAGGCGGCGATGGGCGAATGGGCGATGGACGTCATCGCGAAGTCACTCGACGACGCCGGCCCGGCCGACGCGGGTTCGACCGGCGCGGGTTCGACCGGGGCGGGCGCGGCCGATCTCTCGCCGCAGGAGGCGCTGACGGCGATGGTCCACGCCTTCGTCAGGCTCGCCGCCGGGTCCCCCAGCGTCTACCGCTTCTGCGATACCGCGGTCAATCGCTTCGCCCCGGCCGAGACCGGCGGGTTCTTCAACTCCATCGCCGGCCTGCTGGCCGAACGGCTGGGGCTGGAAGGACCGGAGGGGACACTGTGGGCGGCCGGGGCGATCGGATTCGTCCGTGCCGCCACGGAGAACTGGCTGGCCGAGCCCGGTCCGCCGGAGGAGTTCGCCGACACGATCAGCCGCTGGCTCTGGGCCTCCCTGCAGCTGCGCACCGACCCGGGCACTCCCACCGACCCGGGCACTCCCATCGACCCGAGCACACTCACCGACCCGAGCACAGACACACAGGAGCGCCAAGAATGACACTGTCCCTCGATCCGCGTTCGATCGGAGCCGTCCTCGACGGCCACTGGGCCGAGCACCGCCGCCTCGGCAGGTCCCTGGCCCTCGACCAGACCACGCACCTCGACCCCGCCGAGGACCTCGAGACCACCCGGGCGAGAACCCTGGAGGCCGTCGAGCTGATGGCCGGGACCGGGCTGCCGCTGCTGGCCCTGCCCGAGGCGATGGGCGGGAAGAACGCCCATGCGGCCAATGTCGCCGGCTTCGAGGAGACCGTCAC
>JAPSIC010000240.1 GCA_031179165.1 Brevibacterium sp.
GTCGAGCAGAAATCGACCCGGCGCCCTCGCTCAGGCGGCCCAGGTCTTCCGGTACTGGCTGGGCGAGACATGGAGATGCTGGACGAAAGCCGCGCGCAGCCCGGCGGCGGTTCCGAAACCGCTCAGGAAGGCGACCCTGTCGATCGTGTGGTCGGTGAGCTCGAGCAGTTCCTGCGCCCGCCGCAGTCGTTCCCGGTGCAGCCACTCGCCGGGGTTGCAGCCGAGGAGATCGAGGAACTTCCGCGACAGCTGGCGTTCGCTCAGGTGAGCGATTCGCGCCAGATCCCTCACCCTGATCGGTTGGTCGAGATGGTCTCGGGCCCATTGCAGAGTGTCCGCCAGAGGCGAATCCGTGCCCTCCGCCACCGGGGAGAGGATGAACTGGGCCTGATCGGCGTTCCTGTGCGGGGGAGTGACGAGCCTGCGGGCCAGGGCGTTGGCCGCGGCGGTTCCGTGATCCTGGCGCACCAGCTCCAGGCACAGATCGATGCCTGCCGCGGTTCCGGCAGAGGTGAAGACACGATCGTCCTGGGTGTAGATGACGTTCGGGTCGACTCGGACACGGGGATAGCGGCGGGCGAGGAGCTCGGCATGCATCCAGTGAGTCGTCGCCTTCCGGCCGTCGAGGATCCCGGCCGCGGCGAGGACGAAGGCTCCCGAGCAGATCGAGGCGATCCGAGCTCCCCGCCGATGAGCGGCGGCGACCGCCTCGACGAGTTCGGCCGGAGGGGACTCCTGCACGTCGGTGCAGGCGGGGACGACGACCGTGTCGGCCTCGACCAGGGTGTCGAGGTTCCGGGCGCCGACGGCGGCGAACCCGGCGGAGACGACGGCACCGGGCTGTGTGGCACAGACGTCGAAGCGATACCAGGGATCGGCGATCTCCGGCCGAGCGATGCCGAACACCTCGCACGGCACCGCGAGCTCGAAGATGGGGGCTCCCGGCGTGAGCGCGAGCGCCACTCGATGAATGGCAGGATTCTTTCGCATAGCGTCCATTATGACACTGGGCATCGGCCGCCGTCGAGGATGGAATGGACGCATGACCGCAGAATCAGCTCCGTCCCCCGTTCGCCTCCCGGTCCCGGTGCCACGGATCGGCCTCGCCCAGGCAACCGCCCTCTATACCTGCGCCATCCTCGGAGCCGGCGTTCTCGTCCTGCCCGGACAGGTCGCCTCCCTGGCCGGGCCGGCGTCACTAGTGGCCTGGACGCTCAGCGCTCTGCTCGGTGTGCCGCTGGCCTTCACCTTCGCCGCCCTCGCCTCCCGGATCCCCGACGCGGGCGGCGTCGCGACCTATGCGACGCGGGCGTTCGGCCCGACGATCGGCGCGATCACCGGGTGGTGGTACTTCATCGCCGTTGCCGTGGGACATACGATCGTGCCGCTCACCGCGGGGCACTACCTGTGCTCGGCACTGGGCCTGGGCCCGGGCTGGGCGCCGATCTTCGGACTCCTGATCCTGGCGGCGGTCGTCGCGGCCAACCTGCTCGGCGTCGCCGTCGGGGCGAGGCTGCAGATCGGCTTGGCGCTCGGCGTCGCGGCGATCCTGACGACGGTGATCGTCGTCGCCGTCCCGCAGATCCGCAGCACCGAGTTCACCCCCTTCGCGCCGGCCGGGTTCACCGGAGTCGGTGAGGCGATCGTGGTGCTGTTCTTCGCCTTCGCCGGGTGGGAGGCGGTCGCCCACCTGTCGGCGGAGTTCCGCGATGTGCGCACGACTCTGCCCCGGGCCACCCTGCTCACGGTGCTCATCGTCACGGTCCTCTACCTCGGCGTCGCCGCTGCTGTGGTCGGGACCGGAACCTACGGAGACCCCGGAACCGACCGGGTCTCGCTGGGCCTCATCGTCGAAGGAGGATGGGGGATCGCGGCCTCAGGGGTGATCGCCGTCGCCGCCGTCGTCATCTGCCTGGGCACGACTCATGCCTTCATGCACTCGATCTCGCGTCTCGGCTTCGCTCTCGGGCGCGACGGCTGGGCCCCCAGGGTCCTGGCCCACGAGAACCGCGAGTCGGTGCCCGTCGTCTCGGTGCTCACCGTCGGCGGAATCGGGGCCCTCGG
>JAPSIC010000135.1 GCA_031179165.1 Brevibacterium sp.
GCCACCTCGCCGACGAGCTTGGACAGGAAGTCGTCGTAGATGTCCTCATGGAGGAACAGGCGCGAGCCCATCGTGCACGACTGGCCCTGCCGGGCGAAGCGCGTCGAGAGCAGGACCTGCTCGATCGTGTCCTGGTCGTTGGAGTCGGGGAAGATGATGTTCGGGCTCTTGCCGCCGAGCTCCATCGACGAATGGGCCAGGCGGGCGCCCGCCACCTCGGCGACGTGGCGGCCGACGCTCGTCGACCCGGTGAACGAGACCTTGTCCACCCCAGGGTGCTGGTTGAGGGCCTCGCCGATGACGGACCCCTTGCCGGTGACGACGTTGAGCACACCGGCGGGGAGGATGTCGGCGATGAGCTCGGCCATCTTGAGGATCGTCAGGGGCGCGTCCTCGGCGCACTTGAGCACCATCGTGTTGCCGGCGGCCAGCGCTGCCGGGGTCTTGAACGCGGCGATCATCAGCGGCGAGTTCCATGGCAGGATCCCCGCCACGACGCCCAGCGGCACGCGCTTGGTGTACTGGAGCTGGCCGTCGCCTGCGGGCAGGGTGGTGCCCTTGACCTCACCGGCGACTCCGCCCATGTAGCGGAACAGGTCGGCGAGGACGACGGTCTCGGGCCGCGCCTGGGTGCGGATCGCGTTGCCGGTGTCGAGGGCGGTCAGCTGCGCCAGCTCCTCGGCGCCGGCGTCGAGGGCGTCGGCGCAGCGGAGGAGCATCTTCTGACGCTCCTTGAACGGGAGCGCGGCCCAGGCGGGGAAGGCGGCTCGGGCGGCGGCGACGGCGCGATCGGCATCGGCTTCCCTGCCGTTGGGAACTGTGGCGATCACGACGTTGCGATCGATCGGGGTGATGACATCGGTGCGAGCGCCATCCGCGGCGTCGACCCATTCGCCGCCGATGAGCATCTTCCAGTCCTCGGCCTGGGGGAATTGCGACATTGTGGTCCTTTCGACAACGTTCTGGCGGTGAAATCCTCCCCCGAGCATATCGCCTGCTCCCGGGCGAGAAGAATGCCCCGGGGATGCGCGATCATGCACATCCTGTCTGCATTGCGTGCGTGCCGACGGCGGCGGGCGGAGCTGTGGTTAGAATCGCGGTCATGACTCTGTCGACGATCATGTCCCCCGACTGGGCCGCAGCGCTGACCGATGTGGAAGACGACATCCGTTCGATGGGCGACTTCCTCCGGCAGGAGATCGCCGCGGGCCACCCCTACCTGCCGAGCGGGGACCAGGTCTTCCGTGCCTTCGCCGAGCCTCTCGGCGAGGTGAAGGTCCTCATCGTCGGTCAGGACCCCTATCCGACTCCCGGGCACCCGATCGGGCTGTCCTTCGCCGTCGACCCGCAGGTGCGCCCGCTGCCGCGGTCGCTGGCGAACATCTACCGCGAGCTCCAGTCCGACCTCGGGATCGAGCCCGCCGCCCATGGGGACCTGCAGGCCTGGTCGCGGCAGGGCGTGATGCTGCTCAACCGGGTCCTCACGGTGCGACCGGGAGAGCCTGCCTCCCATCGTGGGAAGGGCTGGGAGGCGATCACGGAGCGGGCGATCACGGCACTGGTCGATCGGGATCGGCCGCTCGTGGCGATCCTCTGGGGCCGGGACGCGCGGAGCCTGGCCCCGAAGCTGCGCTCGGGTCGATCCGAGGTCGCCATCATCGAATCCGCCCACCCCTCTCCCCTGTCCGCCCATCGCGGCTTCTTCGGCTCCCGCCCGTTCTCCCGGGTCAATGCGCTTCTCGAGCAGAAGGGACTGGCGCCGATCGACTGGCGCGTTCGGTGAGACGACCGGTGTGGCCGAGAACTCAGCCGGTGCCGCCGGTCAGGGGACCGCGCTCGAGCGGAGCTGTCTCCGAACCGCGCACCGTGTCGGGACCGCGCGCGGATTCGGGCCCGCGGGCCTCCTCGGCGGCCTTGTCGGCCGTCGCCTTCTTCCGCTGCAGGGGCCGGGCCAGGTAGTTGCCGAGGACGGCGCCGACCGCCAGCGCGGCGTTGGCCACGATCGCGGAGAAGAGGGCGGACAGGCCGACGGCGAACGAGGTCGTGTCGGTCTCCGCGACGATCTGATAGACGGCGGTGAAGATCGACAGGCCCTGGAGCAGGGTGTAGATGGCCGGGATCGTGAGCACGATGGCGGGTGCACCCAGGCGCAGAGCCAGCGGACGGGACAGGAACCCCGCGACCGTGGCCGAGAGCAGACTGGCCAGCACGTTGTCGACGTCGAGCATGGTCAGGGTCATCATCGTGATGTGCGAGGCGAGGCCGACCACGGCTGCGGGGAGGATGAATCGGCGGGTGGCCTGCATGCCGACGGCACCGGCCATGGCCACGATCGCGGCCGCGGCCATGGTGATGATGGCCGCCACCACGTGGATGCTCGTGCGGGGAACGAGGACTTCGATCGGGTCGAGGCCGATCGCGCGTCCGCACACGAGTCCCACGGCCAGGCCGGAGATGATGCCGGCGAAGGACATGAACACGCCGATGATCCGTCCGGCCGCGGTGAGCGGGAAGTTCGTCAGCGCATCCTGGACGGCGGAGAAGAGGGCCTGGGTGGGCAGCAGGAGGACGATCCCGGCCGCCACGAGATACTGCGGGGCGTCGACGAGGCCGAAGTTCCAGGCGGCCATGGCGATGAGGGTGGCCACCGCCGCCTGGACGACGATGATGAAGAACGAGGGCAGGCTCGTGCGCCCGATGTACTTCCCCAGCTGGAACACGAGCACGGCCATGGCGATGCCCAGGCCGATCGCGATGGCCCCACCGCCGAGGAGCATGACCAGGCTGCCGACCATCATCCCCCAGGATCCGGTGACGAACCATTCCTGGTAGGGCCTGCGCTGGGACCGGATGGCGTCGAGGCGGTTGCGGGCCTCGTGGAAGCCGAGGGTGCCGTCGACGAGGTCGGAGACGAGCTTGTGGACGGAGGCGAGCTTCGCGTAGTGGGTCGACTCCCCCCGGTTGACGCGCATCACCGTGAGGAGGCGGCCGTCGGAGGTCGAGTAGTGGACGACGAGCGTGTTCGAAGTCAGGTCCACCTCGGCGGTGGCGAGTCCGCAGGCGGCGCAGGCGGCGATCACGGACACCTCGATGTCGCTGGTGCCGGCGCCGGCGCGCATCATGATCGCGGCGATGTCGGCGGCCAGGTCGAGGACCATCCTGGCCTCTTCCTCGCTCGGCTCGCTCGCCTGCACCGGCGCCTGGTACGGGGTCCCTTTGAGCGCCGTGATGATGGGGATCGGCTGGGTGTTGACCGCGGTGCCGGAGACGAGCTTGCCCACGGTGCGCCGCGCGACACGCTGGGCGATGCGCTGGGACGCGCCTCGCTGATCGGTCTTCGTCTTCGATCTCAACGGCTCCGGCTTGCGCGCCAGCTCGTGGCGCGAACGGTCGAGGAGCTCGCGCAGGGCCTTCGAACCCGTCTCGTCTCCGGCACCACGGCCGGCGGCCGAGGCCCGGCCGGAGCCGGCGGCCGAGGTCCGGCCGGAGTCGGCGGCCGAGGTCCGGCCCGAGCCGGCAGTCGACGGCCCGCCCGAGCCGGCTGTCCGCGCGGGACCCGTCGATCGCTCGAGGGGAACCTCGGCGGTGGTGGCCTCTTCCCTGCCGTCCTTCGTCACGGCTCGCTGATGAGAGTCGGGCCGAACGGGTCCGCGACAGCGGCGGTGCCGGTCTCGGCGTCGTATTCGTAGACCTTGCGGCCGGAGACAAACACCTGCTCCGCGCGGGAGTCGAGGTCGAGCGGGTCTCCCGACCAGATGACGAGGTCGGCGTCCCTGCCCGGGGCCAGGGATCCGAGCCGGTCGTCGAGGCCGAAGATCGCCGCCGGGTTGATCGTCAACGACTCGATCGCCACGACCGGGTCGAGGCCCTCCTTCACCGCCAGCGAGGCCTCGTGGACGAGGAAGTTGATCGGAATCACCGGATGGTCGGTGGTCAGGGCGATCCGCACGCCGGCGTCTGCCAGCGCCGCGGCGGTGGCCAAGGTGCGGTCGCGCAGCTCCACCTTCGACCGGGTGGTCATCAGGGGACCGAGGATGACGTCGACGCCCTTGGCGGCGATGTAGTCGGCGATCTTGTGGCCCTCGGTGCCGTGGTTGATGACAAGGCGGTAACCGAACTCCTCTGCCAGGCGGATGGCCGTGGCGATGTCGTCGGCGCGGTGGCAGTGCTGATCCCAGGCGAGCGTCCCGTCGAGGACCTCGGCCAGGGTCTCGGAGACGAGATCGCGCGCGAACGGTTTGCCCTCGGCTGCGGCGTGGTCGCGTTCGGCGCGGTAGTTCTGCGCCTTGACGAAGGCGTCACGGATGATCTTCACGGTACCCATCCGGGTCGACGGGGTGACGTCCTTCTCGCCGTAGACGCGCTTCGGGTTCTCCCCCAGCGCCGACTTCACCGACAGGTCCTGGCTCACGAGCATCTCATCGACGATCCGGCCCCAGGTCTTGACGAACGCGGTCCGACCGCCGATCGGGTTGCCCGATCCCGGCTTGATCAGCGCCGAGGTGACTCCGCCCCGGAGCGCGTCCTTGAAGCCGATGTCGTTGGGGTCGATGGAGTCCAGGGCCCGCAATCCGGCTCCGTTGGGGTCGGTCATCTCGTTCGTGTCATTGCCCGACCAGCCTTCTCCGTCCTCGTGGACGCCGAGGTGGCCGTGGGATTCGATGAACCCCGGCAGGACCCAGCGGCCGGCGGCGTCGATGACCTCGATCCCCGCGGGCAGGTCGTCCGGTGAGCCGTTCGCGACGGCGGAGATCGTCCCGTCGGCGACAAGGACCGTTCCTGATTCGATGGCCTCGGCGCGCTGCCCGTCGGCATCGGCGACGGGCACGATCCGAGCGTTGGTGATGGCGAAGTCTGCGGCTGCGGGGACGGGAACCGAACGATACATTGTGCTCCTAGTGCATCGAGTCTTCACCAGCGCCGGGGCGCTGGCTGATGAGCGCTGCGGCGCTGACTGCCATGTCGATTTCGAGTCTACGCCACCGCTGATCTCAGCCCGCGGGTGGAGGACAGGGGCGGGGATCGCGTGTAGCTTGGAGGGAGATCATTGTAGACAGAAGGACCCACGGATGCTCGAGACCATCTCCTCGTACGTCGCTGTCGGCGATTCGTTCAGTGAGGGTCTGATGGACCACGATCCCGATGTTCCCGACAGGTTCAGGGGCTGGACGGATCGCCTGGCCGAGATGCTCGTCGACTCGCCTCTGGGCAGCCCCGACCTCACCTACGCCAACATCGCGATCCGCGGTCGGCTGCTGGCGCAGATCATCGACGAGCAGGTGCCGGTGGCGCTCGAACTCAAGCCCGATCTGGTCAGCCTCTGCGCCGGCGGGAACGACTGCCTGCGCCCGAAGGCCGATATCGACGACCTCGCCAACCAGTTCGAGCGAGCGGTGGTCGCCCTCCGCGAAGAGGGCATCGAGGTGCTGATGTGCACCGGGTTCGACACCGAGATCAGCTCACCCCTGATCCGTGCGATGCGACCCCGGGTCGGGATCTACAACTCGCATCTGTGGACGATCGCGCAGCGCCACGGCTGTCACATGATCGACGTGTGGGGGCTGCGGCCGGTGTACGCCGCCGAGATGTGGGCCGAGGATCGCATCCACCTGTCTCCGCAGGGGCATGACCTCGTCGCCCGTCAGGCGCTGGCCACCCTGGAGAGCGGGCACTCCCTGCCGGGGAAGGGATTCGCGATGCCGGCCCGGCCGACCCGGGCGATCAAGGCGGCGATGGCCGAGGAGTCGAAGTGGGCGAAGGAGCATTTCGCGCCCTGGGTCTCACGTCGACTGCGCGGCGCCTCCTCGGGCGACAACGTGGAGCCGAAGCTGCCGCGGCTGACGCGGGTCCGCCGCACCGCCACGAGCGATTCCGACGACTCGCGCTGATCCGACCGCCTGCTCGTTCGCCTCACTCGGCCCGGATCGGCCCGCTCACTCCGGTCGGCGTCGCTGGGGCTCGGTGATCTCGCGCACCTGATCGACGATCCGCTTCCACTCCCCGCTCAGCTCCCCCTCTCCGAATCGCATCTGCCCGAATCGGCTTGCGATCGCGTAGACGTAGCGGTCGGCGGCGCCGGGCACTCCCGGCGCGCCGGCGCTCGGGGCCGCAGCCCTCGCCGCCTCCCCGGACGACTGGTCGGGCGTCCCACCTGCCGATTCGTCCTCCCGCCACGGGAGTTGGGCGACGACCGGACCGATCTCCTCCCGATGCTCGCTGTGGTCGATGTCGAGGTCCCACACCAGTCGGAATCCGCCGATCCCGCCGCTGCGTTCGACGACGAGGTGCCCGAATTCCCGGTCGCTCTCCGGATTCACCAGCTGCTCCCATGATTGCCGCGGCGTGAGTCGGGGCTCGAGATGCCCACGGATTCCCAGCCCTGGACGATGGCGTCGTGGACGTCGGTGCCCTCGCCGAACTGCACGGCCGCCTCGGCGATGGTCATCGGGGCGAACTGCGCGAAGTCGGTGCGGGTGGTGATGTCGTCGCCGACGAGGACCGAGAACCAGACCTGCCCGACGGTCTCCCAGGCGTTGCCGCCGAGCGTGGTCGCGGCCAGGGCGAATGCCCGGTTGGGGATGCCGGAGTTCAGGTGCACGCCGCCGTTGTCCGAGGTCGTGTCGATGTACTGGTCCATGTGCGCCGGCTGCGGGTCCTTGCCGAGGACGTCGTCGTCGTACGCGGTCCCGGGCTCGAGCATGTTGCGCAGCGCCTCACCGCTGACCGCGGGAGTGAAGATGCCTGCTCCGATGAGCCAGCTGGCGCTCCCGGCGTCCTCGCCCTTCGCGTACTGCTCCGTCAGAGCCCCGAAGACGTCGGCGAAGTGCTCGTTGAGAGCGCCCGGCTGCCCCTGGTACTCGAGGTCGGCGGTGTGGGCGATGACCCCGTGGCTGAGTTCGTGACCGATGATGCTCAGCGACCCGGTGAAGCCGGTGAACACCTGGTCGTCGCCGTCGCCGAAGACCATCTGGCGACCGTCGAAGAAGGCGTTGTCGTAGTCCTGACCGTAGTGGACGGTGGCGCTGAGCGGCATCCCCCTGTCGTCGAGGGAATTGTGGCCGAACGCCTCGGCGAAGAGCCGGTACGAGGCGCCCAGCCCGTCGTAGGCTTCGTTGACGGCCTCGTCACCGACGGGCTCCTCCCCTTCGCTGCGGACGAGGACGCCGGGCAGCTCCTCACGGTTCTGGGCGTCATGGATGAAGCGGGTGAGCCCGGCCGAGGCCGCCTCGGCGCGCACCACGGCCGGGGCATCGGGCGGGGTCGGTGCCCGCTTGAGCCCCTCGGCCCGCAGGCTGCGATGCTCGGCGTCGCTGGGCCGGCAGCTCCTGGCCGCGGCGGCCGCCTTCGGGAACTTCTCCGCGCCGCGCTCGGCGATGGCGTCGAGGAGGTAGGGCGGGACGACGGTGTGGAGTCGACGGAAGGGCTGAGGCGGCGCGACTTCATTGTGCTGATCATTCATGTGACAAGCGTCGCACACGGGGCTGACACGGGACCAGACCCATTGACCGTCAGTCGCGGGACGTCTCCGCAGAGCGGGGGTCGGCTTCGGCGTCCGCAGGGCCGCGCAGCACCAGGGTGGTGACGATGACGATCATGAAGAACGTGGTGAGGAAGGTGGGGATCGGAATGACCGGGTCGAGCAGCACGAGCACCGCGCAGACCGGCACCACGGTGTTGACGACGCGATCCGCGTTGTCCTTGACCGCCAGGAGCCAGACGCCGAGGACGAAGATCGCGATCGGCACGGAGACGGTGAACGACGCGAGCACCGGGTCGAGTGAACTGTGGCCCAGCTGGGAGTCGACCTCGACGCCGACCCCGGCGGAGAACGCCCCGGCAGCGGCGAAGATGAAGTAGTGCCCGTACCCGTAGGCCAGCGAACCGCGCAGCGCCGTGATCGCCCGGTGGTGCGGGGGCCAGAAGTAGATCCACCACATCGAGGCGGTGACGATCAGGCACAGCACCCCCAACGAGATGAGCGGGAGGAGGTCCTCGATGTCGGCGAACGCCTCGAAGATCGCACTCGACGACGCGAGCAGGCTCTCGCCGAGGAGGATGATCGTGAACAGGCCGTAGCGCTCGGTGATGTGGTGCGGGTGCCAGGGCGTGGCTGCGCGGGTCTCCGCGATGATCGGGATCGAGAGCTCGGCCAGTGCCAGGATGACGAAGCCGATCGGCTGCAGGGTCTCGGGCACGGCCAGCCATGCCAGCCAGAGGAGCTGGACCGCGCCGATTCCGCACGCGTAGGCGATGGTGGTCCTCCGCGCCGGTCCCGCCCGGCGGGAGGCTCTCAGCCATTGAGCGATCATGACGACGCGCATGAGGACGTAGCCGAGGACCGCGACGGAGAAGTCCCCCTCGACGAAGGCCGGTTCGATGCCGGCGGCGAGGACGAGGACCCCGCCCATCTGGATGATCGTCATCACCCGGTAGAGCCAGTCGTCGGTGTCGAAGGAGGTGGCGAACCAGGTGAAGTTCATCCACGCCCACCAGATGGCGAAGAAGACCATGAGGTAGGCGGCCAGTCCGTCGGCGATGTGGCCCTCGGAGACCGCATGGTGGAGGTTGGAGGCCGCGATGGCGACCGCGATGACGAAGGTCAGGTCGAAGAAGAGCTCGAGCGTACTCGCCGACCGGGCCGGCTGATCGGGATCGCGAGGGCGCATCGGGGTGAGCCGGAACCGGCCCGTGTCCGCAGTTGTCACAGTCATCGCCTTCGGATCGGGGAATGTCGCCGGTCCCAGCTTAAGGCGGAAGGAGCCCGCGTCGGAGCCCGCAGCGGGAGGATGGGCGCGCGGGCACGAAGAAGGCCCCCATCGAGCAAGCTGATGGGGGCCCTGCGGTTGGAGAATCGTTCAGCGGTCGAGGTCGTCCTTGGCGTCGTGGCCGACGTCCTTCATCTTCTCGCCGACCTGCTTCGCCTCGGCCTGGTACTTCTCGCCCTTGCCCTCGGCATGCATCTCGGGATTGTCAGTGGCGTCGCCGACCTTTTCCTTGGCCTTGCCCTTAACCTCTTCAGCCTTGTTGCCGATCTTGTCACCCAAGCCCATAACGTCCTCCTGAAAAAGTCTGACTTCCTTCCCCCGGACGGGGTCTTCACGGTACTGCGCGAACCTGGATGCTGACTGGAGGCCGGGTGTGGAAGTCCTCAAGACATCTTGCCGTCAGCATCGCCGCTGGTCTCGGCG
>JAPSIC010000136.1 GCA_031179165.1 Brevibacterium sp.
GCGTCACTAGAATAGAGCCTACAAGTCCCCACCGGCATCACCGACGACCACAGGCAGAACGGGAGCCCGAGCGTGAACCAGACCTCCGCGGACGACCCGGCTCCGGATTCCCGGACCCCGGCCCGGAAACGGTCGCCGAAGCGGATCGCGGTGGGCCTCGTGGCCGGAGTGCTCGGTCTGTCCTTGGCCGGCTGGGTCGTCGTCGATGCCCTCGACGTCTCCGAGGACCTGCCGAGCTTCCTCACCACGGACCCGCCCATCGAGGTCCAGCCCGTCCCCGAACCCCGCCCGGAGTCCGAGGACGTCGCCGCCCCCTCCTCGGCGCTCGACGAGGCCGCCCCCGTCCCCACCACCGTCGACGAGGTCGTCGCCGGCATCCTCTCCTCGGCCGAGGTCAAAGGACTCGGAATCGAGGTCAGGGACGCACTGAGCAACGAAGTCCTCTACGCCGCGGGAGAGAACGAAGGCCGCACGCCGGCGTCGGTGACGAAGGTCCTCACCGGGGCGGCGGCGCTGCTGGAGATCGGCGGACAGCAGCGGCTGACCACCTCGGCGGAGTTCGACCCCGCCACCGCGACGCTGACGCTGCGGGGCGGCGGCGATCCGCTGCTGGGGGCCGGGGAGTCGCAGCCGAGCGCCGTCAACGGCCACGCCGGCCTGCGGACACTGGCCCGCGAATCCGCACAGGCGCTGCAGGACAGAGGCGTCGCCGAGGTGGCCCTGAGCCTCGACGTCTCCCGCTACCCGGGTCCCGACTTCAACTCCGGCTGGTCCCGGTCCGACATCGGCAAGGGCGTCATCGCCCCGATCCAGCCCCTGATGGTCGACACCGGCTTCCGGGGGACCGGGGACTGGCGTCCCCGCAGCGAGCACCCGGCCGAGGACGCGTTCGCGGTGTTCGAGAAGGAGCTGAGGGCGGCCGGGGTCACGGTCACCGACGATCCCCGCCCCGCCGCGGAGGCGGCCGGGGCCACGAGCTCGCCGAGCACCCCGAGCGCACAGGCCGGGCCCGAGGCCATCGCGACGGTCGAGTCCGCGACGGTCGCCGAGCTCGTCGAGTACGCGCTCGTCCACAGCGACAACGTCGTCGCCGAGGTGCTCGGCCGGGAGATCGCCATCGCCTCAGGGCAGCCGGGATCGGCGGAGGCCGCCCCGCGGGCGGTGCTCGCCGCCCTCGAGGAGACGGCCGACCTGGGGCAGACCCACCTCGAGGACACCTCCGGTCTGAGCTACGCGAACCGGATCTCCCCGCACGACCTCACCTCCGTGCTGCAGGCATCGGTCGTCGCCGAGGGCTCCCTCTCGAGCCTGATCAGCCATTTCCCCGTGGGCGGGCTGACCGGCACGCTCACGGACCGGTTCACCGATGACGAGATGGCCACCGGACAGGTGCATGCCAAGACGGGGACCCTGTCCACCGTGACCTCCCTGGCCGGCGGGGTCCTCGACCGCGACGGGCGGTACCTGGTGTTCACCCTCCAGGTCGACGAAGTGAAGAAGGGCCAGACATTGGACGCACGCAAGACCATCGACGACATCGTCACGGCGCTCGCGAACTGCGGGTGCCGATGATCATCGACGAGAGGCTCGCCGTGCGGGCCGCGAAGGAGCTCGTCTCCGCCGCCCGTGTCCCCAACGGGGACGAGCTCCACGAGCTGGTGCGCGGGCTCAAGGACAACGCTCTGACCGCGCAGGAGCTGGTCCTCGACTCATTCCTGCTCGATCCCGCGCACGCCGACGACGCCCGTGGCCGGCTGGCCGCAGGCTCCGTGCTGGTGCTCGATCAGCTCGGCTGGATCAAGGCCAACGCGCAGTCCCTCAACGGGATGGTCGACGTCTCCGCACTGCCCTCGCCGCCCGGTCCCGCGGCCAGGGGCGCGGCGGCGGTGGAGCTGGCGTCGGTGATGTCGCTGCTGTCGACGCGGGTGCTCGGGCAGTTCGATCCCTTCGCCCACGAGTCGGGCAGGCTGATGTTCGTCGCCCCGGCGGTGCTCATCGCCGAGGAGTCGATGGACGTCGGCTCCCGTGACTTCCGGATGTGGGTCGCCCTCCACGAAGCCACGCATCAGGTTCAGTTCGCCACCGCCCCCTGGCTGCGCGAGCACATGCGAGGACTGCTCTCGCGCCTCGTGTCGATGCCGCTGCAGGCCCCGAGCTTCTCCTCGGTGGCCGACCTGTTCGCGACCGTCGCCCGGATCATCAGAGGCGAGGCGAGCATGCTCGACTTCATCACCGACGACGACATGCGCGCCGCCCTCGACGAGGCCTCGGCGATTCTCAGTCTGCTCGAGGGGCACGCCGACGTCGTCATGGACGAAGTGGGCGCCGATGTCATCGGCAGCGTAGCGACGCTGCGGCGCCGCTTCGAGGCCCGACGTGACGCCGGACAGGGCTTCCTGTCCAACCTGCTCGGCATGAATCTCAAACTCGCGCAGTACCGGGACGGGGCGAAGTTCGTCCGCGCCGTGCGCAGGGACGTCGGACAGACCGGGTTCTCGGCCATCTACTCCGCACCCGGAAACCTGCCGACGAGCGCGGAGATCCAGACGCCGAGGCTGTGGCTGGACCGTGTGCACGGGTGAGAGCACCCGGCGCCCGAGCCTCGACCCGGCCAGCGCGGCCATCCGGCGGGCGGTGCGCGAGTCGCTCGCCGCGGCACCGAAGACACCCGCCGCCACCGGGCCGGCCGCCACCGGGCCCACCACGACATCGCCGGTTGCGACCGGGCCGGCCGCGACACCGCCGACCGTGGTCGTCGCGGTCTCCGGGGGAGCGGACTCGATGGCGCTCCTGCACGCCTGCGCCTTCCTCCACCGCCGGGGTGAGATCGTCGTCCATGCCGTGACCGTCGACCACGGACTGCAGCCCGGATCCGCCGAGGTGGCCGAGAGCGTCCGCGCGAGGGCCCGCGACTGGGGCGTGCAGGCCGAGAAGGTGGCGGTGAGGGTCCGCGCCGGGGTCGAGGGAATCGAGGCGGCGGCCAGGAGCGCACGCTACCGCGCCCTCGAGGACGTCCGGCAGCACATCGGGGCGACATGGATCCTGACCGCGCACACGAGAAGCGATCAGGCCGAAACGGTGCTGCTCGGACTGCTGCGGGGATCGGGGACGCGGTCGCTGGCGGGAATGGCGACGCGCACCGGCCGCGTCCTCCGCCCACTCCTCGGACTCGACCGCGGCGACACCGAGGCCTCGTGCCGGGCGCAGGGCGTGCAGGTGTGGAACGACCCGATGAACACCGACCCCTCCTTCGCCCGGGTCCGGGCGCGCGAGCTGGTGGAGCGGTTCGAGCGTGAGCTGGGTCAGCCGATCACGGCGAACCTGGCCCGCACCGCCGACCTCTGCCGCACCGACGCCGACTGCCTCGACGAGGCCGCCGAGGCGGTCGCCGCCGGCATCCGCGGGCGCAGGGAGATCGACCTCGCACCCCTGCGCGACCTCCACGAGGCGATCCTCCGCCGCGTCCTGCGCTCCTGGCTGCTGTCCCTGGGAGTGCCTGCTCAGGACTTCGGAGCCGAACGCACCGCGGCCCTGAGCCGGATCGTGCGCGGCCGCGACCGCGGGCGCCTGTCACTGCCCGGCGACACCGAAGCCGTCGTCGACAGGAACCAGCTCAGCTTCCGGGCCGTCGCGCCCGCGACCGAGCGGGGCAGGCGGCCTCAGCGCACCCCGCCGAGGAACTCCCCACCGGAGGCGACGAGCACCCCGCCCTTGTAGACGTCACGATCGGCCGGTGCGTCCATGATCGCCGAGGTGACCGTGTCGGACTCGACGAGCACGAAGTCCGCGGGGGCCCCGACACCGAGCCCGAAGGCTGTGTCCTCGGTGAGCGGTCGTCCCTCGGGCCGAGCCCCGGCCATCACCTGGGCGCCTCCGCGCGAGGCGACGTCGAGGCAGTGCTCGATGTCCTCGTCGCGACGGAACCCGTTGGTGAAGGCCAGCTGCCAGGTCCGGCGCAGCAGGTCCCCGTCACCGTAGGGACTCCAGTAGTCGCGCTGTCCGTCCTCCCCGAGGCCAACGGCCACCCTGTGCTCGGCGAGCAGACGCTGGGGCAGGGCCCCCTTGGCCGGGGCGACCGTGGTCAGGGAGATCCCCGCCTCGGCGATGAGCTCGACGAGGCGCCGGACCTCGGACTCGGGATTCGTGTGCAGGGCGAAGGCATGCGAGATCGTCACCCGGCCCTCGAGGCCGAGCGTCCTGGTGCGGTGGGCGATCTCCTCGATGGAATAGGCGCCGGCGCTGCCGCCCTCGTGGAGGTGGATGTCGGCTCCCTTGCCGTGCCTCTCCGCCAGCGCGAACACGATGTCGAGGTGTCTGACCGGGTCCCGGTCGTACTGGAGCGGGTCGAGACCGCCGACGAGGTCGGCTCCCTCGCTCAGCGCCGCGTCGAGCAGGTCCCTGACGCCGGACTCCCGGACGATGCCGGCCTGGGGGAAGGCGACGATCTGCGAGTCGAGGACGTCGGCGTGGGCGGTCAGGGCGTCGCGGACCCCTTCGAAGCGTTCGAGTCCGCAGTCGGCATCGATCTGGGCGTGGGATCGGATCCGCGTGCCGCCGGAGGAGATGATCGCGGCGATGGCGAAGGCCGCCTGGTCGCGGACGCTGCGTTGGCCGTGCCGCCAGTTCGCGCGGTCATTCATGATGTAGCCGTGCAGGGTTCCGTCGGCGGTGTGCGGCCGGAAGGTCTGGCCCATCCGGTTCGAGTCGAGATGGGCGTGCACGTCCCCGAGTCCCGGCAGCAGCAGACGCCCACGGCCGTCGACGAGTTCGGGCTCGGCGGGTGCGAACCCGCCAGTGGCACGGTGCCCGTCCGAGGTGGAGTCCTCCGTCGGGCGGCGGTGCCCGGCCGCGGTCGTCTGCTCGTCCCGGCGGCGGTGCGGGGAGATCGACACGATCCGCCCGCCGGCAACCTCGACGTCGACGGTGGGGTCGTCGTGGTGGCGGGGGAAGAGTCGCACATCGGTGAACATCGTCGTCATCGTCGTCCTTCGGATCGATCGGGCACGGGGTGAACCGGCGGAGGCGCCGAAGCCCAGGGTATCGCCTCGGCGAAGCCTCGCAGGGCCGGTGCCTGCGCCGGTGGGTCGATCTGACAGGATGAGGGTCATGATGTCGCAGCCACCTCACGAACTGAAGACCGGCCGTGGACTCGACGCCCTCGCCCTCCTGTGCCTCATCCTCATCGCGGCCTCCCTGCGGCCGGCGGCGACCTCGCTCGGGCCGGTGCTCGCCGAGGTGCAGACCGCGTTCTCCCTCCACGAATGGCAGATCGGACTCCTCACCGCCCTGCCCGGCTTCTGCTTCGCGGGATTCGGGCTCGTCTCCATTCCCCTGCTCAGGCGGCTCGGTCTGTTCACCACCCTGGCCCTGGCCTGTGGCCTCATCGGCGTGGGCATCCTCGTCCGCTCGCTGGTCGGCGACTGGACCGGATTCGCCCTGCTCACCGTGCTCGCCCTGATCGGGATGGCCGTGGGCAACGTCGTGCTCCCCGTCTACGTCAAGGCCAGATTCCCCGCCCGCGGGCAGCTGGGCTCGACCGTCTTCACCGTCTCGCTGGGGCTGGGCGCCATGTTCCCCTCCCTGCTCACCGCGCCTCTGGCCCAGCACTTCTCGACCTGGCGCTTCGGACTCGGCTTCTGGGCGCTCATTCCCCTGGCGGGGCTCATCACCTGGGTCGCCCTGCGGGCGGCGAGCTCGGTGCCTCGGCTCCGCGCCGACTCCACCTCGGCGCCCGACTCCCAGGCGCCTCGGCGCCACATCTACACCTCCTCCAAAGCCAGGTACATGGCGATGTTCTTCGGGCTGCAGTCGGTCAACGCCTACGTGCAGTTCGGCTGGCTGCCCCAGATCTACCGCGACGCGGGCCTCGACCCGGTGATGGCCGGGGTGATGATGACCATCGTCACCTTCAGCGGCATCCCCGGCGGCTTCATCGCCCCGCAGATCGTCGCCCGCGGCTTCTGGACGCGCACGATGCTCGCCAGCTTCGCCGTCGCCGCGGCCCTGGGTTACCTCGGACTGCTCGTCATGCCCGCGACCCTTCCCGCGCTGTGGGCGGCCCTGCTGTCCTACGGCGGCTTCGCGTTCCCGGCCGCGCTCGCCCTCATCACCGCCCGCACCCGGGCCGTGTCCGTGACGGCCAGGACCTCGGCGTTCGTCCAGCCTGTCGGGTACGTCCTCGCCGCCGTCTGCCCCCTGATCGTGGGCGGACTGCTCGGGCTCAGCGGAGGCTGGACCGCGCCGCTGCTGTTCATGATCGTCGTCTGCGTCCTGATGGGCATCACCGGGGTGCTGGCGGCTTCGCCGGGCAGCGTCGACGACGAGCTCTGATGGCGAGCCCGGCCACTCGTGACCGCTCAAGGGCTCGCACGCGGCGGCTCGTTGGCAGTTGAGCCAGGTCGTGACTCATAATGAAGGAACACCCACCCCCGGCAAGGAGAATCGAGCAGACGTGGACATCAACGATCTCGGCAATGACATCGACAGAGTACTTGTCTCGGAAGAGCAGATAGCCGCACGACTCGTTGAATTGGCAGCCGCCATCGATGACGACTACAAGGACAAGGACATCCTGCTGGTGGGTGTTCTCAAGGGCGCCGTGATGGTCATGGCCGACCTGGCTCGGGCCCTGCACTCCCCGGTGAAGATGGACTGGATGGCCGTGTCCTCCTACGGCTCCGGCACCAAGTCCTCCGGTGTCGTGCGCATCCTCAAGGACCTCGACACCGACCTCTCCGACAAGCACGTGCTCATCGTCGAGGACATCATCGACTCGGGACTGACCCTGTCCTGGCTGGTCCAGAACCTGCGCAGCCGCGGGGCCGCGACCGTGGAGATCTGCACGATGCTGCGCAAGCCCGAAGCGGTCAAGGTCGACATCGACGTCAAGTACGTCGGATTCGACGTGCCCAATGAGTTCGTCATCGGGTACGGACTCGACTACGCCGAGAAGTACCGCAACGTGCCCTTCGTCGCGACGCTTGCCCAGCACGTGTACAGCTGAGCAGGAGGCGCCGGGAACACGGTTGGACACATTCCCGCAATGCCCGTGTCAGGGACTAGGCTGTGGGGGATGTTCTCAGGCAGCCTCGGTAGCCTGAACAGGCTGCCCACATCAATTCCAGAGAGGACTTATGGCCGAGTCGAACAAGCGTCGCCCATTTCTGAACAAGGCGACGAAGGGCCCCTTGATCTGGATCGTGATGGCACTCCTCGTGGTGTCCATCGGAGCTCTGCTCTTCAGCCGAGTCGGATTCAGCCAGATCGACACGCAGCAGGGTCTGCAGCTGCTCGAGGACAACAAGGTCGAGCAGGCGAAGATCGTCGACCGTGATCAGCGCGTCGATCTGACCCTCAAGGACGATCTCGTCATCGAGGGCACCGACTTCGGCAAGAAGGTCCAGTTCTTCTACGTCGAGCAGCGCGGCGAGGAGATCGTCGAAGCCGTCGACACCGCCGAGCCGGCGAAGGGCTTCACCGACGAGGTGCCGCAGCAGAGCTGGCTGATGTCGCTGCTGGGCACCCTGATCCCGTTCATCATCATCTTCGTCGTGTTCTGGTTCCTCATCTCCCAGATGAGCGGCGGGAAGATGATGAACTTCGGCAAATCCAAGGCGAAGCTCGTCAACAAGGAGAACCCGGACGTCACGTTCAAGGACGTCGCAGGGGTCGACGAGGCACTCGAGGAGCTCGAGGAGATCAAGGAGTTCCTCGCCGAGCCGGAGAAGTTCAAGGCGGTCGGCGCCAAGATCCCCAAGGGCGTGCTCCTCTACGGACAGCCCGGCACCGGCAAGACCCTGCTGGCCAAGGCCGTCGCCGGTGAGGCCGGAGTGCCCTTCTACTCCATCTCCGGATCCGACTTCGTCGAGATGTACGTCGGCGTCGGGGCCTCCCGTGTGCGCGACCTGTTCGACCAGGCGAAGTCGAACGCTCCCTGCATCATCTTCATCGACGAGATCGACGCCGTCGGCCGGCAGCGCGGGGCGGGCATGGGCGGCGGCCACGACGAGCGCGAGCAGACGCTCAACCAGCTGCTCGTCGAGATGGACGGATTCGACGTCAAGACCAACGTCATCCTCATCGCCGCGACCAACCGTCCCGACGTCCTCGACCCCGCGCTGCTGCGTCCGGGCCGCTTCGACCGGCAGATCCCGGTCGAAGCCCCCGATATGAAGGGCCGCAAGCGGATCCTCGAGGTCCATGCCAAGGGCAAGCCCCTGGCCCCCGAGGTCGACCTCGGGCAGGTCGCCAAGCGGACCCCCGGCTTCTCCGGCGCCGACCTGGCCAACGTCCTCAACGAGGCGGCCCTGCTGACCGCGCGGGAGGGCGCGAAGGTCATCGACAACCGGATCCTCGACGAGGCGATCGACCGGGTGATCGCGGGCCCGCAGAAGCGGACCCGGCTGATGAACGATAAGGAACGCCTCGTCACGGCCTATCACGAAGGCGGGCACGCCCTCGTCGCGGCGGCGATGAACCAGACCGACCCGGTCACCAAGGTGACGATCCTGCCCCGCGGCCGGGCCCTGGGCTACACCATGGTCATGCCCGACGAGGACAAGTACTCGACCACCCGCAACGAACTGCTCGACCAACTGGCCTATGCCATGGGCGGTCGCGTCGCCGAGGAGGTCGTCTTCCACGATCCCACCACCGGCGCGAGCAACGACATCGAGAAGGCGACGAAGATCGCCCGCAAGATGGTCACCCAGTACGGGATGAGCGAGAAGCTGGGCATGGTCAAGATCGGCGACGACAATTCGGAGCCCTTCGCCGGCCGCGGCTTCGGCGGCGGTGACGAGCACGGCGATGCGACCCTGTCGACGATCGACCGCGAGGTCCGCACCATCATCGACGCCGCCCACGCCGACGCCTACTGGGCGCTGACGAACAACCGCGACGTCCTCGACAACCTCGCCTACCAGCTCCTCGAACGTGAGACCCTCGACCAGGCGCAGCTGGCGGAGATCTTCGCCCCCATCGTCAAACGACCCAAGCGCGATGTGTGGCTGGCCAACGACGAACGGCCGGTCTCCGAACGCGGACCCATCGTCCCACCCGTGCGACTGAGCTCCGAGACCGGCGGCGACT
>JAPSIC010000137.1 GCA_031179165.1 Brevibacterium sp.
TCCGGGGTGTTCCTCGCCCTCAACTGGGTCGCCTCCTCGTTCATGGGAGCCGAGCTGCTCACCCGCTGGGGCCTGGGCGACAAGACCCTCGACCTCATCCTCGTCACGGTCGTCGTCTCCCTCATCACGGTGCTCGTCGCCGTCTTCGGCCACGGGCTCATCCTCAAGGCCTACACGGCCGTGACCCTGCTCCTGCTCGTCATCTTCCTCGCCGTGACGGCCTTCGTCCTCCCCCAGATCGACTGGTCCTTCACTCAGCCCGAGCCGCTGCAGGGAGTGGCACTGTGGTCATCGATCACGATCGGCTTCGCGATCATGGCCTCGACGCCGCTGTCCTACTCCAACAGTGCGGACATGGCCCGGTATCTGCCCCGCGACTCCTCGCCCGTGCGGGTCGCCGCGGCGACCGCGTTCGGCGGAGCGATCCCGTGCTTCTTCTTCACCATGATCGGGGCGCTGCTGGCGACCGCGGTTCCCGCCGAATCGATCGATCTGGGGATCGAGTACGCCCTGCTCGACATGCTCCCGATCTGGCTCGGACCGATCTTCGTCATCGGCGTCATCCTCAACACGATCGCCCTCAACGGGATGACGACCTACACCGCCAGCATGGCATTCCAATCGATCGGCATCCCGATCCGCCGGATCCCTTCGGCCGTCGTCATCGGCGTGCTCGGCACCCTGTTCACGCTCTACCTGGTGATGTCGACGAGTCTGCTCGACGCCGTCAACATCATGCTCCAGCTCCTCATCCTCATCTCGGCCCCGACGATCGCCATCTACGTCACCGACATCATCCTCCGCCGCAACCGCTACGACGGGCGGGCGCTGTTCGATGAGGCACCCGGGGGTCAGTTCTGGTATCAGGGCGGCTGGTCGCTGTCGGGCCTGTCCTCGGTCGTCATCGGCGCCTGCGTCGGATCGCTGTTCATGACCACCGATGTCTTCAGCGGCCCGTTCGCCGTGGCGATGGGATATGTCGACCTGTCGGTGCCGGTGTGCCTCGCCGTCAGCAGCGGACTCTACGTCCTTCTCGCCCGCCGGCAGATCCGGCGCCAGACCGGACTGGCGTCGACGCCGGCCGACCTGACGGCGCAGCGGTAGGGGCCGCCCGGCGCGTCAGGCAGGGCCGGTCGGGCAGGCAGGGCCGGTCCGCCCGGCCCTGTCGCAGCGCCGGTCGGGCTCACGGCCAATCGCTGCCGGCGAATCCGAACCCTGGCGGGCGCTTGGCGAAGAAGGCCTCCTGCCCGCGGGAGATCTCCCGACGGTAGGCCTCGTCGAGCCAGTCCGGTGGCGCGAATCCGGGTGCAGCCGGAACCGGGGAGGCCTCGGTCTCGGACAGCTCACCCGTGAGCACGGCCTTGGCGCCGATCTGGCTGAGCCGGGACAGTCCGGCGATCCGCTCCCCCAGGTCCTGGGCGGCGGTTGCCGGGGTGTCGGAGACGAGGTGGAAGAAGCCGCGATCCGCCATCTGCTCGAAGGACACGATCGACGCGGTGACCAGCAGGTATCTGGCCCACGACTCCCCCAGCACGGCCGCCAGGCGGCGGGTCGGTCCCGGCGGGTAGACGAGGCCGAGCTTCGCAGCGGTGACTCCGAAGATCGAGCCCGGGGCGGCGATGCGGATGTCGCAGGCCGCCGCGATCTCCGTCCCGCCGCCCACGCAGCTGCCCTCGATCGCCGCGATCGTCACCGTCCGGGCTCCGGCCACGGCCGCCTCGGCGGTGGAGTTGAGCTCCCAGAAGTCGGCCAGGGGCACGTCCAGATCGGCGATGTCGGATCCGGCGGAGAAGTGGCCCCGTGAGCCGGTGATCACGAGCGCGCCGATCGTGTCGTCGGCGTCGACGCCGGCGATGATCTCGGGCAGAGCCCGCCACATCGCCCGCGACAGGGCATTGCGCTTGTCCGGCCGATCGATGACGAGGGCCCCGACCCCACCGGAGACGGTGAAGTCGAAACCCTCGAGATCGGACGGACGGTAGGTCCCGTCCTGTGTCATGCGCTGCCTTCAGCCCCTGGCGTCGGGGACTTCGCGCTGGTCTTCGCCGTCATAGGCGCTCAGCGGTCGGATCAGGGCGTTGGCGGCCTGCTGCTCCATGATGTGCGCGGTCCACCCGGTGATGCGCGCCATCACGAAGATCGGGGTGAACTGCTCGGTGTCGAAGCCCATCAGGTGGTAGGCGGGCCCCGATGGGTAGTCGAGGTTGGGGTAGATGCCCTTGCGGGAGACGAAGTCCTCCTCGAACGTGTTGTAGAGGTCGAGCAGGTCGGTCGCGCCCTTCGCCTCCACCATGTCCTCGAAGGCCTTGCGCATCGTCGGCACGCGCGAGTCGCCGTTCTTGTACACGCGGTGGCCGAAGCCCATGATCTTCTTCTTCTCCGCGAGCGCCGCATCGAGCCAGGCCGAGGCCTTGTCGGCGGAGCCGATCTCCTCGAGCATCGCCATCACGGCTTCGTTGGCGCCGCCGTGCAGGGGCCCCTTGAGCGCGCCGACGCCGCCGGCGACGGCCGAGTACAGGTCGGAGGTCGTCGAGGTGATCACGCGGGTGGTGAACGTCGAGGCGTTGAACGAGTGCTCGGCGTAGAGGATCATCGAGATGTCGAAGCAGCGCACGACTTCCTCGGCCGGAACCTCGTCGAAGACCATCTTGAAGAAGTTCTCGGCGTAGTCGAGGTCCTCGGTCGGTGCGATCGGGTCGAGTCCGTGCCGGCGCCGGTGGTCGATGGCGACGATCGTCGGCAGCTGCGCGTAGAGGCGCTCGGCCTTGGCGAGGTTGGCCTCCTCCCCCTCCACTTCGGCCTCGGGGTCGACGGCGCCGAGGTAGGCCACGGCCGTCTGCACCACGTGCATCGGGTGGCAGTCCTGGGGCAGGTCGAGGATGAGCTGGACCAGCCGCTCGTCGATGGCGCGCTGGGAGCGCTCACGCGCCTTGAACTCCTCCAGCTGCGTCTCGGTGGGCAGCTCGCCGTGCCAGATCAGGTACGCGACGTCCTCGAAGCCGCGCTTGGCGGCGAGCTCCTGCACGGGATAGCCCCGGTAGGTCAGGGAGTTGGTTTCCTGGACGACTTTGGAGATGGCCGTGGTGTCGACGACGACGCCGGTCAGGCCCTTCTTGATTTCGGTCACTGGTGACCCTCCTGAGAGAAGTTGAATACTGCTGCATCGAATTCGCCGTAGGCGGCGTAGTCGATGGTGTCGTAGAGGTCAGCCCGGGTCTGCATCCCCTCGAGCAGGTCCACCTGGGTGCCCTGGTCCCGAATCGTCTGCAGCCCCGACTTGATCGCGCCCATGGCCAGGCGCAGGGTGGTGACCGGATAGATCACCAGGCGGACGCCGGCGCCGGCCAGCTGCTCGGTGGTGAACAGCTCGCTCTTGCCGAATTCGGTCATGTTCGCCAGGATCGGCACGTCGACGCTGGAGGCGAACTTCTCGAACTCGCCGAGGTCGCGCATCGCCTCCGGGAAGATCATGTCCGCGCCGGCGTCGACATAGGTCTTGGCCCGTTCGATCGCGGCATCGAGGCCCTCGCCGGCGCGGGAGTCGGTGCGCGCGCAGATGACGAAGTTCTCGTCCCGGCGTCCCCTGACGGCGGCGGCGATGCGCTTGCTCATCTCGGCGACGGTGACGACCTCCTTGCCGTCGAGGTGGCCGCAGCGCTTGGGATTGACCTGGTCCTCGAGGTGCAGCCCGGAGAGTCCGGCGTCCTCGAACTCCTGAACGGTGCGGGCGACGTTCATCGCCTCGCCCCAGCCCGTGTCGGCGTCGATGAAGGTCGGCAGGTTCGTCACCCGCGCGATGGAGCGCCCGTGGTCGGCCACCTCGGTGAGGGTGGTCAGGCCGATGTCGGGCACTCCCATCGCCGCGGAGAAGGCGCCGCCGGAGATGTAGACGCCCTCGAAGCCGATCTGCTCGATGATCTGGGCGTTGATCGGGTTGATGGCCCCGGGGAACTGGACGATCTCAGAGCCCGCCAGCAGCTCGCGGAACTTCGCGCGGCGCTCGGCGGCGGTCACGGTCGCGCCCAGCATCAGAAGATGCCCTTCGATCCGGTGTGCTCGAGCCCGTCGACGGTGAAGCTGAGTTCGGCCACGCCCCGGGCGTCGAGGTTCGGGAGGTTCTCGGCGAGGTCGAGGAAGCGGTCGGCCTCGGCCTCGGCGAGGATGCCCTCGGTCAGGGTCCGGAACTTCTCGATGTAGTCGGCCCGGGCGAACGGGTGCGCGCCGAAGGGGTGGGCGTCGGCGACGGCGATCTCGTCGGTCAGCGTCGAGCCGTCCTCGAACTCGATCTCCACGCGTCCGCCGAAGGCCTTCTCGTTCGGATCGGTCGAGTGGTAGCGGCGCGTCCACTCCTTGTCCTCGGTGGTCTCGATCTTGTGCCACAGCGCCACGGTCTCTGGACGGGAGGCGCGCTCGGGGGCGTAGGAGCGCTCGTGGTGCCAGCCGCGATCCTCCATGGCGACCGCGAAGATGTACATGATCGAGTGGTCGAGGGTCTCCCGGCTGGCGTTCGGGTCCATCTTCTGCGGATCGTTCGCGCCGGTGCCGATGACGTTGTGGGTGTGGTGCGAGGTGTGGATGACGATGCGCCTGATCGTCGACAGGTCCTCGATCTCGCCGCCGAGCTTGCGGGCGAGGTCGATGAGCGCCTGGGCCTGGTACTCGGCCGAATGCTCCTTGGTGTAGGTGTCGAGGATGGCGCGCTTGGGCTCGCCCCTGCCCGGCAGTGGCACCGTGTAGCGAGCCTCGGGGCCGGAGAGGATCCAGGCGATGAAGCCGTCGGCGCCTTCGTAGATCGGATTGGGCGCACCCTCGCCGCGCATCGCCCGGTCGACGGCTTCGACGGCCATCTTCCCCGCGAACGCCGGAGCGTAGGCCTTCCACGACGAGATCTCGCCCTTGCGGGACTGACGGGTCGCGGTGGTCACGTGCAGGGCCTGCTGGATCGCCTGGAAGGTGACCTCCGTGGGCAGGTGGAGCAGGGCGCCGATCCCGGCGGCCGCGGAGGGACCGAGGTGGGCGACGTGGTCGATCTTGTGCTCGTGCAGGCACATGCCCTTGACCAGGTCGACCTGGATCTCGTACCCGGTGGCGATGCCGTTGATGAGGTCGGCTCCGCCGATGCCCTTGTGCTGGGCGATGGCGAGGACCGGGGGGATGTTGTCGCCGGGGTGCGAGTACTCCGCGGCGAGGAACGTGTCGTGGAAGTCGAGTTCGCGCACGGCCACACCGTTGGCCCAGGCGGCCCATTCCGGGGAGAAGCGCTCGCCCAGCGGCAGGCCGAAGACGGTCGAACCGGGGCTGTAGGGGTGGCACTGCGCCTGCTCGCGAGCATGCAGAGGGGCCGACCGGCGGACCGAGGCGGCGGCGACGGAGGCGTTGTCGATGATCCGGTTGATCACCATGTCGGCGACGTCGTCGTCGACGGCCACCGGGTCCGAGGCGACCTCCGCGATCTTCCAGGCGAGCTGGTCTTCGCGCGCCAGTTCCTCCGAGCTCTTGTACGTGCGAACTTCATGATCAATCATGGGTAACCCCTTCAATCGTCCTGACCGCGAGGGCCGGGGAGTGGTTGACACAACTGTAGGCCACGTCACCTCATGACAGCGGTCTGGCCACAATTTTATCTCGACATCAAGAGACTTTACCCGAGGGGGCTGCGCCTCGACCAGGGGGCGTCCGCGACGGCCGGGCGAACCGGGCCCGCTCGGCTCTGATCGGCTCTTCTTCCGCGGCACAGTCTGTGGAATCATTGCCCCATGACCCGGACTGCGCTGGACTATGACGAGAACTGGTTCGAGGACGCCGAGCTGTCGCGACTGCGACGACGACTCCCCATTCCCTACGTCAATGCCATTCCGGTTCGCGTCGGTGAGGCGGGCAACGTCGAACGGATCGGCCTCCTGCTGCGCACCCTCGACGACGGAACCCTGGGCCGGGAGATCGTCGGCGGTCGGATCCGGTTCCACGAGAGCATCCGGGCGGCGCTGATGCGGCATGCCGAGAATGACCTGGGGCCGATGGCGCTGCCGGTCATCCCTCCCGCGATCGCCCCGTTCCACATCGCCGAGTACTTCCCGACCGAGGGCACGTCCCTGCTCCACGATCCGCGTCAGCATGCGATCGCCATGTGCTTCATCATGGAGGTGCGCGGCGAGTGCACTCCCCGCGCCGACGCGCTGTGCCTCGACTGGCTCACCCCGGAGGAGACCCTGCGCGCGGACATCGTCAGCGAGCTCGCCCACGGCCAGGTCCACATCCTCCGCGCCGCACTGGCCCACTTGGGCTTCTCGACCTGAGACCGGGATCACACCGATCTGCCGGTGCCCTGTTGTACAGTGGTGGCTGCGACAGGGGAGCGCCATCAGGGGCGCTGAGAGTGCAGAATCAGCTGCAGACCCTCGAACCTGATGCGGTTAGCACCGCCGAAGGAAGTCGAGACTCTTCCACCCCTCCTGAGTCACAGGAGGCATCATGCCGAATACCGCCGCCCAGACATCAGCGCGGGCATCCGCGCAGGCCACCGACCCCAACCGCACGGGAGCACCCGCGTCGAGGAAGTGGCGCGTCGTCGACTATGTCGTCACCGCCGTGCTCGGCATCGGGGTCGGGCTCGTCTTCTGGGTCCTGGCCCTGAGCTGGAAGGTCCTCGAACTCGCGTTCCAGGCTTTCCCTCCCTCCATCGGCCTCATCGCCGGGCTGTGGGTCCTCGCCGGGCCGCTGGCCGCCGCCATCGTCCGCAAGCCCGGTGCCGCACTGCTGTGCGAGATGACCGCCGCGATCGTCGAGGCGGTGCTCGGCTCCCACTTCGGCGCCACGGTCCTGCTGTCAGGCTTCCTGCAGGGGCTCGGAGCCGAACTCGTCTTCGCCGTCTTCCGCTACCGCCGGTTCACCCTGTGGGTGACGAGCCTGTCCGGGCTGGTCGCGGCCGCCTTCATGGCCGTGAGTGAGAACCTCATTTACAACGCCGCCTGGCAGCCCGGCTTCCAGCTCGCCTACGCCGGGTGCGCGCTCGTCTCCGGCCTCGTCATCTCCGGGATCGGCGCCTGGTACGCCGCCCGCGCGATCGCGCGGACCGGAGCGCTGAGCGCCTTCGCCTCGGGCCGACGCCGCTGATGGGCCTGGCGGTCACCGCCCGCGGGTTCTCGTGGCGGCACGCCGACCGCACCGAACCCGCGGTCGGGCCCCTCGACCTCGAGATCGCCGCCGGGGAGAAGGTCCTCCTGCTCGGCCCCTCGGGTGCGGGCAAGTCGACGCTGCTCCACGCGATCGCCGGTCTCCTGCCGGACGAGTCCGGTGAGCCCACGGGCGAGATCCTGCTCGGCGGCGCTCCCCCGGACCCGCGCCGGGGCGAGGTCGGGGTGGTCTTCCAGGATCCCGACTCCCAGGTGATCTTCTCCCGCGTCGGCGACGATGTCGCCTTCGGGATGGAGAACCTCGGGGTCCCGGCGGCCGAGATCGAGCCCCGCATCACCTCCGCCCTGACCGCGATGGGCCTCGACCTCGACCATGAACATCCGACGGCGGCGCTCTCCGGCGGGCAGAAGCAGCGCCTGGCCCTGGCCGGGATCCTCGCCATGGCACCCCGGCTCCTGGTCCTCGATGAGCCGACGGCGAACATCGACCCCGATTCGACGGCCCGTGTCCGCGACGCGGTCCTGGACCTGCAGTCCGGGACCGGGGCGACGATGATCGTCGTCGAACACCGGGTGGACCTGTGGATCGACCACGTCGACACCGTCATCGTCCTCGGCGGCCCCGGAGTCCTCGCTGGTGCAGGAGGCCGCGGCGGCCCGGGAGTCCTCGCCCAGGGCCCGCCGAGGCGGGTCTTCGGCGATCCCCGACTGAGCGAGGTGCTGGAGCGGTGCGGCATCTGGCTGCCCGGGGCGCGGGCCGCACCCGCCGCCCGGCCGCGGCCCCACTCCCTCGGCGAGGCGATCCTGGAGACGCGTCGCCTCGGCGTCGCCCGTCCCGGTGCCCGCACCCCGGCGGCCGCCGATCTCGATGTCACGGTCCACGCCGGTGAGGCCGTGGGCATCGTCGGGCCCAACGGCGCCGGGAAGTCGACGACCGCGCTGACCCTGGCCGGTCTCCTCCCGGAGATCGCCGGTGAGGTCATCGCGAGAGGACCGCTGGCCGCGGGGACGAGGCACTCCCGGCCGTTCCGCTGGCCCTCTGCGCTCCTGGCGCCGCGGATCGGGATGGTCTTCCAGGAGCCGGAGCATCAGTTCCTCAAGGCCACGGTCGCCGGGGAGCTCGCCCTCGGCCCGCGCCTGGCGGGCTGGCCCGGCACGGAGATCGACGCCCGGGTCGGTGAGCTCCTCTCGGCGCTGGGCCTCGACGACCTCGCCGACGCCCACCCGCAGGGACTGTCCGGCGGGGAGAAGCGCCGGCTGTCGGTGGCGGCGATGCTGGCCCCGCGGCCGGCCGTGCTCGTCGTCGACGAACCGACCTTCGGTCAGGACGCGCTGACCTGGGCGGGGCTCGTCGCCCTGTTCCTCGATGTGCTCGACCGCGGCAGCGCCGTCGTCGCCGTCAGCCATGACCACGCGTTCCTCGAGGCGATCGGCGCGCGCCGGATCGAGCTCGGCGCCGCCCGGATCGAGATCGGCGCGCGCCGGATCGAACTCGGCGCCACCGGCGCCGCCGGCCGGGAACCGCGAGGTGGGACCGTTGAGTGAGCGCCGTCTAGTGAATGAACGTGACCAGGCAGGGCCGAGACCGCAGCGCGGCGGCATCGCCGTGCCCGATCCCGGTCAGCTCGTCCCGGTTGTGCGCAGGACCGCCGTGGTCAGGTGCAACCCGCTGACGAAGATCGCCGTTGCCCTCATCCTCATGGCGGGGACGCTGCCGAGCATCGACCTGGTCTCGGCGGGGATCGTGCTCGGGTTCGCGCTCGCGCTCCTCCTCGCCTCCGGTCTCGATCGGGTGCAGGCGCTGCGGCGGCTGTGGTTCCTGCCCGCCGGTGCGCTGCTGGCGGCCTGGGGAACGGCGATCCTGGCGGCGAAGACCGGCGCCGTCATCGTCGACATCGGCCCGCTGCTCATCACCACC
>JAPSIC010000138.1 GCA_031179165.1 Brevibacterium sp.
GGCGGAACAGGGCGGTGACCGCGAACCAGTCCGCGATCGCCCCGATCATCGCCGCCTCCGAGGCGCGGGAGACGAATCCCCACACCCCGGACAGGTCGGTGAAGATGTGGGTGGCGAGGAAGATCAGCGTCGCGAGGATGAGCAGCGACAGCGCCAGCGTCCGCATCTTGCGCAGCCCGGCTGCCCGCTCGTGATCCTCCACGGTCAGTTCGCCCGGGCCGCTGAGTCGCGGCACGGACAGTGCTCTTTCGATCGCCATCATTACCCCCTGCCCCGACTTTAGCGAACTCCGATGGTCAGGCTGACGTCGCGTTGCTGAGAACCTGCCCAGCGACTCGCGGCATCCCAGCCTGTCTCAGTGACTTCGAGTTCACGATTTCGCATCAACGGAGCGTCCTTCCCGAGAGGAGCCTTGGCTGCCGCGTACGATCGGAGTATGAGTCGAGCACTCAGAGACAGAGAACTCGAAGTGGCCGTCGAGATGATCCGACGGGCTCAGGTATCCGGCGGCCTCAACGGACCCTCGGCGAAGCTCCTCGACCTCAACCGCAATCGGGGCCGAGTCGCGCAGCGTGACGGCTCCGCATATCAGCTGCGGTCGGGCACCGACCGGAGGACGGTCTGGGCGGCTAATCTCTCCAACACGGTCGTGTCCGAGACGTGCCCGTGCGGCACCTGTCCGTCCATCGCCCTGACCCTGCCCGGTGACACGCCACGCTACGCCTACGACGCGGAACGCAGCAGCTTCATCCTCGACGCCGTCGCCGAATCCGCCATCGTCGTCCTGTTCGTCGAGAACGACGTCCCCGTCTATCTCGAGCTGGTCCCGCCGTTCAACGCGACCGAGGTCGACGAGTTCCCGGCCGCCGAGTCCCTGGTCTTCTGAGCACTCACACCCGGCTTCGGCCACAAGGACGTCCCGGCTCAGGCTTCTGAGCACTATTGGCCGGGGTGAATGCAGAACTGGTGGTCACAGACCTGAGGGGAAACCGCGAATCATCGCGAAATCCCGCAGGTCTGTGACCACCAAACCGGCTGCCGCGCGCCTTGACGACGCGTCGAGCAGAACCGACCTCAGGGGTCAGGCCCGATTTCAGGCCTTGCCGATGACCTCGAACTTGGCGTTCGCGGTGATCGAGTCGTTGACACGCACCGTGGCGGTGTAGCTGCCCGGGGTCTTGACATGACCGGCCAGGGCAACCTGGCGGCGGTCGAAGTCGTGTCCGGTGGCGGCCTGCAGCGCTTCGGCCACCAGGGCAGGAGTCACAGCGCCGAAGAGGCGACCGTTCTTCCCGGCCTTGAGCTCGATGCGAGCACTGGAGGATTCCAGCAGCTCCTTGACCTTGACTGCTTCATCGTGGTCGGCGATCTGCTTGGACTGACGAGCCTTGCGGAGAGCCTCGATGTGCTTCTCCGCGCCCTCGCTCCAGACGCTTGCCCAGCCACGAGGCAGGAGCAGGTTACGGGCGTAACCGGCACGCACCTCGACGATGTCGCCGGCGGCTCCGAGGCCGTCGACTTCCTGATTCAGAATCACTTTGCGGTTTGGCATGTTTCTTCTCTCCGATCAGCGAGCAGAGCTCGAGTAGGGCAGAAGTGCCATCTCGCGGGCGTTCTTCACGGCCTTCGCGATGACGCGCTGTTCCTGCACGGTCACGCCGGTGACGCGACGTGCGCGGATCTTGCCACGGTCAGAAATGAACTTACGAAGCGTAGCGGTGTCCTTGTAGTTGATCTTGGCCGCTTCGCCTTTTTTGAGCGGATTCGCCTTCTTCTTGATAGGCTTCCGGATCTCTGGCTTTGCCATGAGTATCTCCTGATTTACGAAATGTCGTCAGACGTGGTTAGAACGGTGGTTCATCGGCGCCCGGATTGCCCCAGCCGCCGTTGCCGCCCTGTGGACTCGATGATGCCCATGGATCATTCGCCGGTCCGTTGTTCCCCTGGCTGTAGCCGCCCTGGCGCTGACCACCCTGCTGCGGGTTGCCCTGGCCAGGATTGCCCTGGGGCGCGCCCTGCTGCGGGTTGCTGCCCCATCCCGATTGCTGCCCGAAGCCGCCCTGCTGGGCGCCTCCCTGCTGGCCGCCGGGGTTGCCACCGCCGGAGAATCCGCCGCCGCTGCGTTCGTTCTTCGACACCTGAGCGGTGGCGCGCCGCAGGCTGGGGCCGACTTCGTCGACGTCCAGTTCCATGACGGTGCGCTTCTCGCCCTCTTTGGTCTCGAAGGAACGCGACTTGAGCCGGCCCTGCACGATGACCCGAGTCCCTCGCTGGAGGCTTTCGGCTACGTTCTCGCCCATTTCGCGCCACACTGAGCAACGGAGGAACAGTGTCTCTCCGTCTTTGAACTCATTGGACGCGCGGTCGAAGACGCGTGGCGTCGAGGCCACGGTGAAGTTTGCGACGGCCGCACCATTGGGTGTGAATCGCAATTCGGGATCACTTGTCAGATTCCCGACAACCGTGATGACTGTTTCGCCTGCCATTGAATGCTCCTTGAAGCGAGGTAGCTTGACGCTTACTTGGCGTCTGGGCGGAGGATCTTGGTGCGCAGAACGGACTCGTTGAGTCCGAGCTGACGATCGAGTTCCTTGGTCGTTGCAGGCTCGGCGTGGAAGTCCACCACGACGTAGAAGCCTTCGGACTTCTTCTGGATCTCGTAGGCGAAGCGCCTGCGTCCCCAGATGTCCACGTTGTCGACGGTTCCGTTCTCAGCCGGAACAACCTTCAGCAAGTTGTCCACGGTGTCAGCCAACGTCCGCTCTTCGAGTTCGTTGTCAAGAATGAGCATGAGCTCGTAATGACGCATGTGTCACCCACCTCCTCTGGTCTTCACGGCCATGGTCGTTCCATGGCAGGAGGGTATCTGCGTGTGTCCGTTCCGAATTCCGCGATAGGCGCGAAAAGAGAACAGACCTCACCATTCTAGAGGAAGCGGGCGACCGCTGTCATGTTCGCACACCGTGCCCTCGGCCACGCGCAGGCGCGGCGTCCTCGGTGCTCCCCGCCCCGGAGCCGGTGGCAGTGGAGCGGACGGTCCCGGACCGACCGACGTCGGCGCGACCGAGCCCGGACCGACCGGTCGCGGAGGCGGCGGCGATCCGGCGTGGGGCGCTGATCCGCTGCCGGTGGAGGTTCTCGCCGGCGAAGATGATCGCCGCCACCAGTGCGAAGAGCCGCAGCAGGGTGAAGAGGGCGACGAAGGCGGGTTCGAGGCCGCTGTCGCGCTCGAATCCGATGATGTCGCCGAGGTGGATCGCGATGGCGAAGCTCGCCTCCGCCAGCGCCCAGACGATGAGCACCCACCAGCGGTGGACGGCGAGGACCAGGAAGGGCAGCAGCCACAGACTGTCCCAGGGCATCATCGCGGGTGAGAGCAGGAGGCATCCGCCGATGAGCAGGCAGGCCGCGACCGCCGGATCCAGTCCGTTCCGGCGCACGATGACCATCGCGATGGTCACCGCCACCACCACACCGCCCGCGGCGGCGACCCAGACCGGTCCCCACACCTCGGCGCTGCCGATCCTGGCCATGACGAGGATCGAGGCGAAGGACCCGCCGTCGACGGCGTCGCTCAGCCACTGCCTGATCCGGTCGATGGCGGTGCCGTCGACGATGAGGATGAGCGCCGAGGTGACCGCCGTCGTCGCGATCATCATCCGCGGATCCCGGGCCGGAACCGCTCGGGTGGGGTGCGGACCCGCCAGGCACAGGGCGAGGAGGACGAGAAGGGCCAGCGGGTTGATGAAGACCGCGGCCCCGAGCAGCACCCCGGACGCCCACGGTCGCGACCGCAGGGGCGGGGAGCCGATGAACATGATGAGCGCCCAGACGCTCAGCGCGAGCGCCACCGGGTCGAGCGTCGAGCCGAGGGTGAAGAGGATGACCGGCGAGGCGAACACCGCGACCAGCCACGCGCGCTGGCGGGCGATGATCAGCAGCCCGACCCCGAGCGCCGCCACGGCGATGACGTTGAGGATGAGGACGAATGACATGAACACCGACACGTCATCGGTCAGAGCCTGCATCGACGTGACGAATCGGGCGTCGATGACGGACAGACCGGCCTCCCCGCCGATGGCTCGTCCCGGGACCTCCGGATTGAGATGGCCGAGGAAGGCGGTCGACAGGGGCCCGGCGCACATCCTCGCCGAGGCGGACGGCTGGGCGTAGTCGGAGCCCAGACACGGAGCCTGCAGGGCGAGCGCGAGCACCGTCGTCGCACCGAGCAGGGCCGTGAAGATGTACGCCTGGACGCGCCGGAAGTGGGCTCCGGCGAAACCGAGGTGAATGCCGTCCGGACCGCCGAGCAGAGGCTCGGCGATCCGGGTGCTGGGGTTCGAGGGCATGGTCAGAGGTTAACCCCGATCAAGCGGCGGACAATCCGCTGCTACTGGGTATCGACTCCATCCGCTCCCAGCAGGCCGTCATCGTCGTTCTCCTTCGGAGGATCCTTCTTGGGTGGATCCTTCGGTGTCGGCTTGGGCTCCTCGCCACCGCCCTCTGCGTCGCCGGTTGACGAACCACCGTCCTTCGAGCCGTCCTTCTCGTCCTTGGAGTCCTTCGAACCGTCCTTCTCGCCCTCGGACTCCTTGTCCTCGTCCTTGGGCTTCTCGGTCGGCTCGTCCTTGGGCTCCTCGATCGGCTCCTTGGTCTTCTTCGGACGATCGTTGTCGTTGTCCGGACGCTCGCGTGGAGCCGGTGCGGGAGGTGCGTTGGTGTTGACCGGTTTCTTCACCTCGGGCAGCTGTCCGCGCTCGGGGAAGTCCTCGATCGGGACACCCTTGAGGGCGTCTCGCATGTACTCGGTCCACACCTGGATCGGGAACGAACCACCGGTGACCTCGCTGCGACCGCCGTAGGGGCCGATCGGAATCGACTTGCCGTCGACCTCACGGTAGAGCACCACCGAGGTCGCCAGGTTCGGGGTGTATCCCGAGAACCATGCGGCCCTGTTCGACGTCGACGTACCGGTCTTGCCGGCGGCCGGCCGGCCCAGGTTCTGGGCGTAGCTGCCCGACCCGCCGTTGACGACCTGGCGCAGAGCGTACGAGGTCTCGGCTGCCACGGCCTTGTCGAAGACCCGCTTGCCCTTGGTCTCGGGCTTGTAGACCTCGGTGCCCTCGGCGTCCTGCACCGACTTGACGGCGTGGGTCTCGCGGCGGATGCCGTTCGAGGCGAATGTCGAGTACGCGGTCGCCATGTCGATGACCTTGACGCTGGGTGTGCCGAGCACGTTGGCGGCGTTCGGAGTGAGGTCGATGGTGCAGTTGAAGGTGTCACCCGTCTTCATCTGCTCGTCGGTGCAGTTCGGGCTCAGACCCGCCCGCTGGGCGACGTCGACGGTCTTGTCGGGTCCGACCTGGACGTTGAGGGCGGCATAGGCGGTGTTGACCGAGGACTGCGTCGCCTTGAGCAGGGAGATCGGTCCGTAGCTGGAGTTGCCGAAGTTCTTCACCGGCCACGGGGTGCCGTCGTTGTTCAGGGTCGTCGGGCTGCCGGGGTACCGGTCGCTGAGGCGGACGCCGTTCTCGAATCCGGCGACGAGGGCGAATGGCTTGAACGTCGAACCCGCCTGGGCGTGTCCCCGGACCGAGACGTTGAACGCCTGATCAAGGTAGTCCTCACCGCCGTAGAACGCTTCGATCCCGCCCGACTTCGGATCGATGGACACGAGCCCGGCCTGCAGTCCCTTCGGCTTGTTCTCCGGCAGGGACTCGATGGCCTTCTCGGCCTCCTTCATCCGCTCCTCGTCGAAGGTGGTGACGATCTTGTAGCCGCCGCGGTCGAGCTGGGACTCGTCGATATTGAGCTTCGCCATCGCCTCACGGCGGACGAACTCCCACATGTAGCCCTTCTGACCGCCGAGGGAGTTCTCCTTGTTGGCCTCCTTCACCTTGGGCATCTCGACCTCATCGGCCTGCTCCTGGGTGATGAAGCCCTCGTCGACCATCGACTTGATGACGTAGTTGAAACGGTCCTCGTAAGCTTCCGGATTGTCCGCCGGGTCGGCGGCACCGGGGCGCTGGATCATCGCGGCCAGGAGCGCGGACTCGCTGAGGTTGAGGTCCTTCGCCGACTTGTCGAAGTAGTTCTGGCTCGCGACCTCGATGCCGTAGGACCGGCGACCGAGGTAGATGGTGTTGAGGTAGTTGGCGAGGATCTCGTCCTTGCTCTGCTCCTGGTCGATCTTCAGGGAGATGAACATCTCCTTGACCTTGCGGTCCAGGGAGTGCTCGTTCGTGAGATAGAAGTTCTTCACGTACTGCTGCGTGATCGTCGATCCGCCGCCGGCGTAGTTGTTGGTCGCGACTCCAACCACGGCGCGGGAGAGTCCCTTGATCGAGATTCCGCGGTTCTCATAGAACGTGGTGTCCTCGGCCGCGATGGCGGCCAGCTGCATGGGCTTGGAGATCTCGTCGATCGGGACGGACTGGCGGTCCTCGACCTTGTACTGTCCGATCGGCGTCTTGCCGTCGGAGTAGTAGACCGTCGAGGTCTGCCCGGTGGCTTCGATGTTGGGTTCGGGGATGTCCGTGATCGCGTAGCCGATGATGAAGGCGATGCAGCCGGCGATGATGAGGCTCAGTCCGCCCGCTGCGATCAACCGGAGGCTGGGGAGGAAACGCTTCCACCCGCTCGCTCCGGCGCGCGGGTAGTTGAGTATGTTCTTGATGCTGTTTCCTCCGGTCGTGGAAACGGATTGTCCCTTAGCCACCCAAGGTCCTCCAGGTCAGTCTGCCTGCCGCGATGAGTTGGCGACGAGGTTTCGGAAAAGGTCACACGTGATTTTCAGTGTGACACGCAATCTTTGGAACACAGTGAAAGACGCCTGAAACCGCGGCCTCCCGGGCGGCCGAGGCGGATCAGAAGGGGCGAGCGCAATCCCGCCGTTCTCGGTGCTGACCAGGACTGATGATGCCCGTCCAGTCGACACGCCGGTTGTGGTGCGGCATTGCTCACAGTCCCTCGCCGAGGTGGGCTCATCCGGCCCATACGGCCGGGGGCAGGTCAGATCCACACCCGGGGAGCGTCCGAATCACACCCGACAGCATCACCCCGGGGCGGGTCCGTCTCACGGCCCGGGGCGGGCGCGCAGAATCACACCCGGCCCCGGTTCGGTCCTCGACTACTCGCGATCAGCCCTTGAGGTCGAAGTCCGTGTCTGCGTATTCACGGCCCTCGATCCGCGGCTCTCCGCTGAACGGATGCAGCTCGTTCTCGCGGGCACGCAGCTCCACCCGCCGGATCTTGCCGGAGATCGTCTTCGGCAGCTCACTGAATTCGAGCCGGCGGATGCGCTTGTACGGTGCCAGATGCTCACGGCAGTAGGCGAGGATGTCTCGGGCCGTGTCCGCATTGGCCTCATGTCCGTTGCCGACGACGACGTAGGCCTTGGGAACGGCAAGACGGACCGGATCGGGCGAGGGGACCACGGCCGCCTCGGCGACGGCCTCGTGCTCGATGAGCACGCTCTCGAGCTCGAACGGGGACAGGCGATAGTCACTGGCCTTGAACACGTCATCGGCGCGCCCGACGTAGGTGATGTAGCCGTCCTCGTCCCTCTCGGCGACGTCACCGGTGTGATAGATGCCGCCGGCGAACGCCTCGGCGGTCTTCTCCTCGTTGTTCCAGTACCCGCTGGTCAGCCCGATCGGACGGGGGTCCAGTCGGAGGCAGATCTCACCCTCGTTGCCCTCCTCCCCGGTCGCGGGGTCGATGAGCACCACGTCGTAGCCGGGCAGCGGCTTGCCCATCGATCCGTACTTGAGCTCCTGATCGGGCGGGTTGCCGACCTGCAGAGTGGTCTCGGTCTGCCCGTAGCCGTCGCGGATGAGCACGCCCCAGTCGCGCTTGACCCGGTCGATGACCTCCGGATTGAGCGGTTCACCCGCCCCCAGTGCCTTGCTCGGCGGGTTCTTCAGGTGCGCGAGGTCGGCCTGGATGAGCATCCGCCAGACGGTGGGCGGGGCACAGAAGCTCGTCACGCCCACCCTGTCCATGGTCTCCATCAGCGCATTCGCATCGAAGCGCGTGTAGTTGTAGAGGAAGACGCAGGACTCGGCGATCCACGGGGTGAAGATGTTCGACCAGGCGTGCTTGGCCCATCCGGGAGAGGCGACGTTGAGGTGGATGTCGCCGGGGGTCAGACCCATCCAGTACATCGTCGACAGGTGCCCGACCGGGTAGGACACGTGCGAATGGGCGACCATCTTCGCCTTCGACGTCGTCCCCGAGGTGAAGTAGAGCAGCAGCAGATCGTCGGCGCGGGATTTCCCCTGGGGGTCGAACTCGACGCTCTCCTCGGCAGCATCGGCGTAGTCGTAGTCCTGGTCGCGGGTGGATTTCCCGCCGACGACGATGCGCACCACCTCGGTCTCGACGGCGTCGAACTTCTCGGCATCCGCCGGTCCGGCGACGACGAACTGCGCCCGTCCGCGTTCCACCCGGTCGGTGAGGTCGCCGGGCCCCAGCTGCGTGGTGGTGGGCAGGAGGACCGCGCCGAGCTTGATGCCGGCGAGCATCGTCTCCCACAGCTCGACCTGGTTGCCGAGCATCACCATCACATGATCACCGCGTCTGACCCCTGCCCGCCGGAGGAAGTTGGCGACCTGGTTGGAGCGGCGGGAGAGCTCGGCGAAGCTCCACCTGCCCTCGCTGCCGTCCTGCTCGACTATCCACAGCGCCGGGGCGTCGTTGCCGACCGCGATCTGGTCGAACCAGTCGAGGCCGAAGTTGAAATGGGTGAACCGAGGCCACTCGAAGGTCTCGCACGCTGCGTCTCGGTCGCTGCGCAGTTCGATCAGCCTGTCCCTGGCGGCCCGGAATTCATCGGTCACGGTCATCTCGGTCTCCTCATATCGTTGCCTGCACCTCACGTGTGTGACGACGAGCACACTGTCCACTGAGACGAAGTTACCAGTCGGTGCACCGGTGCGGGCAGGTGGGGTGAGGAATTCCTCCACCGGGGATGACAAGGGGCGCTGCGAGGAGGATGTCTCCTCCTCGCACCGACGCGGTCAG
>JAPSIC010000139.1 GCA_031179165.1 Brevibacterium sp.
TCAAGGCACAGCAGTTGGCCGGCGACCGCATCGTTGAGGTCGCCGCCGGCGACGTCGGTGGTCAGGCGCTGGCTGCGGGCCTGGTCGACGAGGTGCGCATGGACGTGGTGCCCATAGTCTTCGGTTCCGGCAGGCGCTACTTCGGGTCGGTCGACGCGCAGCACCTGCTGGTTGGTCCCGAGGCGGTGGTCCAGGGCAACAGAGTGCTTCATCTGCGGTATCAGGTTCTGCGCTGACCGATCCGACTCCGGCCGGCCGTGCACGTTCGAACGACCGCGGCCTCAGGCGGCAGTGCGGCCGTGCACACCGTCGCTCGGGCGGTCCTTGGCCTTCAGACGGCGGTGCGGGTGTGGGCGCGCGCCTTGAGATCGGCGGGCAGGATGTGCACGATCTCCTCGACCATCGTCGTCACGTCCAGGCCGGCGTATTCGAGGATCTCGTCGCGGGTGCCCTGCGGCAGGAACTCGTCCGGAGCGCCGAGTTCGACGACTCCGATGCGGGAATCGGCGGCGCGCAGGTCACGCCGGATCTGGGAGCCGATCCCTCCGATCTTCACCCCGTCCTCGATGACCGCGACGAGGCTGTGCTCACTGGCCATGGCGATGACGCTCTCGGGCACCGGCAGCACCCACCGGGGGTCGACGATCGTCGAGGAGATCGAGCGTGCGGCCAGGCGGTCCGCGACCTCCTGGGCCCGCGAGGCCAGCGGTCCGACGGAGACGATGAGGACGTCCTTGGGGGCGCCGGCCGGCACGTCCCGCAGCACGTCGACGCCGTCGGCGAGGCGGCGGACGGCGGGAACATCGGCGCCGACGCTGCCCTTCGGGAAGCGGATGACGGTCGGCGCGTCGGAGACCGCGACCGCTTCGCGCAGCTCCTCGGTCAGCCGGGCCCCGTCGCGGGGGGCCGCGAGTTTGAGCCCCGGCACGATGCGCAGCATCGCCATGTCCCAGATCCCGTGGTGGCTGGCCCCGTCGGGACCGGTGATCCCCGCCCGGTCGAGGACGAAGGTCACGCCCTGGCCGTGGAGGGCGACGTCCATCAGGATCTGATCGAAGGCGCGGTTGAGGAAGGTCGCGTAGATGCACACGACGGGGTGCAGTCCGCCGTAGGACAGTCCGGCCGCCGAGGCGACGGCGTGCTGTTCGGCGATTCCGACGTCGAAGACCCGCTCGGGGTAGGCCTCGGCGAACTTCGCCAGTCCCACCGGCAGCAGCATCGCCGCGGTCACGGCGACGACGTCTTGGCGAGTGGTGGCGATGTCGAGGATCTCGTCGCCGAACACCGAGGTCCACGACGCCTGCTTCGACGGCGTCGACTTCCCCGTCAGCGGGTCGATGACGCCGACCGAATGGAACTGGTCGGCGTCGTCGTTGACGGCCGGGTCGTAGCCCTGCCCCTTCTGGGTGATCATGTGGACGATGACGGGTCCGCCGTCGTAGTGCTTGGCCCGCTGCAGGGCCTTCTCCACGGCGGGCAGGTCGTGGCCGTCCACCGGTCCCAGGTACTTGATGCCGAGTTCGTCGAACATTCCCGTCTGCTCGGCGCTGACCATGTCCTTGAGTCCGCGTTTGACCCCATGGATGGCGCTGTAGGCCGCCCGTCCGGGAGCCCCGGACTGCTGCAGGGTCGACTTGCCCCAGGACAGGAGCTTCTCGTAACCGGAGGTGGTCCGCAACTCGTCGAGGTGATCGGCGAACCCTCCGACGGTGGGCGCGTAGGAGCGGCCGTTGTCGTTGACGACGATGATGAGCTTGCGCGGCGGAGTCGACTTGTCCGCCGCGATGGTGTTGAGCGCCTCCCAGGCCATTCCCCCGGTCAGGGCCCCGTCGCCGATGACGGCGACGACATGGCGGTCGGTCTCGCCCTTGAGCTGGTGGGCCTTGGCGATCCCATCCGCCCAGGACAGCGACGCCGAGGCGTGGGAGTTCTCGATCACGTCATGGTCGCTCTCCTCCCGGCTGGGGTAGCCCGAGAGTCCGTCCCGCTGGCGCAGGGAGGCGAAGTCGTCGATCCGTCCGGTGAGCAGCTTGTGGACGTAGGTCTGATGCCCGACGTCGAAGAGGAGGGTGTCATGCGGGGATTCGAAGACGCGGTGCAGTCCCATCGTCAGTTCGACCACGCCGAGGTTGGGGCCCAGATGTCCACCGGTGCCGGCGACCGTGGTGACCAGGTAGTCACGGATCTCCTTGGCGAGCACCTCGCACTCGGCCGGGTCGAGGTCGCGCAGATCGGACGGCGAGTTGATCGACTCTAGGAATGTCATTCGGCCTCGCTCCTGAACACGCGATGAACAATTGGTGCTGTATTTTCCACTCGGACCATCTTAACGCCTCGCGCTCACGCGTCCGGTCTCCCCGCGGGCGCGGAGTGAGGCATCACACCCGTCGCGGCCTCCCTGCGACGCCTGTGCAGTTCGTGACGATGCTGGCCTGTTCGGGACGATGCGGGCCTGTTCGGGACGACTCGTGTGACGTGCGCACCGATCTGACGCACCAGAACGGCACAGCCCTCGCACGACTCGGCCAGCGCGAGCCGAAGGGCAGACAAGTCGGCCGGGTGGACGCCGGGACCCCGACCGTGCGCCGGGCTGCCGGGCGCCCGGGGGCACGGCGAAGGCCGGTGGGATTCGGTTCCCACCGGCCTTCGTCTCAACCGATGCTCATGCCCTCGGGCTCAAGGCCCGATCGGCGCCGATGGCGATCAGCTAGTGGCCAGCTGCCGCAGCACGTACTGCAGGATGCCGCCGTTGCGGTAGTAGTCGGCCTCGCCCGGGGTGTCGATGCGCACCACGGCGTCGAAGTCGATGCTGGTTCCGTCGTCCTTCTTCGCCTGGACCTTGACGGTCTTCGGGACGGTGCCCTCGTTGAGCTCGGTCACTCCCGTGATCGAGAAGGTCTCGGTGCCGTCGAGTCCGAGCGAGTTCGCGGATTCGCCGACGGGGAACTGCAGGGGCAGCACGCCCATGCCGATGAGGTTCGAGCGGTGGATCCGCTCGAAGCTCTCGGCGATGACCGCTCCGACTCCGAGCAGCTTGGTGCCCTTCGCCGCCCAGTCGCGAGACGAGCCGGATCCGTACTCCTTGCCGCCGAGGACGACCAGCGGGATGCCGGCGTTCTGGTAGTTGACCGAGGCGTCGTAGATCGTCGTCTGTGGTCCGCCCGGCTGGGTGAAGTCGCGGGTGAAGCCACCCTGGACTCCGTCGAGCAGCTGGTTCTGCAGACGGATGTTGGCGAAGGTGCCGCGGATCATCACTTCGTGGTTGCCGCGGCGGGAGCCGTAGGAGTTGAAGTCCTTGCGCTCGACGCCGTGCTCCATCAGGTACTTGCCGGCCGGGGTGTCGGCCTTGAAGGAGCCTGCCGGGGAGATGTGGTCGGTCGTCACCGAGTCGCCGAGCTTGGCCAGCACGCGGGCGCCTTCGATGTCCTTGACCGGTTCCATCTCCAGGCCCATGCCGTCGAAGAAGGTCGGTTTGCGCACGTAGGTCGACTTCTCGTCCCATTCGAAGATCGCGCCCTCGGGCGTCTGCAGCGCCCGCCAGCGCTCGTCGCCGTCGAAGATCCGACCGTATTCGGTGTCGAACATGTCGGTCGAGATCGAGGAGTCGATGATCGACTGGACTTCCTCGGCCGAGGGCCAGAGGTCGGCCAGGTAGACGTCGACGCCGTCCTTGTCCTTGCCCAGGGGCTGGTTGTCGAAGTCGAAGTCCATGGTGCCGGCCAGGGCGTAGGCGATGACCAGCGGCGGAGACGCGAGGTAGTTCATCTTCACGTCGGGGCTGATCCGGCCTTCGAAGTTGCGGTTGCCGGACAGGACTGCCGTGACGGACAGGTCGTTCTCCTGGATGGCCTCGGAGATCTCCGGGTCCAGCGGGCCCGAGTTGCCGATGCAGGTCGTGCAGCCGTAGCCGACGACGAAGAAGTTCAGCGCTTCGAGGTCCTCGATCAGGCCGGCCTTCTTGTAGTAGTCGGTGACGACCTTCGATCCGGGAGCGATGGAGGTCTTGACCCAGGGCTTGGAGCCCAGTCCGCGCTCACGGGCCTTGCGCGCCAGCAGTCCGGCGGCCATCATCACCGACGGGTTCGAGGTGTTGGTGCAGGAGGTGATCGACGCGATCGCCACGGCGCCGTTGCTCAGTTCGAAGTTGCGTCCGTCGCCGGCGGCCACGGTCGCGGACTTGGCCTCGTCACCGGGGGCGGCGTAGTTGTGGATGTCCTTGGCGAACTGGCTCTTGGCATCGGTGAGCGCGATGCGGTCCTGCGGGCGCTTCGGGCCGGAGATCGAGGGCACCACGGTGGACAGGTCGAGCTCGAGGTACTCGGAGTAGACGACTTCCTTGCTCGGGTCGTGCCACAGGCCCTGGGTCTTGGCGTAGTCCTCGACCAGCTGGATCTGCTCGGGTGAGCGTCCGGTGAGCTTGAGGTAGTCGATGGTGACGTCATCGATGGGGAAGATCGCGGCCGTCGAGCCGAACTCGGGGCTCATGTTGCCGATCGTCGCACGGTTGGCCAGCGGCACCGAGGCCACGCCCTCACCGTAGAACTCGACGAACTTCCCGACCACGCCGTGCCGGCGGAGCATGTCGGTGATGGTGAGCACGACGTCGGTCGCGGTCACACCGGCGGGGATGTCACCGGTGAGCTTGAAGCCGACCACGCGCGGGATGAGCATCGAGACGGGCTGGCCGAGCATCGCGGCCTCGGCCTCGATGCCGCCGACGCCCCATCCGAGAACGCCGAGGCCGTTGACCATGGTGGTGTGGGAGTCGGTTCCGACCAGGGTGTCGGGGTAGGCGCGGAGCACTCCGTCGACCTCGCGCTGCATGACCACGCGGGCCAGGTACTCGATGTTGACCTGGTGGACGATGCCCATGCCCGGAGGCACGACCTTGAAGTCGTCGAACGCGGTCTGGCCCCAGCGCAGGAACTGGTAGCGCTCGAAGTTGCGCTGGTATTCGATGTCCATGTTGCGCTCGATCGAGTCGGCGCTGCCGAAGGAGTCGATCTGCACCGAGTGGTCGATGACGAGTTCAGCCGGGGCGAGCGGGTTGACCTTGTCGGGGTCGCCGCCGAGTTCGGCGACCTTCTCGCGCATCGTGGCGAGGTCGACGATGCAGGGGACGCCGGTGAAGTCCTGCATCACGACGCGGGCGGGGGTGAACTGGATCTCCGTGCTCGGCTCCGCCGAGGGATCCCAGCCACCGAGTGCTTCGATGTGCGCCGAGGTGATATTGGCGCCGTCCTCGGTGCGCAGCAAGTTCTCGAGCAGCACCTTGAGGCTGAATGGAAGCTTCTCGGAGCCCGAAACCGCATCCAGACGATAGATCTCATAATCCTGATCGCCTACGGTCAGAGTGCTCTTCGACTTGAACGTATCGACGTTGCTCATCGTGATTCTCCTGTTTCATCCGACACTTGGAACCGGGCATGCCGATGCGTCGCGCTCCGATTTACGCGACACAAATGTTTCCAAAAGTATCTTGACATCAAGATAAATTCTAGCGCATTCGGACCGCCTTGACCACCGTCGCCCGGGCCGGGGGCGCGCCGATGTCTGGTCGGAGATCGGGTTTTCCCGAGTCCGGCCTCCGGTCAGCTCCAGAGTCGGATGCGACCGCCGCTGCCTAGGCTGATGAGCGAAGCCACCACCCCGCCCGCACACTCGTCCCAGGAGCCCGCATGGACCCGTTCACCTTCGGCGCCGGCTTCGGATTCGGCGCCCTCCTCGTCGGCATCATCTTCGCCGTCGTCTGTCAGTCCGTGGCCAAGGGCAAGGGACGCTCACCCGGCTGGTGGGGACTCTGGGGGTTTCTCACCACCCTCGTCGCGATGATCGTCCTCGTCCTGCTCCCGCCCAGGTCCGGAACCGAGGTCTAGCGTCGAGACCTCGCCCCGACCGACTCACCTGTGCAGAACGGTGACCGTCTCGAGATGTGCGGTGAGGGGGAAGAGGTCGAATCCGCGCAGGCTCTCGATCGTGAAGCCGCCGGTGGTCAGGGCCTGCAGGTCCCGGGCCAGGGTGGCGGCGTCGCAGGAGACGTAGATGATCGTGTGGGCGTTCGAGTCGAGCAGCGCCCCGGTGACCGCCTTGCCCGCACCGGCTCGCGGCGGGTCGAGGATGATGACCTCGGAGTCCGGCAGGTCGACGGCGTCGACCCGGGCCGCTTCGAAGCTGGCGTCGAGGCCCTGGGCGTTCTCCTTCGCGGCGGCGATCGCCGTCCGCGCGCCCTCGACGCCGTGGAGGCGGGCGCCGGTTCTCGCCGCGGCGGCGATTCCGAGCAGACCGACCCCGCAGTAGAGATCGGCGATCGACGTCGTGTTCGCCGGCACGGCGGCGGTCACGACCGAACTGAGCAGGCTCGGCGCCTGCCGGTGCACCTGCCAGAACCCGTCGGCGGTGACGCTCAAGGTCCGCCCGGATACGGTCTGGCGCAGCGAGTCGGTGCCCCGGATGGGACTCAGCGTCGTCTGCTCGCGACCTGCGTGGCCGCGGCCTGCCGCGCCCTTGGACCTCCGCCGGCCCTGTCCGCCCCGACGATGGCCGCCTCCCCGGCCCGGGGTCGCGCCGGTCTCGGCCAGGATCGACCACTGCGGGCCGAGGACGAGGGACAGCTCGCTCAGCGCTCCCGGCCCGCAGCTGCCGCGCACGATCACCGCGCCGTGCTCGCCGGCCCAGGCGAACTCGAGGCGGGTCGCACCGGGCAGACGCAGGTCGGTCAGCTCCACCTCGGCGATCTCGGGGCAGGCCAGGGGCGCCGAGGTGACGGGGACGACCTCGTGGCTGCGCGGGGCCAGCATCCCCGGGCGGCCCTCGTCGTCGACGGCCAACTGGACCCGGGTGCGCCAGTCGAGGCCGGTCGTCTCCCCCGGTGCGGCTTCGACGGCGGGGTGGGCGTCGAGGTGGCCGATGCGGGAGAGCTGGTCGGCCAGCACCTGGGTCTTGAGCTCGCGGCTGTGGGCCAGGTCGGCGTGAGCGTACTCCATGCCGCCGAAGAGCGTCGAGGCCGCAGAGTCCGCGGGCAGGTAGTCGAGGCGACGGTCGGGGACGCGGAATTGGGAGGGCTCGATCACCTCGGTGACGTCGCCGCGCAGGAATCGGCGCGTCGAGCCGTCGCCGATGCGCGCCCTCACCCGCTCCCCCGGCAGACCGCCGGCGACGAACACGACCTGTCCCTGATGCCGGGCGACGCTGGTCCCTCCGGCGGCGGGGCCCTCGACGAGCAGCTCCAGTTCGGTCAAGTCGCTGTCGGTGCGGGAAGTTTCGCTCATGCGTGCCTATCTGTACAAGGGGTCGTCGGGTCCGTCTCCGTCGAACTGTCGGGAGAAGGAGCGCAGGCGCCAGGGCACGGACACCACGACGACGTTGGGAACGAGCAGCAGACGATTGCGCAGTTTCAAGGCTACTTGGTTGTGGAGGATGTGCTCCCACCACCGTCCCACGATGTACTGCGGGACGTAGACGATGACGAGGTCGCGGGGTGAGCGGCGTCGGATCGCCTGGACGTGGGCCAACAGCGGACGGACGAGTTCGCGGTAGGGCGAGTCGAGGACCGTCAGCGCGACGGGCAGCTCCATGTCGTCCCACTGCTTCTGCAGGTGCTCGGCGGCGTCCTCGTCGACGGCGACGGTGACCGCCTCGAGCTGGCTCGATCGGGTCACCCTCGCATAGGACAGGGCGCGCAGGGTGGGCTTGTTGATCTCGTTGACGACGACGATCGCGTGGGTGTTCGAGGGAATCGTGCGGGAGTCGAGCTCGGAGTCGGGGGCCAGCTCCTGCGCGACGCGGCCGTAGTGGCGGTGGATGGCGCCCATGACCAGGTACAGTGCGGCCATCGCGGCCACCGCGACCCAGGCTCCGGCGAGGAACTTCGACACGATGACCACGACCAGCACCCCGGCCGCGATGACGCAGCCGACGGCATTGATGACCCTGTTGACGTGCATCCGCAGCCGTGTCCGGTGTTCGATGACCAGGCGCAGTCGTTTGTTCCAGTGCAGGACCATGCCGGCCTGGCCGACGACGAAGCTGGCGAACACGCCGACGAGGTAGAGCTGGATCAGGAGGGTCGCCGAGGCGCGGGTGACGATGACGAGCACGATCGCCGCCCCGGCCAGGAGCAGGATGCCGTTCGAGAACGTCAGCCGGTCACCCTTGGACGCGAGCTGCCGCGGCAGGAACGCATCCCTGGCCAGGCGGGAGGCCAACCCGGGGAATCCCTCCACCGCGGTGTTCGCGGCGACCAGGAGGACGAGGGCGGCGACGAGGACCACGAGGTAGAACATGATCGGCGCCGTGTCGAAGACGGCGTGGGCCAACTGGGCGAGCACCGGCTCCTGCTCGTATTCGGCGCTGACGGCGGTGCCGTCGGGACGGATCAGGTGGTGGTGGGGGTCGTCGACGTACTTCACCCCCGTCACCGAGGCCAGGTAGGTCAGTCCGGTGAGCATGAGCGCGGCCAGCAGTCCGCTGAGCAGGAGCGTGTTCCCGGCGTTCCTGCCGCGGGGCTTGCGGAAGGCGGGCACCGCCGTCGCCACGGTCTGGACACCGGCCAGGGCCACGGACCCCGAGGAGAACGCCCGCAGCACGATGAGGACCGTCGCCAGGCCCAGGGTCACCTCGTCGTCGATCGCGGAGTGGGTGATCGTGTAGTCGGCGGTCTGCGCCTGCGGGGTGTCGTCGAGTCCGACCCGGACCAGGCCGACGCAGGTGGTGAGGAACACCGCGGCCAGGAACAGGTACGTGGGAATGGCCAGCAGCACGGGGGTCGCCTTCGATCCGCGCAGACCGGCGAGGGTGATGAGCAGGATGCCCGCGATCGCGATCGGCACCCGGTACGGGGCCATGGCCGGCAGGGCCGTGGTGATGTAGGCGGCGAATACCGTCATCGACACGGCCAGGGTGAGGACGTAGTCGACGAGGAGGGCCGCGGCCACGATCAGACCGGCGCGGGGGCCGAGGTTCTTCGACGCCACCTCGTAGTCGCCGCCGCCCGAGGGGTAGGCCC
>JAPSIC010000018.1 GCA_031179165.1 Brevibacterium sp.
TGAACCGTGCGTGATCGACGCCCGGGCGGGCGACGACGACCGCGTGGGGATCGGCGCCGAGTTCGTGGATGAGGTCGCGCCTCTCCGCGGGCGTGTTCGCGACGAGCAGGTCCACCGCCGAGGCGATCCTGTTCTCCGCGTGCAGCCGCTGGGGCCGTTCGTGATTCGTCTCCGAGTCGCGGTTCTTCACCGCGCCGATCGTGTGCATGCTGACGACGAGCCCGGGCCCGGTCTCCTCGGCGAGCTCCCGGGCGCGCAGTGCCGCCTCGGCGGAGATCCAGTAGTGCGCCCAGATGAGATCGGCCGAGGTGAAGCTCGGGTGGGCGAGCAGCAGCGCGGCGATCTCATCGATGGCGTCGGCGAGATCGTCCTTGTCCGCGGCGTCGACGGGCAGATGGTGGAGGCGGACGGTGTCAGGCAGCCGGGCACCGGCGGGATCGGCCGGGGCAGGGTCGGCGGTGAACACGTCGACCTCGTGGCCGGCTGCGGCCAGTGCGCGCACCGAGTGGTCGACGTAGACGTTCATGCCTCCTGCATCGCCTTGGCCCGGCTGAGCCACCGGCGAGGTGTGGATGGAGAGGACTGAGATGCGCACGCGCCCAGTCTAGCCAAAGAACTCGCAGAGAATCCGGCGGACCTCGGACCGGCCCCTCCACAGGATCGAACCGGGAGGCAGGACCTCGAGATGCGACCCCGGAATGGCTGCGGCGATGTCCTCGGCGACCTCGACGGGGTGGGCCGGATCGTCCTCGTGCGTGAGCACCAGCACCTGACCGGGGAACCCCTTCAGGGCCGCGAGAGGACTCTCGGCCTCGACGGCGATCTCGAGCGCGAGGCCGAGGCCGTCGGACATGTCCGTGTCGATGAGATTCTCGGCCTTCGCCCGTGTCCACGCCCGGGCAGGGGGCAGCGCGGCCACCTCGGCGGGCTCCCGCGAGAGCATGAGGTCGACGACGCCCTCGACATCGCGGGCGGCGACGAGGGCGTGCAGCCGTTCGAGGTGGTCGCGGTTGCGGGCGGCCACCTCGGCCGGAAATCCGGTGAACGAGGCGGGCAGGACGAGGGCCACCTTCTCCAGCTCGCCGGCGGCGGGGTGGCCGATCGCCAGCAGACGCAGCAGGCCCCCGGCCGACATCGAGACGCCGAGGGCCCGCGTCGCCGAGGTGGCCTCCAGGGCCTCGGCGAGCACCTCGGCGATCTGCGCGTAGGTCCACCCGGGACCGGGAGAGGGCCGGCCGCCGTGGCCGGGGAGGTGGAGGAAGTGCTTGGTCCCGGTGATGCCGGTGCCGAAGGGGCGGGTGTCGCGGATCGCGCCGGCGAATCCGTGCCCGAACAGGGTGTGCGGCTCTCCGTGGCCGAACGTCGCGATGTACCCGGTGTCAGCCCCGGGACGGTTGAGGTCGACCGTCATCAATAGTTGCGGTGGCGGCGATCGACGGCCTTGATCTTCGGGCGGACGTCGGTGAGGTAGACGATGGCGGCGACGAGTGCGGCGAGGTTGAGGATGATGATCCGCATGCCCAGCGGCGGCAGGGCGATGAGTGCGATCGCCAGCCCCACGCCGAGAAGGATCATCCAGAACTTCTTGCTCTGCTTGTCCACGGCGCGGTAGTTCTCGTCCCTGTATCGCAGGCAGTCGATGAATGCCCAGATCTGGACGACGAACGCGGCCACGGTCAGGCCGAGGAAGATGAGGCGCTGAAAACCAGCAATGTACTCCATGCCCACCAGCCTAGCAATGCCCCCGGCGGCGGGCACTCGAACGGGGCGGATCCCCACCCGCCCGCCATGGTATTCACACCTGGACCGCAGACTGCCGCGCCGCTCGGCAGTCGTGCCGCTGGGAGCCTGTGCTGCTGGACGTTCGCTCAGCGGTGGGCGATGGCATGCACAGGGCGCGGCGTGCGCCGGGCGCGGCTGGCGGTCACAGCAGCCCGGTCGTGCGGATGAGCGCGCAGACGACCATGCCCGCGATCACGCAGACGAGCATCGGCACCCGCAGGATCGCGGCGAGCACTCCGACTCCGACGCCGATGAGGCGGCCGGGATCGGCGAGGTCCTTCCCGTCGAAGATCGCGGTGGTCGCGCAGACGGCGGCGATGAGCACGACCGTTGCCCGGTCCATCCACTTGGTGGCCGCGGGCGTCGACTCGGCGGCGGGTGAGCCCGGTTCGGCCGAAGCAGGGGCGTCGGCCTTCGCCGTCCGCTGTCCCCGGGTCGCGACCGCGGCGCCGACCTTCACTCCGGCGAAGCGCATCGCATAGGTGCCCAGGCTCAGTGCGGCCAGCGCGATGAGGAAGCTGACGGCGCTCATCGCGGGTCCTCCTTCGTCTCGCCGGCTCCGCCGGTCGCCTGCAGACTCGTCGTCTGCCGTCTCATCTCGCTGCCAGCCGTCCCGCTGCGAGCCGGCAGCGCCCGCCTGACCAGCCATCCGACCGCGACGAGGGCGAACACCGTCAGCGAGGTCACGGCACCCAGGCCCAGCGGCAGGAACGGGGTCAGCACCACCGAGATGATCACCCCGGCCAGGGTCAGCGCCAGCGTCGACCGGCTCCTCAGGTCACCGCGGATGAGGCAGAACAAGATGATGGGGAATGCCGCGTCCAGGCCGAGCAGATCGGCGTCGATGACGCCGCCGAGCCACTGGCCGAGCATCGCCCCGCCCGGCCAGGTCACCGCGATGGCCGCTCCCATCAGGAGGAAGGCACGCCACCGCGCTCGGGAACCGGTGAGACTGCGGGCGACGGCGATCGTTTCGTCGTTGACCCAGTGGGCCGCGATGAGGGCGCGCCAGTCCTGCGGGACGAACGGCCCTGCCGCCATTCCGAAGGCGAAGTTCCGTGAGTTGACGAGCAGCCCGGCGAGAACGGCGAGGAGCGGGGCTCCACCGGCGGCGATGACTCCGACGAAGGTGAACTCCGCGGCCCCGCCGAGCGCGAAGACGGCCAGCAGCAGCGTCTGCCACCAGGCGAAACCCGAAACAGCACTGATCGCACCATAGGACAGCGCGACCGCGAGGATCGTCACGGTGATGATCGCGACCGCGCGATAGGTCGATCCGGGCAGCACCCGCTCGATCGACCAGACATCCGTACGAAACACTGAACCCATGTTCCATATACTGCACGATTTCCAGGCGTTCGTCAAGAAGAACGATCGGACGAAGAATGGAACGAACGGCCCCGATTCGTCTAGACTGGGACCATGAGCTCTCATACTCGCGCTCAGCCGCCGTCGTCTGACCTGCCATCGCAGCTCGCCACCGAGAACGCCGCTTCGCCGTCGCCTCGGGAGCAGATCGCGTCCGCCATCAGACGTGAGCGGACGAAGGCGGGGATGTCTCTGTCCGAACTCGCCCGCCGCGCGGGAATCGGCAAGTCCACGATGTCGGGCCTCGAGACGGGAGCCGGCAACCCGAGCATCGAGACGATGTGGGCGCTCGCCTCCGCCCTCAATGTTCCGCTGGCCAGACTGCTCGATCCTCCGCAGCACGTGGTCGCACTCATGCACGCGAAGGATCTGCCCAGCCTGCCGTCCATGTCCTCGAACTACGCGGCCACCCTGCTGTCGGCGGCCCCGGCTCATTCCCGCCGCGACATCTACCTGATCCGGGCCGAGCCGGGGGAGCCGCGCGACTCCCAGCCGCATCCGCCCGGAACCGTCGAGCACGTGATCATGGGCAGCGGTTCGGCGCGCATCGAGGTGGTCGGCGAATCATACGAACTCCACGTCGGCGACTACCTGACCTATCCCGGCGATCAGCCCCACCTCTTCACCGCGCTCGAGCCGGGGACGACCGCGACCTTCGTCGTCGAGAGCCGGTAGCGTCTCACCGGAGCACCCGCAGACGGAGCGCTCACTCGACGGGCGGCCCGTCGGCGTTGTCCTCGGCGAGGACGGGCAGCCGCTCGTGGGCGGCGTCGCTCGTCAGCCCCGCCGCCTGCAGGAGGTCGGCGGCCAGGGGCCGCAGCAGGAGCACGAGGGACTCATCATGGAGGTCCCAGCTCCTCTCGGCCTTCGGATCGAGCCTGCCGGCCGCCTCGGCGAGAGCGTTCTCGGCCAGGGTCCGGTCGGTGCCGCGACGCAGGGCGATCTCGAGCTTCTTCGCCCCGTCGGCCAGGGATTCGACGTAGTCGGCGATGATGGGCTTCGGAACGCCGAGCTCGGTCATGGCCAGGACGCGGCGGGCGATGACTCGGATCGTGCGCATCGCCCGGTCGGAGAAGGTGTGCGCCCGCGACAGCCGGGTCACCTCGGCGGCATGGCGCCTGCCGCGGGCATTGATCTTCGCCGCCTCCTGGGACACCTTGAGCGAGGACCCCCAGGAGTCGATGATGTCCTGGGTCTCGCGCGCCCGGTCGAGGGCCCGATCGGCGAGCTCGGGATCCGCGTTGCGCAGCGCCCTCGCCATCATCCCGAGGACGGCGTCGATCTCGTCGAGGAGGTTCGCCGCCTGGGCTCGCGGGACCTTGCGCGCGTCCCGGGGGATGACGAGCGCGAGGAGGATGGCGCAGATCGCGCCGACGAGGGCGTCGATCGTGCGCGGGAAGGGCTGGGAGGTGGCGGTGGCCGGGACCGCGATGACGTAGACGGATTGGACGGCGATCTGGGTGATGAAGATTCCGCCCGAGTTGAGCATCGTGCCGATGAACAGACCGATCGCCAGGGTCACCGCCAGCTGCCAGATCCCACTGCCGTAGAGGTTGACCAGGACCTCGCCGACGAGCACCCCGAAGGTCGCCCCGATGCCGAAGTCGAGGGACCGACGCAGCCGCTTGTCGGCGACGACCCCGATCCCCACCGCCGAGGCGACCGCGGCCAGGAACGGATAGGGGTGGTCGAGGACGTAGACGCAGAAGGAGTAGGCGGCGGTGGCGGCGATCGGGATCTGGACCATCTGCGCGAAGTTCGCTCGCACACGCCTGAGGCCCATCCGCACGCGATGGGCCACGGTGGAGAAGGCGCGCTCCGGCAGCCTCCTGACCTCAGGTTTCTTCATCGGCCCTTTCTTCGATCGCTCCCGCTGTACTCAGAGTACCGGAATTATGTCATGCTAAAGTCGGTGCGCCGAGGAGGCTATTGGATGACAACGAACCTGACCAGAGACGAAGCGCAGAGCCGTTCCCAGCTGCTGAAGGTCAAGCACTACACCGTTCATATCGACATCGGCAACGCCGAGTCGGAGGATATGACCTACCGGTCTCGGACGGAAGTCGCATTCAAGGCTCGCGCCTCCGGTCAGACGTTCATCGACCTCATCGCCGAGTCCGTGTCGAGGGTCGTCGTCAACGATTCCGAGCTCGATCCCGCCGAGGTGTTCGACGGCGCACGGGTGACCTTCCCCGTCCGCGAGGGCAAGAACTCGCTGTCGATCGAGGCCCAGGTCAGATACTCCACCTCGGGCGAGGGTCTGCACCGCTTCACCGATCCCGCCGACGGCAAGGTCTACCTCTACACGCAGTTCGAGCCCACCGATGCCCGGCGCGTGTTCGCGAACTTCGACCAGCCCGACCTCAAGGCCAAGTTCCAATTCAGCGTCACCGCTCCCGCGCACTTCCAGGTGCTCTCGAACCAGGCGGAGTCGAGCCGGGAAACCGAGGACGGGTCGTCCGCCACCGAGGACGGGCCGTCCGCCACCGCCGGCACCGCCTCGCCGGTCACCCACCATTTCGCGCCGACGCTCAAGCAGTCGAGCTACATCACCTGCATCACCGCCGGCCCCTACGAGGGAGCCACCGACCGGTGGACGGACCCCGCCACCGGCAGGGTGATCGAGCTCGGCGCGTGGTGCCGGGCGAGCCTCGTCGCCCACCTCGACGCCTCGGACATCTTCTCGATCACCAAGGCGGGACTGGAGTTCTTCAGCTCCGAGTTCGACTACCCCTACCCCTGGGGCAAGTACGATCAGATCTTCGTCCCGGAGTACAACCTCGGCGCGATGGAGAATCCCGGCCTGGTCACGTTCACGGACTCCCTGATCTTCAAGGACAAGGTCACCGACGCGATGTACGAGTCCCGGGCGAACGTCATCCTGCACGAGATGGCGCACATGTGGTTCGGCGATCTCGTGACGATGAAGTGGTGGGACGACCTGTGGCTCAAGGAGTCGTTCGCCGATTACATGGGCGGTCTGGCGCTGGCCGAGGCGACCCGGTTCAAGGACGGCTGGGTGACCTTCGCGCTTCGTCGCAAGGCCTGGGCCTACCGCCAGGACCAGTACCCGACGACGCATCCGATCGTCGCCGACATCCCCGACGTCGAGGCGGCGAAGCTCAACTTCGACGGCATCACCTACGCCAAGGGCGCCTCCGTGCTCAAGCAGCTGGTGGCGTTCGTCGGACGGGAGGCGTTCTTCGCCGGGTCCCGCCTCTACTTCCGGAGGTTCGAGTACCGCACCACCCAGCTCGCGGACTTCCTCGAATGCCTCGCCGAGGTGGCCCCCGAGAAGGACATCGCCGGCTGGGCCAGCGCGTGGCTGGGCACCTCCGGGGTGTCCGAGCTGTCCTTGGAGCTGACCACGCGTGAGGCCACCCCCTGGAACGCGTCGACACCCGCGGGCTCCGAGCCGGCGAGCTCCGGATCCGGAGTCGCTGGGCCCGGCACCGCAGGGACCGGCGCCTGGCCCTCGGGCCGCGACATCATCACCGCGGCGACGGTCACCCAGCTCGACTCCGCCGCCGGTGCCCGGCTGCTGCGCCCCCACACCCTGGAGATCGCGACGCTCGGACGCTCTGGGCGGGACCTGGTGCCCCTCGACACGGTCGCCGTCGACTTCTCGACCCAGTCGTGCGAGGTCGAGCAGCTGGTCGGGCGCGCCCGCGGTGAGATCACCCTGCTCAACTACGGGGACCACGACTACGCCAAGGTGCGGCTCGACCCGGCGTCGACGGAGACCGCGGTCACCTCGGTCTCGCGCATCATCGATCCGCTCTCCCGGGCGCTGACCTGGTCGGCGTTGGAGAACGCGGTGCGCGACGGGCTGCTGCCGGTCCACCGGTACCTCACCGCCTACGCCCGCAGCCTGGGCAAGGAGAGTCACGCCGGGATCATGTCCGGCCTCAGCCAGACCGCTCTCACCTGCATCGACCAGTGGGTGTCGGACCGCAACTACGAGACGGCCGTCTCCGGCCTGCTCGGTGCCGCCCTCGACGCCCTCGCGGCGGCGAGGTCGGGGTCGGACGCGCAGCTGCATCTGGCGAACCTGGTCCTGGCCCTGACCTCGCGGACCGCCCGCTGCCTCAACTCGAGCCCGGCGATCCAGATGGGACGGTCGTTCGCCGCGCAGATCCTCGCGGTTCCGGTCGGCGATGAGATCGACCGGCTCAGTCCCGAGGGATCGGATTCCGGTGCGGAGGCCGGTTCGGCCGAACATGCGGCCGCCGCACGTCCGTTCAAGGGACTGATCAACGACCATTCGCTGCGCTGGAATGCGCTGACGGCACTCGTGTGCCTGGGCTGGGCCGACCATTCGGACATCGCTGCGGAGTCACAGGCCGATTCCACGTCATCGGGTCGACTCCACGCGGCCACCGCCGCTGCCGCCACTCCCCTGCCGATCGCGAAGATCCGCGCATGGTCGGCGATCGCCGACGCGAAGTCGCTGAGCAACGACGTGCTGACCGCGATCATCTCCGGCTTCGTCGCCCCATCGACCGTGCCGTTGATCGAGGACTACGTCGACGAGTACTTCCACCGGCTGAGCGGCTTCTGGGCGGAGAACTCGATCGAGATCGCCCGTCGACTCGTCGTCGGGCTCTATCCGCAGTGGTCGGTCGACGACGAGGCGGTGGTGGAGCGGACCGACGCCTGGCTCGGCGAGCACCAGGACGCCCCGGCAGCACTGCGTCGGCTGCTCATCGAACGCCGCGACGACCTCGCTCGGGCCGTCTTCCTCAAGTCGACCCAGAGTTCTCGCCACTGAGCGACGATCCGCCGAGGCGACCGTCGAGGCGACGAGCCGCCTCGGCGACGGCGCGGGCAGCGGAGAGTCCGGTTCCGGGCCAGAGGCTCCGAGTCAGAGGATCCGGAGGACCTGGAGGATCCTCGTCAGAGGATCCGGCGGGCTCCGGAGAACTCGTCGCCCTTGTCCCAGGACTTCCAGTCGACGACCGAGACGTCCTTCGAGGCGTTGGGCGCGTGGATCATCTTCCCGTCGCCGATGTACATGCCGACGTGGTGGACCTTTCCGCTGCTCGTCGAGAAGAACAGCAGATCGCCGGGTTCGAGGTCCTTCTGCGAGACCTTCGTCCCGACCTTCGCCTGGTCCCCCGAATCCCGCGGGATGTCAATGCCGTGGGCGCGGTAGATGCTGTAGGTGAAGCCGGAGCAGTCGAAGCCGTATGGGGACACGCCGGCCCACAGGTAGCGCAGGCCCTCGAACTGCTCGGCCGTCCTGACGAGGTCCTCGCCCTTCGGCTTCGCCGGGTCCTGGTCGATGTCGTAGACGTCGATGTGCTCGGCGTCGACCCATGCTGCTCCTCCGCCGGGCAGGGCCACGCGCACGTCCTCGACGTCCTGGGCGATGACGGGGAGTTCGACGTTGAAGGTGAGTTCGGCACCGGCGTCCTTGGTGAACTCGACGCCTTCGAGCTCGCTCTTGGGTTCGGTGACGACGGCTCGGGGCTGCTCGTCCTGGAGCTGGCCGAAGCGATCGTTCTCGACCAGCTGCTTCGTCGGCAGCCACCCGGGGTAGCCCTGCTTGTCCTTCGGCGTGGACTGGTCCCTCACGCTCACGCGTGCCCAGTCGCCGTCGACCTCATGGACGCTGACCTCCGAGCCATAGGGCGCCTGCGTCTCCATCTTCCCGGTCAGGCCTCGACGCACCTCGGTCTCCGACAGGTTCTCGTTCCAGGCATCGAGGTCGACGGGGTGTCCCAGTGCCGGCTCGTCCGCTTTGCGGGGTGCATCGGGTTCGGTCCACAGCGTGGCGACGGTGACATCGATGTAGGCGGTCTCGCCCTTCTCGATCGTCCCATCCGTGATCGCTTCGAGCTCTTGACCGGGAACGACCGCAGCTCCCAGGTCGGCTGCGGCGGGCACATCGACGGTGGAGGCGTCAGCGGCCGAGGTCAGATTGCCTGAGATCGCTGGAGCACCTGCGCCGAATACCAATCCGAGCCCAAGTGCCGTCGAAACAGCAGTTCTGGTACGCATTATTTCTCTTTCGGTCTGCGGGTGTCACACCCGCGCGGGGGAAGTCTCCGAAATGACAGCGCCTCCCGGCGCCAACGAGCTGCCGATCAACGGCAGCGACAATGCTCATCCGGCATGCACACCCCGGCCCTCAGAGGACCGGCTCGACGAGCACGACCGAGCGCGCATCGAAAGCATGCACAGTGCTGATTGTACTGCCCCCGCCCAAACGGGCAAGGGAGTCTGCACTGCGGAGCGGGCGCCGAGATGCTCGGGCGGGGGCTGCGATGCTCGTCGAGGGCCTTGTCGCTCGACGGGGCCTTGTCGCACGACCGGTCGTCGTGTCGGCACCCGCTTCCCGTCAGCGCAGGAGCTCGGAGGCGAGGAGTTCGAGCGTCTGGATGCGGGCCGCGTCCGCGCGCAGGTCCTCGTCCTCCGTCGATCCGGTGACGGGCTGGATCATGATCTCGTCGACCTCGAACCGGTCGGCCAGCTCCTGCAGCTGCGCCGCCGCGGTCTTCGGGTCACCGATGATCCAGTTCGTCGACAGCTCCTCGGCGACCATCCGCTCCTGGTCGGTCATGACCGATCGGACGTCGTCACCAACGAGGCGCAGCGGCCCCATCGGCCCGCCGGTGCGCAGCCGGGCCATCTGCAGGAGGAACGGTTCGGACCGCAGGCGCGCCTCCTCGTCGGTCGGCGCGACCACGGCGTTGGCGGTGACGAAGGTGCGCGGTTCGGCCCCGTATGCGCCCTGGGAGAAGTTGTCGCGGTAGATCTTCATGGCCGTCGTCGCGCCGGCGGCGAAGTGGTTGGCGAAGACATAGGGCATCCCGAGTTCGGCTGCCAGTCGGGCCGAGTATCCCGAGGACCCGAGGAGCCATGGCAGCGGCTGGGTTCCGGGCACGGGGGCCGGGGTCGCGCGCAGGACGTGCTCGCGTCCGCCGTGCAGCGGGATGCGCACGCCCTCGGGCGTCATCAGGCTCAGGGTGTCGATGACGTGCTGCGGGAACTGCTCGACGGGATCGATGGTCTTCCCCTCCCGGTCGACCATCCGTCCCTCGCCGAGGTGCCCCCTCATCGCCGCCGAGGTGATCGGATCCGTGCCGGGTGCCCGTCCGATCCCGAGATCCACACGGTCACCGTAGACCGCCGAGAGCAGCGCGAAGAGCTCGGCCACGGCCAGCGGCGCGTGGTTGGGGAGCATGACCCCGCCGGAACCGAGCCGGATCCGCTCGGTGCCCTGACCGAGGTGCATGAGCTCGGCGCCCGGCATGGTCGAGGCGACGGACGGCATGTTGTGGTGTTCGGCAACCCAGTAGCGGGTGAATTCGAGCCGGTCGGCGGCCCGGACCAGCTCATGCGAGGACGCGAGTGCATCGGCAGTGCTCTGTCCGACACGGACCGGCACGAGATCAAGAAGAGAAAGTTCCATGTCCTCAAAACAGCCGCCTGACCAGGATCATTCCTTGACCTTGGTCACGTCGCGGTCGTGCCGATTCCGCTCACGGCTGCGGGACCGGGCCCTGGGCAGCGCAGGCGCGGGCACTCGCCGGCCGACGACGTTGACGATCTCGCCGATCCCCTCGATCGACATCCGCACCTCATCGCCGGGCTCCAGCGGCGGCTCGTCATGACCGAGTCCCCAGAGCTCGCCGAGGCAGCCCCCATTGCCGACCGTTCCCGAACCGAGCACGTCCCCGGCGACGACGACCGAGTTGCGGGAGGCGTAGGCGACGAGCTCGGGGAAGGTCCATCCCATGTTCGAGACCAGATCGGCACCAAGCAGCCGCCCGTTGACGCGCACCTCGGCGCGGGCGGCGAGGAAACCGTCGTCGAGACGGGAGTCGAGCTCGTCGGCGGTGACGATCCACGGCCCCAATGTGAGCGCGAAGTCCTTGCCCTTGCAGGGCCCCAGGCGGACCTTCATCTCGCGCGCCTGCAGGTCGCGCGCCGACCAGTCGTTCATCACGGTGTAACCGAAGATGCTCGCCTCGGCGGCGGCCACGTCGAGGTTCTTCCCCGGCGCACCGCCGATGACGGCTGCGAGTTCGAGCTCGTAGTCGAGGCGATGGGTGACCGGCACGTCGATCGTCTCGCCGGTGCCGCGCACCGTCAGCGGATTCGTGAAGTAGAAGGTCGGAGCCTCGTACCACTCGTCGGCGACGTGGCTCTTCCCTTCGACCCCCGCGCTGACTCCTTCGACGTGCTCTTCGAAGGCGACGAAGTCGCGCACCGTGCTCGGTACGACCGGCGACAGCAGCCGCACCTCGGCGAGCGGGGTGGGGGTGACCTGTCCCGATGAGACGAGCGCGCGGCACTGCTCGTGCAGGTCAGCGGCGGTGCCGAGTCCCGACCGGAGCACATCGGACACCCGCAGCCCCTCGGGAAAGGGAATGACCCCCTCGGCGAGGACGAAGCCCTCGGCGATCCCGGGCTCGGTCGTCAGCTCATCGCTCGCGGCGATCCATCTCGCCAGCCTCATACCTCTGCCCTTTCCCTGAGCATCACCTCGGCGCTGCCGCCGAGGATCTTCTGCGTCACGTCATCCGAGAATCCCGCGGCGCGGACGAAGGCCACCGGGTCCTCGAGTCCCATGTCGAAGGGAAAATCGCTGCCGAGCACCACGCGGCCGGCGCCCGCGACCTCGACCAGGTGCCGCAGTCCACCGTGGTCGTGGACGACCGTGTCGAACCAGAGCCGACGCAGGTAGGTCGAGGGCGGATGCTCGCACCGCTGCGCCTCGGGCCGGACCCGCCATGCCCGGTCGCTGCGGCCGATCGCGGTCGGCAGATAGCCTCCGCCGTGTGCGGCGACGATCCTGAGCTCCGGATGCCGGTCGAGAACTCCGGCGAAGATCAGGTGCGACAGGGCGACGGCGTTCTCGACCGGTTGGCCCACCGTGTTCGAGAGGTAGAACCGGTCGAGGCGTTCGTCGAGCGAGCATCCGAAGGGGTGGATGAACACCACGGTGCGCAGCTCGGCGGCTCGCGCCCAGAACGGTTCGAGCCTCTCGTCCGAGAGCTCCACGTCGCCGGCGAACGAGGAGATCTCGACCCCGGCCAGACCGCGGCCGAGCACCGCGTCGTCGAGGTATTCGACGAGCCGTCCCGGGTGCTGCAGGGGAACGAGTCCCAAGCCGACGAGACGGTCCGGCGCCTGCGCCACGTGCTCGGCGATGAGGCGGTTCGCCTCGCCTGCGATCCACGCGGCGAGGCCCTCGGGCGCCCACGGATAGAAGTGGTTCGGGGACGCGCTCACCCATTGCCGGTCGACTCCCTGAGCGTCCATCACGGCGAGACGCTCACAGACCTGCGTCAGCCTCGGGATTCGCGCCCCCACCATGCGACCGGAGATCTCCTGGCTCTCTGCACCGTTTCGTCGGTCGTCGAGAGCGGCGGCGTCCGCGAGGAGATCCGGGGCCCTGCGCTCCACCTCGGCGTGGAGGCCGGGCAGCAGCACGTGCGCATGGACGTCGGTGACGGTCATGCCGGCTCCGCCATCCGCTCCGCGATGCCGTGGATCAGTCCCCCGGCGTCGGCGTCCCTGTCCCCGTCGATCTGCCACTGCGCGAGCTGCGTCGACGCCTCGACGACAGCGGTCGCACGGGGCAGCCGCCGGTCATGGAACGAATCCCACAGGCCTTGGTCGACGACGTCGCGCTCGAGCAGCAGCTCGGTGAGGACGAACGCGTCCTCGAGTCCCTGGGCGGCACCCTGCGCGATCGTGGGAGGGCAGCTGTGCGCGGCGTCTCCGATGATCACGACCCGCCCCCGGTTCCAGGGCGCGTCGACGATGTGGGTGGTGAACCACGTGTAATTGGCATGCGCGCCCGCGGCCAGGTCGGCCCGGATCGACTCCCAGGGTCCGCCGTAGGCGCGCGACTCCTCGAGCATGATGCGGGTGGCCTCGGCATCGGTGATGCCGGTTCGGTCCTGCGCCTCCTCCACGAGGAAGGCGTACATCGTGTCGTCGCCGGTGGGAGTGTAGCCGGCGATGTAGACGGGTCCGCCGTAGTAGAGCTCGGTGCGTCCGACCTCAGCCGGGCGGGAGACGAAGGTGCGCCAGATGCCCATGCCGTTGGGGCGGGGGCCCGCCTCGATTCCGATCAGCGTGCGCACCGTGGAGTTGAGTCCGTCGGCGCCGATGACGAGGTCGTAGGCTCCGGCCGATGCGCCACCGACGATCACCTCGACGGCGTCCCCGTGCGGGGACAGGGCGGTGATCTCAGAACCGAAGTGCACCTTGGCACCTGAGCGCTGGGCATGGTCGAAGAGGATCTTCGCGAGCGCCGGACGGGGCATGCCCATGGCTGCGGGATAGCCGGGTCCGCCGGTCTTCACGTCGGGCAGGGCCGCGACCACGGGGGCGTCGGGGCCGGGTGCTCGCAGGGTGAGGCCCTCGAAAGGGAACCCGGCGGCACGCACCTCCTCCCACACCCCGAGCCGGTCGAACACCCGCAGGGCGTTGCCCTGGAGGGAGATGCCCGAGCCGAGTGCACTCAGCTCGGGACTCGAGTCGAAGATGTCGACGCGCACTCCGGCCTTGGCGAGTTGGATCCCCGCCGCGAGTCCGGCGAAGCCGGCCCCCGCGACAGCGACTGTGCTGACTGCGGTCATGATGGTGAGAACCTCTCTGGTCGTGGCTGCTCGGTGGCGAAGTCCTGCTCGGCGGTCAGAGCAGGGCGACGGGGTTGATCGGGGACCCGACCGCCCCGGTGATGGGCAGCGGCGGTGCCGCCAGCAGGAAGTCGTAGCGGCCGAGCTCGGCGCAGACGATGCCCAGCTCGTCGAGATCCCACATCTCTCCGATCGTCAGCCCCAAGTTCGGGATCGCGATCTGATGCAGGGGCTGGAACGAGGGCACGTCGAATTCGTTGGGCCTGACTTCGAAACCCCAGGTGTCGGTCGCGACCGCGGCGATCTCGGTGCGGTGCAGCCACCCGGCGGTGGTGATGGACAGCCCCGGAGAGGCCCCTCCCGCATAGTCGTTCCACCCTTCGCGGCGGGCCCGGGCCAGTCGCCCGGTGCGGACGAGGACGATGTCTCCCCGCTCGACTCGTGAGGTCTCACCCTGAGCGGCGATCGTGGCTTCGAGGTCGGCAACCGTGATCGCGCAGCCGTCGTCGAGCTCGCCGGTATCGGGACGCAGGTGCCGGGCGACGTCGAGCAGCACTCCGCGGGACACGATCCGATCCCGGGCGTGCTCGATGCCGGTCACCTGATCGCCGTCGCTCGTCACCACCTCCCCGGCTCGGCGTCCGTTCCAGGCCCGGCCGTGATCGAATATGTGGCCGAGCCCGTCCCACTGGGTCGAGCACTGCAGCGGCATGGTGATGTAGTCATCGGCCCCGCCGATGCCGTGCGGGAAGCCCTGACTGCCGCGCTCGGCGTCGGTGCCGGTGTCGGTCATCGTGTGCACGGGATTGATGCGGCGACGCCAGCCCTTCTGCGGACCGTCGGTGTCGAAGGACTGTGCCAGGGACACGACTCGCCCCTCGGTGACGAGCCCGGCGGCGGCGATTCGCTTGGCCGCGTCGATGAAGTTCAGCGTTCCGAGGGTGTCCGCCTCACCCCACCGCCCCCAGTTCCGGAAGGCCTCTGCGCGGACGGCGATCTCGCCCTCGGGATCCTGGCGATCGATGTCGACCGCGTTCTCACTCGGCAGGCTCATGAGAGGCTCCCCGTCGTCTCGGCCATGCAGCGCACGGTCTGGGTGCCGAGGCCGGCGATCGTTCCGGTCATGACATCGCCGTCGCGCAGGAAGCGCTTCCAGTGCTGTCCGTTGCCCGCCGGACTGCCGGTGAGCACGAGGTCGCCGGGCAGCAGCGGCAGCGTCTGGGAGGCGGCGGAGACGATGGCGGCGACGTCGAAGATGAGCTCCGCTGTCGTCGCATCCTGCATCACCTCGCCGTTGAGCTCGAGGCGAACGTTGAGATCGCTCGGGTCGACGAAGGGCGCGGGGACGAGGAACGGGCCGGTCGGGAGGAATCCGGGGGAATTCTTCGCCCGGAACCAGTCAGCGCCGATGTCGCCGACGTCTCCGGGGAACACCAGATCCCTCGTCGTGATGTCATTGACGATCGTGTAGCCCGCGACGTGGTCGAGCGCATCGTCGGCGTCGACCCTGAAGGCTTCGCGCCCGATCACGGCCGCGAGCTCGAGCTCCCAGTCGTGGACGTCGCTCGCCGCCGGCAGGACCAGGGGCTCGTCGTCGCCGACGACGCACTGCGGAAGCCCGATGAAGACGAAGGGACGACCGCTGTCGGCACGGTTATCCATGATCCTCTCCGCCTCGGCCCGGATCTCCTCGGGTGAGCGGTCATCGGCTCGGGCGGTGAGACCGCCCATGATCAGCTGCACCACATGGCTGCGGTAGTTGGCGCCGGCCTGGAGAACCTGCCCGGGCGCGACCGGTGCCACCAGTGTGACCTCGGGCATCGGGGTCCACGGTCCCTCCGCCTCGGCGAGCCGCGCCAACCGGTCCCAGTCGGGCTCGGCCAGGAAGTCGTTGAGCCCGGCCGCGCCCAAGTCCTCGTCGTCGAGCGGGCGGATCCGAGCGCCGACGACGAGGCCGAGTCGAACGTCCTCACCCTGCCGATACCGTGCCAGCGCGTAAGGGGCGGTGGGAAGTGGGGTGGTCATGATTCCTCCATGGTGGCGATTGCGGTTCTGCCTGCGACTGCTTCAGCCGTGGACCGTGTACGGGTTGAGCAGCGCCTCCCGGATCTCCTCCGGCACGCCTTCCTCGGTCGCGCTCGGTCCGTCCGCCGGCGGGAACGACTCCGTCATCGACATCGGCATCGCCCCATTGCGATAGAAGTTGCTCGAGCCCAGCGAGGGCTTCCAGGTGTTCGGCTCCCAGTCCGGGACGTAGTTGCGGTAGCCGCCCGTGTTGAGCTCGATGCGCAGGCTCGACGGCTCCCGGTAGTAGAGGAAGGTCTGCTCACCGATGCCGTGGATGGACGGCCCGTACTCGATCGGCACCCCGTGCTCCATCAGGGTGTCGGCCGCGATGAGCAGCTCCTCCCGGGTGTCGACCCAGAAGGCGTAGTGGTTGATCCGGCCGCCGCGGCTGGAGCCGTCGAGGACGACGCCGAGGTCGTGGGACTTCTCGTTGGTCGTGAGCACCGAGAACACCGAGATCGGCGCCTCGTCGAGTTCTGTGCGGGCCATGATGCGGAACCCGAGCACCTCGTTGTACCACTTCGCGAAGCCGTCGACGTCGCTGGTGGCGATCGTGACGTGGTCGAGCTGACGAGGTGCACCGGCGATCTTCGACCGCCTCTCCGGCCGGTCCGGGTAGATGGATGCGCAGCCGCGCTCCGCCTGGTGGCGCTGAACGTCCCAGTGCAGCGTCATGGAGTGACCCCAGGGCCCGGTGAACCGGTAGGCGCGACCGACCCGGTGGCCGTCGAACCACTCTCCGGTCACACCGGCGGCCTCGATCCGCCTGACCGCTTCGTCAAGGGCCTCTGCGCTCGAGGTCCGCCATGCCATCGTCTCGAGCGCCGGCTCGTGTCCCGGGACGATCACGAGCGAGTACGCGTAGTAGTCGCCCCAGCAGCGCAGGTAGACGCGGCCGCCTTCCCGTGCGACCTCGGTGAGGCCGACCTCGGTCCTGTAGAAGTCGACGGAGGCCTCGACATCCGGGGTGGTGATCGCGACGTAGGAGAGGTGGGAGAGCAGATTGATCATCGTTGATCCTTTCGGGTCGTTTCGTCCGGGTCGTTTCGTCGAACTGGTCACCATTCTTCAGGCACACAGCACATAAGGGAATCCTCTTTTTCCTATCTCCGATATCACTGTCGTTTATACTCTGAGGACGGGCACCGACCGCCCCGGCGATTCCCGACGCCGTCGCCGGGAATCGCATTGATGCGTCAAGGAGGACGACGTGGACACCAGACCATCCCTGGCCAGGCTGGACCTCAACCTGCTCGTCTCGCTGGATGCCCTCCTGCGCGAGCGCAGCGTCACGCGTGCCGCGCAGCGGCTGATGCTCAGTCAGCCCGCGCTCTCGGCCGCATTGTCGCGACTGCGCTCGCACTTCAAGGATCCGCTCCTCGCCCGGCGGGGCAACTCCTATGAGCTCACGCCGCTCGCGCTGCGCCTGTCCCACCAGGTCCCGGCGGCGCTGGAGATGGCTCGCCGGGTCTTCGACAGCCAGACCGACTGGTCACCGGAAACGTCGAACCGGGAGTTCTCCATCCTCGGCTCGGACTACGGGTTCGTCACCACGGGGCAGCTCGTCTCGCGGCTCGCGGTCAGACAGGCACCCGACATCCGCTTCCACTTCCTCCTGCACACCACGTCCATCGTCGATGATGTCCGTGAGCATCTCCGCACGGTCGACGGCATACTGCTGCCCCACGGTCACATCACCGACCTTCCCCACGTGGAGCTGTGGACCGATCGCTGGGTGATCATCGCCGCCGACGACAATCCGGCGGTCGTCGACGGCCTGAGCCTCGAGACCCTCGCCCGGTCGCCCTGGGTGTTCACGTATCAGTCTCGCACCGCCTTCACCTCCGCCACCCAGCAGCTGAGGTCGCTCGGGCTGGAGCCGCGCGTCGAGGCGATCGTCGAGACCTTCCTCTCGCTGCCTCCGTTCGTCCAGGGAACCCCTCGGCTGGGCCTGCTCCAGGAGCAGGCCGCACGGCTGATCAGCCATATGCCGGGGATCACGGTGCTGCCCCCGCCGTTCGAGGCACCGCCGATCGTCAATGCCCTGTGGTGGCACCCCGTGCACGAGCACGACCCGGAGCACATCTGGATGCGCGAGCAGTTCCGTGAGGCCACCCGTGAACTCCGTGCGGCCTCACGCGAACTGCGTGCGGCCTCACGCGAACTGCGTGGGGCCAAGGACTGAAGTCCTCTCCCCACGCAGATCGCCGGCATTCGCCCGGCCGGCACGCCATGCCCCGCAGATCGACCCGCCGGATCAGAGTCGACACACGGCTCAGATTCGGGGCACGGCCGCTCCGGTCTCCGGCGTCTCCTCGGTGGCGACCAGCGTGGCCCGACGCAGCGGGATCATCACCAGGACCGCGACGACGACGGCGGCCACTCCCACGACGCCGACCGCCGTGGTCAGCTCGCCCGTGATGCCGGCGAGAGCGCCGACGAGCAGCGGGGTGAGGAACTGACCGAGGAAGAATGAGGCGGTCCACCAACCGGTCACCCGGCCGCGCTCCTCGAAGCGGGTGGAGGCCACGACCCAGGTCAGCAGGGAGGGCAGCAGCAGGCCCGAGCCGAACGAGGCGATCACTGCACCGACGACGACTCCCGGCAGGGATCCGATTCCCCAGATGACGAGCATGCCGACCGCCTGCAGCAGGAAAGCCCACGGCAGGAGCGAACCCGGCCTGATCTTCGGCAGGCGCGAGAAGGTGAAACCGGCGATCGCCGTCGCGAGCGACGCGATGGCCGCCACTGTGCCGATGACGCGAGTGTCGCCGGCGCCCACCCCGGTTCCCACCACCAGATAGCTGACCTCGATGATGAGAACGTAGAAGGTGAACCCGCCGAAGACCGTGACGAGCAGGGGAACGACGATGCGTCCCCAGGGAATGCGGACCTTCTCCCCCAGCCCTGCGCGACGATCTGCGGCCTCGCTCGGGCTCGGCTCCCAGAGCGCGAAGATCATCGGGACGGCGATGAGAAGGCTGATCCCATACACCCAGAACGGCGTCTGCCACCCGGCGACGCCGAGTGCGCCGCCGAGAGCGATGAAGACGGTCGCCGCCAGTGTCGTCGACACGGTCTGCAGGCCCAGGTACTTCGTTCGGCTCCTGCCGTGGAAGTAGTCGACGATGAGCGTGGTGCAGACCGTCATGATGCCGGCTTCGAACACGCCGATGAGGACGCGGGTGATGAGGATCGCGTGGAGCCCGTCCAGCCAGACGGGGGCGGTGCCGACGAACGCATAGGCGAGCATGGTGATGATCAGCAGGGTCTTGCGGCCCAGCCGGTCGACGATCTGGCCGGCGAACGGCGCGAAGACCGCCACCATCAGAGCGGGGATCGCCACGATCATCGGCACCAGGATCGCGGCTCCCGGCACCTCGGCGAAATGCGCCGACAGCTGCGGGAGCACGGGGGTGATCAGCACGGATCCCAGGACCGGCATGCAGCTGCCGGCGAGCAGCAGCATGCCCTGCAGGGCGCCCGCCCGTCTGCCGCGAGCGTCAGTGGTGGTCGTCGTCATCGGGAACTCCTTTGTTCTCAGTGGGTTGACGAAAGTCAAACATCGAAGGAGAACATCAGGGAAGACGAAATCACTGATACGCACATAGATGGGACTGATACCCACGTTCCCGCCGGCCGAACCAGGGTTTCCCGCTCAGATGTGACCTGGATCAACTAGACTCGGAAGCCCCCGCCCTCACAACAGACAGGGACGACGATGTCCGAGTTCGATTCCCCCCTCTTCATCAACGGTCGGGAGCGCTTCACCGACGACACGCTCGAGATCGCCGATCCCGGCAAGCCCGGTCGCATCGTCGGCACCGCCGCGGCGGCGAGCGCAGACGACGTCGCAGACGCGGTCGCAGCCGCCGAAGCGGCCTTTCCGGCATGGTCGGCCCTGACCGGCCCCGAACGCGCGAGCGCGATGGCCGCGGCGATCCAGGGCATCGCCGACCACCGCGACGACGACGCCGCGATCCTGTCGCAGGAGAACGGCAAGGTCGTGCATGAGGCCTGGGTCGATTCCCTCGTCTTCGAGCTGCGCTGGAACCTCGCGCTGGAGCACCGCGACGACGTCGACGCGACCGAGCAGCTTCACCCGGTGCCGGGAGCGATTCCCAACTCGACCAGCATCTCCTATCAGCCGATGGGCGTGGTCACGATCATCGTGCCCTTCAACTGGCCGATCGCGATCCTCGGCGCGGCGCTGCCCCACGCGCTCCTCGCCGGCAACACCGTCATCGTCAAGCCGCCGCCGACGGCTCCGCTGGCAACCGCTCGAGTCGTCCAACGGGTCGCCGAGGCGCTGCCGGCGGGCGTGCTGCAGGTGGTCACCGGCCGCGACGCCGACCTGTCGGGCCTGATCTCGAACGAGAAGATCGCGAAGGTCGGCTTCACCGGCAGCGTGCGCGGCGGGAAGACGATCATGGAGCTCGCCTCGAAGTCGCTCACCCCGGTCACTCTCGAGCTCGGCGGCAACGACGCGGCGGTCTTCCTCGCAGACGCTCTGCTGGACGACGAGCACCTCGACAGGCTGTTCGGCGCCGTCTACGACACGACCGGTCAGATCTGCATGAACGCCAAGCGCATCCTCGTGCACCGCTCGCGCATGGATGAGCTCGTCGAGGGGCTCGAGTCCCGGCTCTCCCAGGTCGTGCTCGGCTACGGCCTCGACGAATCCCAGGGCACGACCATGGGCCCCCTGCACTCGCCCAACCAGAAGGCGTTCGTGGACGATCTCATCCGCGAGGCGAAGGAGGCGGGCGCCGACGTGCGCGAGTTCGGCGAGCTGCCCGGCGGCGACCTCGAGGGCGGCAACTTCGTGAGACCGGCGCTGGTGGTGGACGTGGACCCCGCACTGCGCGTCGTCACGGAGGAGCAGTTCGGGCCGGTGGTTCCCGTCATCCCGTTCGACAGCGAGGAGGAGGCGATCCGTCTCGCCAACGACACCTGGGCCGGCCTCGGGAACTCGGTGTGGACCGCGGACCCCGCCGCCGCACAGCGCGTCGCCCCGCAGCTGCAGTCGGGCTATGTGTGGGTCAACGACCACGGCGCCACCCGTCTCGACCTGCGCGCCCCCTTCGGCGGGGTCAAGCAGTCGGGCATCGGGCGCGAACAGGGAATCCACGGGGTGCGTGACTTCCAGCAGCCGCACGCGGTGTCGGTGATCACGGAGTAGGCCGTCCGGCGGCCACCGGCCCGGCACGCCCCCGATCCGAATTTACCTATGTACATTCCCTACATGCATAGGTATGCTGGGGATCAGGACGCAAGGAAGCGCCGTGAAAGGAAGGCTCCGCTATGACGACTCCCGCTGCACTCAAGCTGCTCGACAACTTCTCGTTGGAGATGACCGGCAAGGACATCCCCGGCCTCGAAGAGGCCAGCCGGGCGATCCCGCAGGGCACCAAGATCAACGTCACCTTCCTCGGCAACGAGGACCTCGAGATGCGCGTGGCCGCGGCCAGGCGGGTGAAGGAACTCGGCTTCGTGCCCGTCCCCCACATCTCCGCGCGACGCCTGCAGTCGCAGCAGCAGCTCGAGGAGTTCCTCGCAGCGCTGCACGGGGTCGACGCCACCGACCACGTCTTCTGCGTCGGCGGTGACCCCGCGACGCCGGAGGGCCCCTACCCTGACTCCCTGTCCGTGATCCGCTCCGGCGTGCTGCAGCAGTACGGCGTCAGGGAGGTCTCGATCGCCGGCTACCCCGAGGGCCATCCCGACATCTCCGCCGAGGTGCTGTGGCAGCACCTCGAGGACAAGTCGGCGGCGCTGGCGGAACAGGGCCTCGACGCCGTCGTGCTCACCCAGTTCGCGTTCGACGCCGAGGCGGTGCTCAAGTGGGTGCTCGAGGTGCGTGACCGCGGGATCGATTCCGAGATCCGCGTCGGTACCCCCGGCCCCGCAGGCATCAAGCGACTGCTCGGCTACGCCCGCCGCTTCGGCGTCGGCACGAGCGCCGGGATCGTCAAGAAGTACGGCTTCTCCCTCACCAACCTCATGGGCACCGCCGGCCCCGACCGCTTCGTGGGCGAGCTCGGCGACCTGCTCGCAGCCGATGCTCGCAGCGGTCGGGTGCGCACGCACTTCTATACCTTCGGCGGTCTGCTCGCGACCGCCGAATGGGCCCAGGCGTTCGGCACGGGTCACTAGGGAGCGCCGATGACCAGGATCATCGACGACCGCCGCGACCATGCGTGCCTGATCGTGCACGGACCGGACCAGCGCGGTCTCGTCTCGGCGGTGACCACGCTCGTCACCCGCAATGACGGCAATATCGTCTCCCTCGACCAGCATTCCGACGACCCGGAGGGCGGCGCGTTCTTCCAGCGCGTCGTGTTCCATCGCTCGAACCTGACCGCGGCGATGCCCACGATCGAGGCCGACCTGGCCACGACGCTGGATCCCTTCGGCGTCGAGTGGAACCTCACGGACATGTCGGTGCCCAAGCGCATGGCCGTGCTCGCCTCGACCAGCGACCACTGTCTGCTCGACCTGCTCTGGCGCCAGCGGCGCGGCGAGCTGCCGGTGTCGATCCCGATGGTGATCTCGAACCACACCAACACCGCGGAGGACGTGCGGTCGTTCGGCGTCCCGTTCTTCCATGTGCCCTCGCAGGGTCCCGACAAGTCGGAGGCCGAGGCGAAGATCCTCGCGCTGCTGCAGGGCAACGTCGACTTCGTCGTGCTGGCCCGGTACATGCAGATCATCTCGCCCGAGTTCCTGCAGCAGGTCGGCGTGCCCGTGATCAACATCCATCACTCCTTCCTGCCCGCGTTCATCGGAGCCGCTCCGTACCGCAAGGCCAAGGAGCGCGGCGTCAAGCTCATCGGCGCCACCAGCCACTACGTGACCGAGGAGCTCGACGAGGGCCCGATCATCGAACAGGACGTCATCCGCGTCACCCATGCCGAGACCGCCGCCGACCTCCAGCGCCGGGGCGCGAACGTCGAGCGGGCCGTGCTCAGCCGGGCCGTGCTGTGGCACTCCGAGGATCGCGTGATCCGACACCACAACCACACCATCGTCTTCAACTGACCCCCACAAGTGGGGCTCCGGCCCCAGCACAACAACCAGAGAGGTTCTCACCGTGGCGAACAACCTGCAAGAACTGCTGAATCAGACCAGCCCCGTCGAGCTGCTGCGCAACTCGCAGATCGGCTCCTACATCTACCCAGTGGTGCCTGCCGACTTCACCAACTGGATCAAGGAGCAGCGCGCGTGGCGCGAGACGGCTGTGCTCTACGACCAGTCGCACCACATGGACAATGTGTTCCTCAAGGGCTCCGACGCGATCAAGCTGATCTCGGACACGGCCATCAACTCGGTCGCGAACTTCCCCGTGAACAAGGCGAAGCAGTACGTGCCGACCACCGCCTCGGGTCACGTGATCGGCGATGGCATCCTGTTCCGCGAGGCCGAGGACGAGTACGTCTACGTCGGTCGCTCACCGGCCTCGAACTGGCTCATGTACCACGGTGAGACCGGCGGCTACCAGAACCTCGATGTCCAGGTCGACCGCCGCTCTCCCTCGCGGCCCTACGGCCACCCGGTCACCCGTCAGTACTACCGCTTCCAGATCCAGGGGCCGCGGGCCTGGGACGTCATCGAGAAGCTCAACGGCGGCGAGCTGGAGAAGATCGGCTTCTTCAGGATGGCGACCATGCAGATCGCGGGCAAGCAGGTGCGCACCCTGCGCCACGGCATGGCCGGCGCCCCGGGTCTCGAGATCTGGGGACCCTACGAGGACCACGACCTCATCCGCGACGCGGTCGTCGAGGCCGGAGCCGAGTTCGGGCTGCTGCCCGTCGGATCGCGTGCCTACCCCTCGAACACGCTCGAGTCGGGGTGGATCCCCTCCCCGCTTCCCGCCATCTACAGTGGTGAGGCCGAGCGCGGCTACCGCGAATGGCTCGGCGTCGACAGCTACGAGGCCACCGGCACCCTGGCCGGCTCGTTCGTGTCCGAGAACATCGAGGACTACTACCTGACGCCGTGGGAGCTCGGCTACGGGTCGTTCGTCAAGTTCGACCACGACTTCATCGGCCGTGACGCCCTCGAGAAGATGGACCCGGCCGCCCAGCGCAAGAAGGTCACCCTGGCCTGGAACGCCGAGGACCTCGGCAAGGTCTGGACCTCGCTGCTCAACGTCGACGGACCCAACTACAAGTTCTTCGACCTGCCGCTGGCGAACTACGGATCGGCCAACTACGATGCGGTCATCGACGCCGACGACAACGTCGTCGGATTCTCGATGTTCACCGGCTACTCCGCGAACGAGCGCCGTGGCCTGTCGCTGGCCACGGTCAGCCCCGACGTTCCAGAGGGCACCGAGCTGCGCGTCGTCTGGGGCGAGCCCAACGGCGGAACCTTCAAGGCCTCCGTCGAGCCGCACGAGCAGACCGAGGTGCGCGCCGTGGTCAGTCCCGTCCCGTACTCCACGGTCGCCCGCAAGGAGTACCAGGGCGGATGGCGCACGGGCTACCAGCAGGACTGAGCCCGAACAGTGCTTGTACTCTGAGAGGGCCCGAGGTTCACCTCCGGGCCCTCTCTGCACATCCGACCATCCACCACGAACGAGGATCCCCACCATGAGCCTGCGCAGTGCACTCCTCGCGCTCCTGCGCGTCGGACCGTTGTCGGGCTACGACCTGCAGAAGCAGTTCTCACAGTCGGTCGGACACGTGTGGCACGCACCCGACTCGCAGATCTATCCCGCGCTGCGCAAGATGGCGGCCGAGGGCCTCGTCGTCGCCGAGGAGCAGACGCGCGGGGTACGCGGCATGCGCCGTGTCTACCACGTCACCGAGGCCGGCGACAGGGCGTTCCTCGAGTGGATGAACAGCCCGCCCGAGTACCAGCGCACCCGGGACGCCGCCCACCTCCGCGCCGCCTACCTCGAATCCGCGGAGCCCGCCGCAGCGCGGGCCTTCCTCCGCGCGCACATCGACCATTGGAGGCATGAGCTCAAGTGCTGGGAGGGCGAGATCGCGCACATCGACGCGATGGACAACCCGACCCTCGTCCGCAGGCTCAATGTCACCTCCGAGGACAACCGCGAACGCACCATCGAGTACAAGCGCTTCGCTTATCAGGGACTCGCCGCACGCGCCCGCGCCGAGATCGAATGGGCCGAGCATGGCCTCGAGGTGATCGATCGCCTCGAGGGCCCTGAGTGAGGCTCGTGCCCGCCCACCAGGCGGCACAGGGCTGACCCTTTCCTCCCCCACCCGGCCGCCGTCCTCCCCTGTCCGCCGGGCATCCTCCCCTGCCCCCCGGGAGAGGGCGGTGCGTTATCATCAGTCAAAGTCTGCGACAATATTGTTGCCAATGTGAGGGAGGCACCGTGGGCGCACGAACGACGGTCGCGAGCGACGACGTGATCCAGGTGATTCGCCAGGCGATCCTCGACGGGGACTTCGCTCCCCGTCAGCGCCTCATCGAGACCGACCTCAGCTCGCAGTTCGAGGTCTCCCGCGCCGCGGTGCGGACGGCGCTGATGAGCCTGGAGAACGAGGGCCTCGTCGAGCGGATGCCGAACAGGGGCGCCCGGGTGCGCGCGATCAGCGTCACCGAGGCGGTGGAGATCGTGGAGGTGAGGATCGGGCTCGAGGTCCTCGTCGCCCGGCGCGCGGCCGAGCGAATCGATGACGATCGGATCGGGGAACTCGCCGCCCTGCGCGAGGACATGCGCGAGGCCGTGGCCGGCGGAAACCTGATGCGCTACGCCTCCCTCAACCAGGAGATGGATGCGGTTCTGCGCGACGTCGCCGGTCATGCCCTCGCCAAGCAGCTGCTCGAGAGGCTCCTCGCACAGGCGGCGAGGCACCAGTTCAGGCTCGCGTTCGACCCCGACCGGGCCAGTGCCTCGGTCGAGGAGCACGCCGCGATCATCGACGCTGTCGTCGCGCGGGATCTCGACGCCGCCGAGGAGGCGACCCGAACCCACCTGACCCGGATCATCGAAGCCATGCGGCAGTCGAGCTAGAAGACACCTCTGGTGCGGACCGGAATCGGTCCGCACCAGAGGTGTCAGCAGGCGGGCCGGGCCGCCCCGCGGGCCCGGCTCGGCCGGGTTCCTACTCGATTCCCTCGACCGTGTCGAATCCCTTCCCGTTGTACTTCTGCACGACCACGCTCGACACGGCGGGCTCTCCATCGACCGTGGTATTCACCGAGGTGCCGTCGAGCATCAGCGGGGCCTTGAAGTCCTCGATGCTGCGCACCGCCTCCATGAAGTTCTCCCTGGTGGGCTCCTGCATGTCCTTGAACACCTCTTCCAGGGTCGCGCCGAGCATGTAGCTCCACATGCAGTGCGGGAACGCGGGAACCTCGGGGTAGTCCGCGTAGGTCTTGAGATCGGAGAGGAAGGTCTTCACGTCCTCGTCGTCGGCGAACTTGGGCGAGGCGGGTGCCTTGGAGAACGCCACCGAGTACACGCCCGGGTAGGCGTCGGCGCCACCGGGCTCCAGGATCGCCGTGGGGCTCGAGGTGTTCGACGGCAGGAACCAGCTCGGCTCCCAGCCGATGCTCTGCGCCCGCTCGAGCGACGAGATGACCAGCGGGGTGATCGACATCGCGTTGAACAGGATGTCGGCATCGGTCGCTGCGAGCTCGGTCAGCTGCGCATCGACCGAGGCGTCGGTCGCCTCGTAGCTGAGCTCACCCACGACCTCGATGTTCTCTGAGCCCTTGATGGCCTCCTTGAATCCCTCGACGTAGCCCTCGCCGAAGTCGTCGTTCTGGAACAGGATCGCGACCTTGTGATCCTCGGACGACTTCGCGAGCATCTCGCCGAACGCGGCGCCCTCGTTCGGATAGGCGGGCACCCAGCCGAGCGACCAGGGGCTCTCGGACTGCTGGCTGAATATCGGGTCGCCGGTCATGACGAACACCTGAGGCACCTCGTCGGCGGTCGCCGCCTCACGCCAGGCGAGGTTCGTCGGCGTGCCCAGTCCCGAGGTGATCGCGAAGGCCTCGTTCTTCAGCGTCTGATAGTTCGACGAGGCCTTCTGCGGGTCGTAGGCGTCGTCGAGGGCCTTGATCTCGACGGTGCGGGTCTTCCCGTCGCCGAACTCGATGCCGCCGGCCTCGTTGACCGCGCCCATGTAGGCCTCCAGGCCTGCCACGGTGCAGGTGCCGGGCCCGGCGGTGGGGCCGCTGAGCGGGGTCGTGATGCCGAGGGTGATCGAGTCGTCGGTGATGCCGGGACTGGTCTCACCGCCGCGGCCGCCACCGCCGTCGCGGGCACAACCGGTGGCGGCGAGGAGAACCGCCGCCGACAGTGCGATGACGCTGGTGACACCGCGTCGTGTAGGGGTCATCTTCATTGATCTGCCTTTCTCGTGGGCTGTTTCGAAGCGGCCTTCTGCACCGCCCGGGTGGCTGCTTCCTCGCGGGGCGGCGCGCCCGGTCTCGAACCGGACGACCGTCTCAGGCCCGCGATCCTGCGGGGCAGTGAGGCGAGGCCACCGGGAAGCAGGAAGAGCACGAGCAGCAGGATCGCACCCTGCAGCATGGCCGTCAGGTTCGGGTTGATCGCGTTGGTGAGCACCGGCACGAACACGAAGTAGACACCGCCGATGACCGACCCGGCCAGGGTCGCCGACCCGCCGACAACCATCGCGGCGAGCAGGGTGATCGAGTGGTGGAAGGCGAGGGTCTCCGGTGAGGTGTACTGGACCACGGACATGTACATGAACCCGCTGATGCCGCCCACCATCGATGCGATGGTGAAGGACAGCACCTTGTACCAGTACGGGGAGATGCCCATCGACGAGGCGACCGCCTCGTTCTCCTTGACGATCGCCAGTGCGCGACCGAACTTGCCGCGCACGAAGTTGCGCACGAGCACGAAGGTGACGACGGCGATGACGAGCACGATGTACAGCTGCCACTGGTCGTGGTAGAGGCCCGTCCACTCGGGTGCGTCCGAGAACCGGGAGGACAGGCCCTGCGAACCGCCGGTCCAGTGGTCAAGGCGCCGCGCCAGCGGCAGCCCGACGATCGGCAGCGCGATGGTCACCATCGCGATGGCCAGACCGCCGAGGCGCGCGGCCGCCAAGGCGATGACCAGCCCCGCGATCGCGGGCAGAACGAGGGCGGCGAGGAACGTCAGCACGATGTTCCAGTCGTTCGTCGCCCCGTACGCGGTCACGTACGAGCCCAGGCCGAGGAAGAAGATCTGGCCGAGCGACACCTGACCGCCGTATCCCATGACGACGTTGAGGCCGAGCACGGCGACGGCGAACACGCAGATGCGGGCGATCGTGTCGTTGGCCACCTCGGGCAGCATGAGCGGCAGCACCACGGCGAGCGCGACGAGGACGACGAGCGCACCCCAGCGCACCGCGGGCTTCTTGAGGAGGTTCGACATCAGACTCTCACCACTGCTTTCCGGCCGAAGAGACCCTGCGGCCTCAGGATGAGCACCACGAAGATCAGGAGGAAGGGCACCGCCACCTTGAGGTCGTGGCCGATGAACGGCACGTAGACGGCGGCGAGGTTCTCCAGCACCCCGATGATGCCGGCCGCCGCAACGACGCCGATCGGACTGGAGAGACCGCCGAGGATGACCGCGGCCAGGGCGTAGACGAGCGCCGTGTCCATCATGCCCGGGGTCAGCGTCAGCTGCGGGGCGACGAGCACACCGGCCACGGCTCCGAGCGCGGAGGCGAGACCCCAGCCGACCATGAGCAGGCGCCCGACGGGCATGCCGGCGAAGGCCGCCGACTGCTGATTGATCGACACCGCCCGCAGCGCAAGGCCCAGCTTGGTGCCGACGAACAGGAGCTGCAGCAGCCCCATGATGACGAGGATGACGATGATCGTGCCGAGCGAGCGCAGACTGACGGACGCCCCGAACACGGGAATGGTCTGGTTCGGGAACAGCGACGGGAACAGCTGATTGTTGTACGACCAGAACCAGGCGCAGATGCCGGTGATCAGGGTGAGGAGCCCGATCGTCACCACCACCGCGGTGTGCTCGTCGCCTCGCTCGAACCTGCGGATCAGCAGCCGTTCGATGAGCGCGCCGACGAAGAACGAGATCACCACCGCGCCGATGATCGCGCCGATCAGCGGCAGGCCCACCCCGAGCAGGGAGTACGCGATATAGCCGGAGAGGACTGCCATCGCGCCCTGCGCGAAGTTCACCATCCCCGTCGCCTGGTGCACCAGGACGATGGCCAGCGCGAGGGCGGCGTAGATCGAACCTGTCGACAGGCCGTCGATCAGGAGTTGGATGAACGTGCCCATCTGTCAGCCTCCCAGGTATGCTCGTCGGATTTCGTCCATGGCGCGCAGCTCCTCCGTCGGTCCCGTGAGCACGCTGCGACCGGTCTCGAGGACCGTCGCCGAGTCGACGAGCGAGAACGCGAGGTTCGCGTTCTGCTCGACGACGAGCATGGCGATGCCCGACTCCTCGCGCAGGCGGCGGATCGCCTGGTAGACGTTCTTCGCGGTGCTGGGGGCCAGGCCGAGTGACGCTTCGTCGAGCAGCAGCAGGCGGGGCTTGGCCATGAAGGCGCGCGCCACGGCGAGCATCTGCTGCTCACCGCCGGAGAGGGCGGACCCGTTCGACTTCACCCGCTCTCGCAGCTGCGGGAAGAGCTCGAGGCAGTAGTCGATGTCGCGGGCGATGCCCGCTTTGTCCTTGCCCAGGTAGGCGCCGACGCGGAGGTTGTCGCGCACCGACAGGTCCCCGAGGGTGCCGCGCCCCTCCGGGACGTGAGCGATGCCGAGCGCCGCGACCTGGTCGGGGCGCAGACCGCGGATGTCCCTGCCGTCGAACCGGATCGACCCGCCCGCGCGCACCACGCCGGTGATCGCGCGCAGCGTCGTCGTCTTGCCGGCCCCGTTGGCCCCGAGCACGCCGACGGCTCCGCGCTCAGGGACCGACAGCGACACGCCGTCGAGCACCTGCACCGAGTCATAGGAGGCGGTGACGCCCTCGAGCTCAAGAAGCGGCATCGGCTTCGTCCTTTCCGATGTAGGCCTCGATGACACGGGGATCCGACTGCGCCTCGGCGGCGGTGCCCTCCATCAGCTTCGCCCCGTGATCGAGGACCACGACCCGATCGGTCAGCGCCGCGATGAGACCCATGTGATGCTCGACGATGATGATCGTGACGTCGGACTCGGCCCGGAGTCGGCGCACCGTGTCGATGAGCTGCTCGACCTCGGAGTGCGGCAGACCCGCGGCGGGCTCATCGAGCAGCAGCAGGCCCGGCCGCATCATCAGTGCACGGCACAGCTCGACGCCCTTGTGCAGTCCGTGTGAGAGCTCGTCCGCACGGCGGTGCGCGGCCCAGCCGAGCCCGTTCTCCTCGAGCAGCCGCAGCGCCTCGCCACGCAGCTCCTTCTCGGCGCGGACCACGTGCGGCAGTCTCAGCGACCAGGCGACAGGGCCGCCGCGCAGTCGGGTGTGGGCACCGAGCATGACGTTCTCGAGCACGGTCTCGCGCAGCTGCAGGGCCGGGTGCTGGAAGGTGCGGGCGAGGCCGAACGAGGCCATGTGCGAGGGCCTCGATCCGCGCACCTCGGTGCCGTCGATCCGGATCGAGCCCGAGCTCGGGCGGTAATGGCCGCTGATGCAGTTGAACAGCGAGGTCTTACCCGCGCCGTTGGGGCCCACCAGCCCGAAGACCGATCCCGGTTCGACGTCGAAGCTCACGTCGCGCAGCACCTTGACACCCCCGAAGTGGAGGTTCACTCCCTGCAAAGTCACACGAGCTGCCATAGCCCTGCTCTTCCTGTTCATCATCATCGATACAACGGGTGCTTCGGTCCCGCGCCAGGCAGTTCTGACACTAGGAACCTTCGCAGAAAGTGTCAACAATTTCTTGGTCAAAGTTGCCGACAAGTTAGCTGCGTTAGATCATTATCCACACAGGACACACGTGCCTGACCACAAACTTTCCATTGAACGGAAATCGCAGAGGAGGATTGCCGTGACTCGCTTCAGCATCCTCGGCCTCGGGGAGGCGGGCCTGAGCTACGCCGCCGGACTCGCCGAGGCCGGTGCGGAGGTGGTCGGGTACGACCCGTTCGTCACCGCCGAGGCGAGAGCCGGGTCGGTGACCCAGGTGCTCGATCTGGCGGAGGCGCTCGAGGAAGCGGACGTCGTGCTGTCGCTGACCGGGGTCCGGGCTTCGGTCGGGATCGCGCGACAGGCGATGCCGATCCTTGCCGAGGGCACGGTCTTCGCCGATCTCAACACCGCCTCCGTCGACGTCAAACAGGAGATCGCGAGCATCGCCGCGATGCACGGCGTGGGCATGGTCGACGGGGCGGTCCTCGCACCGGTGCCCCGAGCGGGCCATCGCACTCCGCTCGCGGCGAGCGGACCCGGCGCCGCACGGTTCGCGGACCTGGTCGCCCCGTTCGGCATCCCGGTCGATGTCGTCGGCGACGAGGCCGGGGCCGCGGCGCGGCTCAAGCTCCTGCGCAGCGTGTTCATGAAGGGCCTCGGCGCCCTCGTCGTCGAGGCGCTCGGCGCAGCCGCGGCCATGGACGCCGAGTCCTGGCTGCGCGATCAGATCACCGCGGAGCTCGGGCCCGCCGGGCCGGCGCTCGTCGAGCGGCTGATCTCGGGCACGCGCCTGCATGCTCAGCGCCGCGAGCACGAGGTCCGCGACGCGCTCGCGGCGCTCGAGGCAACCGGACGGCCGACCGACATGACGCGCGCCGCCCTGATCTGGTTCGAGCGCATCAACGCCGGATGGGCGGTCTGAGCCCCGGCACGGGGTTCGCGGTTCGCGGTCTGCGGTTCGGTGTTCGCACTGTGTGCGAGGGCAGCTCTCGCCGTTGGCTGCTCGCCGTCCGCGGGCGCGGTTCGCACTACGTCCGACGGTAGCTCTCGCGGGCGAACCGGGAGTACGGTGCCGGCGCCACTCTCGCACGCACACGCACCTGCCGGTGGCGTTCGACGGTCGGCTTGGTCGTGTTCGGGTCCTCGCCCCACAGCACCTCAACCTCGGTGCCGGGCTCGGCATGGGCGGGATCGAGGCTGGCCAGCGACAGGAAGGTCTGCTCATTCACGCTGTAGCCCACGTCGTGGGACAGTCCGACAGCCTCGTCGCCGCGGCGCACGAGGTCGACCTGGTGCTGGCCATAACGGGCCTTCGGCAGTTCGAGGAACTTCGCCGGCAGGCCCCCTTCGTACGCGGAACGCTGGATCGCCGCGACATCCTCCGGATCCCAGACGAGCGACACCTTGACCCGGTGCGTCCCAGCGGCGCGACGCTCGAACGCGGCTCTGCCGATGAAGTCATGGTCGAACCTGACCGTGCGCCCGTAGCCGAGCTCGTACGGGGAGAGATAGTAGTCCTCGATGTCCTCGGATTCGAACGAGCCGGCCAGCGACCCGAGGCGGGCCGCCGGCAGCCAGGCGAGATACTCCTCGCTCCCCTGTCCCGTGTAGATCGCGGGAAGCGGCGACGGCACCCACGCCGACTCGAGGTTCGCCGATGAGTAGGCGCGCGAACCGACGAGCGTCAGGCCGAATGCGTCCCCCGCCTCGAGCAGCGCCTCGCGCACCCGCTCCCCCTCGGCCCACGGCCCGAACAGCTCGAAGCCGGGCATGCCCGCCATCCCGTGCCGGAGCGAACGGACGGTGACCCCGGCGATCTCGAAGGTCTCCATGCCGAAGAACCGCGTCTCGGGCGCGGGGTGGCCCGTCACCCTCTCGAGCAGCGGCAGGGCGTTCGGTCCCTGCAGCTCGTACCGATAGAGCTTCGGATCCCCACCGCCGGCCGCCGCCCGCGCGATCGAGTTCGGGTCGCGGTCGAAGCTCACGTC
>JAPSIC010000241.1 GCA_031179165.1 Brevibacterium sp.
TGACCAGGGACGGAACGGCGACGGCGTCGAACTCGAGGCCCTTGGAGGCGTGCACGGTCATGATGTTGACGGCGTCGGCCCGGGCGCTCGGCTCCGCCACGCTCAGCGCGTCCTTGGCCTCCATCACCGCCAGCCAGTCGAGGAATCTCGCGACCGAGGGATGGTCGTCGGTGGCCGCATACGTGCTCGCCGCCGACAGCAGGGAGTCGATCGCCGAGCGGTGCAGGTTGCGCAGGGATTCGCTCAGCCCCCAGATGTCGGAGTCGAGCCCGGTCTCGGCCATGGCGCTGCGGATGATCGAGGCGATGCTGCCCGTGGCGGAGCGGATGGCGCGCAGCGCCCGGGCCAGACGCACCAGGCGGTCGAGCGCGGTCCGGCTCAGGCCCGAGTCCTCGAAGCTCTGCAGCGCCCGTCGCGCCTCGGCGTCGAGCCGAGGGCGGTGGGAGCCCGGCCGTGCGGAGGAGTCGAGGGCCGCGGCGACGTCGATGAGTTCGTCGATGCCCTCGACGATCGTGGGCTGATCGATGCTCTCGGCCACGGCGACCGGCCGCGCCGGGTCCGGGCTCTCCGCCTGCTGGTCGAGGTCCCGGAGACGGTGCTCGTTCTGCCTGCGGGTGAACCTCGACAGCGCGGCGATGTCGGCCGCACCCAGTCCCAGCAGGCGACCGCTGATGAGCCGCATCAGGTTCTCCCCCGCCAACGGGTCGACGGCGACGGTCAGCAGGGCGCGGACGTCGGCGACGAACGGGTCGGCGAGCAGACCGGAGGAGCCGTGGACGTGCACGGCGAATCCTGCGGCCTCCAGCGCGGTCGCGACGGCGGCGAAGTGAGCCCGTTTGCGGCACAGCACCGCCTTGGTGGTGCCGGCCGGGAGCTGCCCGACCCATTCGGTCAGTGCTCTCATCCCGTCGGTGAGGTAGGTGGTGTCGTGGGCGCCGGAGGCGATGTTCACCTCGACCGCGCCCTCGCCCGCATCGGCTCTCGCCGTCAGCGGCGCCTCCACCGCGCCGTCGAGTCCCTCGGCGATCCGGTTGGCGACCGTGAGGATGGAGCGGTCGTTGCGCCAACTGGTGCTCAGGGTCAGCGACCGGACGTTGCGGAAGTCGCCGGAGAAGCGGATCATGTTGTCGGCGCTGGCACCGCGCCAGCCGTAGATCGCCTGCCGGGGATCCCCGACGGCCGTCACCGCCGTGTCCGCGAACAGGTCGCGCAGCAGCTTCAGCTGCGCCACCGAGGTGTCCTGGAATTCGTCGAGGAGGACGATCTTCCACCGCTGTCGCTCCGCCGCCACCGCGGCCGGCACCCGCTCGACGATCCTCTGGGCGAAGCGGACCTGGTCGGAGAAGTCCATCGCCAGGTGCCGGCGTTTGGCCTCGATGTAGGCGCCCGCCAGACGGGCGGTCCTGATCTTCGCCTCGATCCGGCGCCGGCGGGCGGTGTCGATCGGCTTGCCCTTGCTCGAGACCAGTGCCTGCAGGCAGCGGTCGAGGTAGGCGGCGACCTCGTCCGCGTCGCGACCGTGGTCGTTCATCGCCCCCGCCAGGGCGATCATGTCCGAGATCATCGTGTCCCGCGCCACCTCGGGCGGGATGTCGTCGACCCCCGCGGCGTCGACGATCTCACCGGCGATCGCGTGCGCCCCCGCCTCGTCGAGCAGCACGGTCTCGGGTTCGATCCCGATGCTGACCCCGTATTCGCTGACGATCGAGGCCGCATACGAGTTGTAGGTCGAGACCGTCGGGTTGTCGAGGCCCGGCAGGGACGTGGGCGAGGTCAGGCCGAGATTGTGCCGGAGCCGGGCCAGGAGCACCCGGATCCGGCCGGCCAGCTCTCCCACGGCCTTCCGGGTGAAGGTGAGCCCGAGGATCTCCTCCGGGGCCACGTGGCCATTGGCGACCAGCCACACCACGCGTTGGGAGATCACCGTCGTCTTCCCCGACCCGGCACCCGCGGTCACCTTCATCGACACGTCCGGCTCGGCCTCGATGAT
>JAPSIC010000140.1 GCA_031179165.1 Brevibacterium sp.
TGTGGTTCCTGCCCATCGCGATCCTCTTCCTCGTCCTGATGATCGCATTCCCGCAGATGGTCGACTGGCTGCCCTCACTGATGAAGCAGGCCGGCGGATGACCGGAGGCCGACCGTCACCTCGTCCCGTTCCACCCGACACGAAGGAGCATCCTGTGGTCCGTTCTCACCCATCGCACACCGTCTTCCGAGCGCCGAGGCGACTGAGCCTGCTCGCGATCGGCTCCGCCGCCGCCCTGGGACTGTCCGGCTGTGCCGGCAGCGCCGGAGGGAACCCGGGCGGCGGAGAGTCCGGGGGAGGAGCCGGGTTCGCCTATGGCGCCTCTCAGGAGGAGGTCGACAAGGCCATCGCCGACCTCGACCCGATCACCATCAAGTACCAGCCCCCCGCGGCGTCGGAGAAGTCGGTGATGGCGCCGACCGGCACCGTGTTCAAGGAGATCGTCGAAGAGCGATCCGGTGGGAAGATCACCGTGGACATCATCTGGGGACAGGCGATCGCCTCCTATGCCGAGGTGCACGACGCCCTTGCCGACGGCCGGGTCGACATGGCCTACACCCTGCCCAGCTACCAACCCGACGAGTTCCCCCGTGTCGACGCTCTGGGGACGGCTATGGCCGAGGTCGAGCCCTCGCCGATGATGGGCGAGCTCGTCGCCAATGCCGTCGGCAATGAGCTGGCATGGCAGCAGGAGGAGCTGCTGGCCGAGTACGAGGACAAGGGCCTCGTCCCGTTGACGCCCTTCGCCGCCTCGGGCGGGTACTACTCGGTGTGCAAGGATCCGCTGGAGTCGGCCGAGGACTGGAAGGGCAAGCAGGTGCGCATCGCCTCAAGCGCCCAGTCCGCCCAGGTCAAGCACCTGGCCGCCACGCCGGTGTCGATGGCCTACCCCGAGACCTTCGAAGCCCTGCAGCGCGGCACCGTCGACTGCACTCTGGGGCAGCTGGTGCCGTCCGCGGAGGCCGGGCTGTTCGAGGTCGCCCCCAACCTCAACTTCACCACCACCGCCAGCTTCTCCCGCACGGCCGGGGCGTACCTGGCGGGGAAGAGCTTCAAGGAGCTGCCGCTGGCCTACCAGCAGATCATCTTCGACTCCTCGGGGCTGTCGGCCGCGGGTGGAATGCAGTCGGTGATCGGCGGGAATGCCGCCGCGATCGAGCAGGCCAAGGCGGCGGGCGGAAGTGTCGCCGCCTTCGACGAGGCGGTGCAGGAGGAGATCCGAAGCTACGGCGAGGAGCTCACGGCCAAGGCCGCCGAGGAGGGTCTGGTCGCCGACGACATCAGTGAGCAGATCACCTCGGCGACGGAGAACTGGGAGAAGAGGTTCGAGGAGCTCGGCTACCAGGATGCCGGGAGGACCGAGGACTTCGACGAGTGGTTCGACGAGTCCGAGGACTTCAAGAAGTACGCCGAGGCGACCTACTCCGGGGTCCCCGCCAGCCACCGTCCGCAATGATCACCGCCCCGGCCCGCGGTCACGTGCTGAAATGACCGGGCCGGCGCGCGCTGAAGTCCCCGCACCGCGGCCAGGTACTGAAGACGCCTCTAGCGGCTGCGCGCTGAATTGACCGGACGGAACACCGAGAAGGGGCAGAGCCGCGTCGGCTCTGCCCCTTCCGGGCGTCGTTTCAGGAGGCCAGATCCCTCAGGCGGCGAGCTCCTCGCGGAGGCGGCGCACGTGGCCCTCGGCGGAGACGTCGTATTCGACGCTGGAGAGGCTGCCCGACTCATCGATGACGAAGGTCGAGCGGAGCGTGCCGTCGAAGGTGTTGCCGTTGACGGTCTTCTCACCGAACGCACCGTAGGCCTTGGCGACCTCGGCGTCGGGATCGGAGAGCAGCGGGAAGGTCAGCTGTTCGGACTCGGCGAAGGCTCGCAGTGCCTCCGCGTCGTCGGGGGAGACCCCGATGACCTGGTAGCCCAGGGCGGACAGGGAGGCGAGGTTGTCGCGGAAGTCGCAGGCTTCGGTGGTGCAGCCCGGGGTCGCGGCCTTCGGGTAGAAGTAGAGGATGACCTTCTGGCCCGCGAAGTCCGACTTCGAGTAGGTCGTGCCGTTGGCGTCGGTCAGGGTGAAATCCGGTGCGCTCTGTCCGACTTCAAGGTGACGTGTCATGAGTGTTCCTTTCGAATGGGCGAACCCCGCCGGTTGCGGAGTCCGCTGTGCGATTTGCGGGTGGTTCGTCGAAGGGCCGCCTCGGCGAATGGGGAGCAGGGCCGCTTCGGCGGGCGCGGGCAGAACCGCCTCAGCGGGCGGCGAGCAGGGCGCAGGCATGCGCGGCGGTCGATTCGATGAGCTCCTCGGCGCGCGCGGACAGCTCACCCAGATCCGCCGGGCCGGGAGCGATCGACAGCGCCGCCGTGATCCCCGCCTCCCGGCATTCGGCCGTCGTCAGCGCGACCCTGCCGGCCACGACGATGATCGTCGCGGCCGCGGGGGAGTGGTCCCGGACCGCCGCGACGACCTTGCCGCCCAGCGATTGGGAGTCGAAGGACCCTTCGCCGGTGAGCACGACGTCGGCGTCGGCCAGTGCCTCGCCCAGCCCCACGGTCTCGGCGACCATCCGGGAACCGGGGACCACCTCGGCGCCCAGGAGGGTCGTCAGGGCCAGCGGAATGCCTCCCGCGGCACCGAAACCGGAGGTGGCGGCCAGGGTCCGTGCCGCCTCAGGGGACTCGGCGAGCACCTCGGCGAAGTGGGCCAGGCCGGCGTCGAGGCGGGCCACAGTGTCCGGGTCGGCGCCCTTCTGCGGCCCGAACACCGCGGCCGCACCACGGTCGCCCGTGAGCGGGTTGTCGACGTCGACGGCGATGCGCCAGCGGACATCCAGCGCCCGCTGGTCGAGGCCGCTCGCGTCGACCGAGGCCAGGTGGGCCAGGCCCCCGCCGCCCGCAGGGATGGGGGCGCCGGTGTCGTCGAGGAGGGCCGCGCCGAGGGCGCGGACGAGTCCCGCCCCGCCGTCGGTGCTGGCGGATCCGCCGATGCACAGCAGGATCTCCTCGACACCCTCGTCGAGGATATGGCGCGCGATGAGACCGACGCCGTAGGTGTCGGCGCGTTCGGGCTGAAGCGGGACGTCGGAGACCTGGGGCAGCCCGTTGGCCTGGGCGGCCTCGATGACGGCGGTCCTCCCGTCGGCGGAGACGCCGTAGGCGGCGGTGGTGGGACGGCCGAGGGCGTCGACGACCTCGACGGAGCGGGCCGGGGTGTTCCACACGGCCAGCAGGGCGTCGAGGGTGCCCTCTCCGCCGTCGGCGAAGGGAAGGTCGGTGATGTGGGCATCGGGGAACACCTGCCGGGCGCCGCGGGCAAGCGCGGCGGCGGCCTCTGCGGCCGTGGCGGACCCCTTGAAGGAGTCCGGGGCGCAGACGATGCGGGGCGTGGGAGACGAAGCGGCTGTGCTCATAGTTGAATCCAACATCATTGTCGTGATCACCGGGCGGTGCGGTCAGGGGGCGGACATCAGCTCGGAGGAGGCTGGTGCGGCCATGTCCGGCGGCGGGGGCGGCAGCGGGTGAGTCCCATCACCGTGCGACCCGCGGCCGGACATGGCCCTCGACTGCTCGAGGCTCAGGCCAGCTGCTCGTACGCGGACAGCGTGAGGAAGTCGTCGTAGCTGTCGCCGCGAAGCGTCATGTCGCGGACGAGCTCGGCCGCCGGGACGAAGAACTTCTCGAATTGCTCATCGTTGCCGATGTCTGCGCGCAGCTTCTCCAGCTCCTCGTCGAGGAGGCCGGAGACGAACTCGGACGTGATCTTCTGCCCGGTGTCGGCGGTGGTGACGTCGTTGTGGATCTGCTGCCAGATCTGCGAGCGGGAGATCTCGGCGGTGGCGGCGTCCTCCATCAGGTTGTGGATCGCCACGGCGCCGTTGCCGGAGAGCCAGATCGCGGTGTAGTAGATCGCGACGTAGAGGTTGGTGCGCACGCCCTCCTCCGTCACGTCCCCGCTGGCGGTGGAGAGGTCGATGAGGTCGGCGGCCGACACCGAGACGTCGTCGCGGAGGCGATCGAGCTGGTTGGGCTTGTGCCCAAGGACCTTGTCGAACTCCTCGCGGCAGATGTCGACGAGGTCGGGGTGGGCGACCCAGGAGCCGTCGTATCCGTCGCCGGCCTCACGGGCCTTGTCGTCGTGGACCTTGGCGAACGCCTGCTCGGTGATCTCGGGCTCACGGCGGTTCGGGATGAACGCGGCCATGCCGCCCATCGCGAAGGCTCCGCGCTTGTGGCAGGTCGACACGAGCAGCTCGGTGTAGGCGCGCATGAACGGCTGGTTCATCGACACGTCCGCGCGGTCGGGGAGCACGAAGTCCGAGCCGGAGCTTCGGAAGTACTTGATGATGGAGAACAGGTAGTCCCAGCGTCCGGCATTGAGCCCCGAGGCGTGGTCGCGCAGTTCGTAGAGGATCTCGTCCATCTGGAACGCGGCGGGGATGGTCTCGATGAGGACCGTGGCGCGCACGACTCCGTGGGGCAGGCCCAGCGTCGACTCGGCGAAGGTGAAGATGTCGTTCCACAGCCGCGCCTCGAGGTGGGACTCGAGCTTCGGCAGGTAGTAGAACGGACCGAGGCCCAGCTCATGCCCGAGCTTGGCGTTGTGGAAGAAGTGGAGGCCGAAGTCGACGAGCGCGCCGACGGCCGGTTCGCCGTCGATGAGGATGTGCTTCTCGGGCAGGTGCCAGCCGCGGGGACGGACGACGACCACAGGGGACGTCGCGTCGTCCTTGACCGTGTAGGCCTTGCCCTCCGGTGAGGTGAACTCGAGTTGACCGCGGAGCGCGTCGTAGAGGTTCTTCTGACCGTCGACGAGGTTGTGCCAGGTGGGCGAGAGAGCGTCCTCGAGGCAGGCCAGCCAGACCTTCGCACCCGAGTTGAGCGCATTGATGGCCATCTTCGCCGGCGACGGGGGGCCGGTGATCTCGACGCGGCGGTCGGTCAGTGCGGCAGGCGCCTCGGCGACCTTCCAATCACCCGCACGGACCTCGGCGGTCTCGGGGAGGAAGTCGAGGGTGCCGGATTCGGAAGCAGCCTTCTGCGCGTCCTTGCGGGCTGCGAGCAGTTCATCGCGGGTGGACGCGAATGTCCGGTGGAGCTCTTCGACGAAGGCCAGGGCCTCCGGGGTGAGGATGGCCTCCGAACCCGCCACGTCATAGGGCTGGGTGATTTCGATGCTCATGAGCTGTTTGTCCTTTCCTAACGAAAAAACTCCTGAGAAGTGTTGATTCCACAATATCCATCATGAGTATCCATGATGCGGAAGAACATTTCCAATTTACGGACGACTCTACAGGCACCCCCTCGAGCCCGGATCACCGCCCCGTCCCGCACGTCGATCGCACCCCTCGGTCGTACTCCGCAGGCACACCTTCGATCCCGCTCCTCGGCGTGATCTCGATTTGACTTCTCCCGAGACCGCGATCACACTCGAACCTAAAGAATGGAAAACTTCTTCCGGGATGCGAAAGTCTCGTCGAGGTGCTGCCGACCAGCCGCAGGACCGCCGAACTCTCGCCGAACGGAAGCCGCACAGCGAGGAGGTCAGAGTGGACCTGGACGAGTTCAACCGGCTCCCGGCCGACGAAGCACACGAGGTGCTGCGTCCGTGCCTGGACGTCGACCGGTGGATCGACGGCGTCGTCGCCGGTCGACCCTACGCCGATGTCGAGTCTATCCTCGATTCCGCTCGCCGGAGTGCCGATCCTCTCCACGACGACGAGATCGCCCAGGCCCTGTCCCACCACCCCCGGATCGGTGAGAAGGCCCAGGGCGACTCCGCCGAGGCGCAGCTGTCCAAGAACGAGCAGGCCGGCCTCGGTGCCATCGAGGGCTCCGTGCAGGAACGCCTCGCCGCCGGCAACTCCGCCTACGAGGAGCGCTTCGACCGGGTCTTCCTCATCCGCGCCGCCGGACGCGATCCCGAGGAGATCCTGTCCGAACTCGAACGCCGGATGAACAACTCCGACGCCGACGAGCTCGCCGAGGTCGGCGAGCAGCTCCACCAGATCGCCGAGACCCGACTGACAGGAATCTTCGCATGAGCTACATCACCGCCCACGCCCTCGACTCGACCGCCGGGACCCCGGCCCGCGACCTGCAGGTCACCCTCTACTCCGGGTCCGAGGAGATCGTGTCCGCCCGCACCGACGAGAACGGCCGCGTCGTCGACTTCGGCCCCGACCACCTCGATCCCGGCGACTACCGCATCGTCTTCGCCACCGGCGAGTACTTCGAGACCCGCGACCAGGACCACTTCCACCCGCAGGTGACCATCGACTTCACCGTCAAGGCGGGCGAGGCCCACTATCACATCCCGCTGCTGCTCAGCCCGTTCGCGTACAGCACCTACCGCGGCAACTGAGCGGCCGGCGACGACCCGCAGCCAAGCGGCCACCACGGCCGAGCGGTTCGCCCGCCACCCACGAATTCGAGGGGAAGCAGGTCCCCTACAGGAGTCACATCCTCAACAAACCGCCGAAGTTCGCCGAAAGTCACATGGCTTTTCGAGAACCTCGCCAATCAATTGGTTCGCAGCGGACGCGAGAACGTCGACGAAGACGACGTCCACTGCACTGAGAACAGGAGCAGGAAGATGAGCAAGGTGAAGCTGACCACCAATCAGTACGGCAAGGCAGAGAACCGTTTGATGAGGGTCTACCGTGACTCCGAGCGTCACGAGATCCGCGACCTCAACGTCACCTCGCAGCTGTGGGGCGATTTCGAGACCGCGCACACCGAGGGCAACAACGAGCACGTCGTCCCCACCGACACCCAGAAGAACACGATCTTCGCCAAGGCGAAGGAAGTCGGCGTGACCTCACCCGAGCAGTTCCTGCTCACCCTGGCCGACCACTACACCTCGAACTTCGACTGGGTCACCGGAGGACGCTGGGCGGCCGAGGAGTTCGGCTGGGACCGGATCAACGATCACGCCCACTCGTTCTACAAGTCGGCGCCGGAGGTTCGCACCTCGGTCCTCACCCGTGACGGCGACAAGGACGTCCTGATCTCCGGCTTCAAGGAGCTTACCGTCCTCAAGACCACGGAGTCCGGCTTCGTCGGCTACCCGAAGGACAAGTACACCACCCTGCCGGAGACCGAGGACCGCATTCTCGCCACGGACATCACCACGCGCTGGCTCTACAACACCACGGACCTCGACTTCGAGGGTGTGTACCGCAAGGTCAAGGACATCATCCTCGACTCTTTCACCGACCACTACTCGCACGCCCTGCAGCACACGCTGTACCAGATGGGCGAGAAGGTCATCGAGCAGGTGCCGGAGATCGACGAGATCCGCTTCTCCTGCCCGAACAAGCACCACTTCCTCTATGACATCGAGCGCTTCGGCCTGGAGAACCCGAATGAGGTGTTCATCGTCGCAGATCGCCCCTACGGTTTGATCGAAGCCACCTTCACCCGCGATGATGTGGAGGAGAAGAAGGAAGCCTGGAACGGAATCTCCGGATTCTGCTGATCTGAACTGCCACGGGTCCACGGGAACACCTCCCGTGGACCCGACTTGTATGAGAGGGAACACAATGACTGCACTGTCATCCCAGCCAGGCGCCCACGTGGGCGCCGGTTCCACCTCGGCGATCCCGAGGGACCTTGCCGACGAAGAGGTCGACGAGTGGCTCGAGTCCTGGGAGGGACTCGTCAACGAGCGCGGCACCCTGCGCGCCAGCGAGATCATGGAGGCGCTGCGGCGCCGGGCCTCGACCCATTCGGTGTCGCAACCCAAGGTCACGACCACCGACTACGTCAACACCATTCCCGCCGACCAGGAGCCGGAGTACCCCGGTGACGAGCGGATCGAGCGCAAGTACCGGAAGTGGCTGCGCTGGAACGCGGCGATGCTCGTCCACCGGGCGCAGCGCCCGGAGACCTCCGTGGGCGGGCACATCTCGACCTATGCGGGAGCCGCGACCCTCTACGAGATCGGCTTCAACAACTTCTTCCGCGGCCAGGACCACCCCGGCGGCGGCGACCAGGTCTTCTTCCAGGGCCATGCCTCACCCGGCATGTACTCCCGCGCCTTCCTCGAGGGCCGACTCAGCGCCGAGCAGCTCGACGGCTTCCGCCAGGAGGCCTCGAAGGCCCCCAATGGGCTCAGCTCCTACCCGCACCCGCGGCTGATGCCGGAGTTCTGGCAGTTCCCCACGGTGTCGATGGGCCTGGGCCCGATCAACGCCATCTACCAGGCGCAGATGAACCGCTATCTGCACAACCGCGGCATCAAGGACACCTCCGACCAGCGGGTGTGGGCCTTCCTCGGCGACGGCGAGATGGACGAGCCGGAGTCGCGCGGCGCTCTCCAGCTGGCCGCCAATGAAGGGCTCGACAACCTCACCTTCGTCGTCAACTGCAACCTCCAGCGCCTCGACGGGCCGGTGCGCGGCAACGGCAAGATCGTCCAGGAGCTCGAAGCCGTGTTCACCGGCGCCGGCTGGAACGTCATCAAGGTGCTGTGGGGACGCGAATGGGATTCCCTGCTCGCCGCCGACCGCACCGGTGAGCTCGTGCGGATCATGAACGAGACCCTCGACGGCGACTACCAGACCTTCAAGGCGGAGTCCGGCGGGTTCATCCGCGACAATTTCTTCGGCCGCTCCCCGGTCACGAAGAGCCTCGTCGAGCACCTCTCCGACGACGACATCTGGAACCTCAAGCGCGGCGGCCACGACTACCAGAAGGTCTACGCGGCCTACCAGCACGCGGTGAACACGGCCGGCAAGCCCACCGTCGTCCTGGTCCAGACCGTCAAGGGCTACGGCCTGGGCACGAGCTTCGAATCGCGCAACGCGACCCACCAGATGAAGAAGTTCACCGCCGCCGACATCAAGGTCTTCCGCGACCGGATGGACATCCCGATCAGCGACGAGGTCATCGACGCCGACCCCTACGCCGTTCCCTACTACCA
>JAPSIC010000019.1 GCA_031179165.1 Brevibacterium sp.
GGTCTTCACCCAGAGTGAAGCTGAACTCCTCGCTGTCGTCCGCAACCGGACTGAACGGAAGAGCCATCACCACAGCATCTCTGATCGCGGGCTCGAGGTCGAGCTGATCACGGTCGATGACATAGGACTCCTCATCGCCATCGGCCTGCTCATAGACGTACATCTCATTGATGTCGACATCTATAGGCAGCTCGATTTCGTCGAGCGTCCGCACGTCCTCGCCGCGGGCCACAGCCGAGACACTGCCCGACACGTAGATCCCCTCCGACACACTCTCGAACATCAGCTCGAGCGTCAGTGGTGAACCTTCGGCGACCCCGATCACTTCGATCTTCAGATCCGCGGGAGCAGGCAGGGTGGAGTTCACCCTTTCCCATTCACCAGGTCGACCGAGCAATCCCATGGACCTGAGATCGTAAACGAACTCTGATCGCTTCGTCATGCCCGTCCTCCTTACGTGAGATAGGAAGCTGCTCCAGCGTTCACACGCGACTCACCATTCTAGTCATGAAGCCCGACCATTACCAACTGCCGCCGGGGTGCCCGAGTGTGCTCCTCGTCACCAGCGCTCGTAGCGGTGGCGCCAGGTCACTCCCCCGGCGAGCACGAGCAGGGCTCCGGAGATCGTGAACACGATGCCGGAGCCCGCGATGAGGGTGAGCAGCGACGCCGCCGAGGGGATCGCGACCTGGCTCAGCCGGTTCCCGGCCAAGCGGATCGAGAGCACCGCGGCCCGGTTCGCGGGATCGGACAGCGTCGAGACCCAGGTCATCGTCAGCGGCTGGGTCAGGCCGAAGCAGAATCCCGCGATCAGGAGCAGGATCGCCAGCGCCCAGGGCGTGATGAGGAACGGGATCGCGATGACGCAGATGCCCGCCAGCACCGAGGCGGTCCACAGCAGGGACAGGTTGTGCCAGCGGCGGGCGAGGACCCCGATGACCATCCGCGAGAGCACGGAGGCCAGGGTGCGCAGCGTCAGCAGCCAGGTCACCGCGGTCACCGACAGGCCGTTCTGCTCGCCGATGAGCGGCAGGTAGGCGGTGAGCAGATCGACGGCGGCCAGGGTGGTCATCGAGGCGAGGATCGCCGGCTTCATCCCCCGCATCGAGAGCAGGGACCAGGGCGTGCGCACACCCTCGGCCGCCTCGGCGCGGGACACGTGCGGGGTCCGCCCGCGCAGCATGACCACGACACAGGCGATCAGGGTCAGCGACGAGATCCCGGTCATGAACCACAGCGCCCCCGAGATCTGCGGTGCACCGGCCGTGGCGTCGGCGACGAGACCGGCGATCGGCAGCCCGATCGTCTGCCCGATCGACACGCCCAGGGTGAGGTGACCGAACTTCGATGTCAGTCGTGAGGCCGGGTAGCTCTGCGGGATGAGCGCCTGGGAGGCGACCGTGGTCAGCAGCTGCCCCAGACCCAGGCTCATCGTCGCCACCAGCAGCACGCCGAGGTTGCCGGCGACGGCGGCGAGCGCGACCGGGGCGATGGACAGCACGGTGCCCGTCCACAGCACCGCCGTGGCGTAACCGCGGTCGACGAGGCGACCGACGAAGAGGGCCGTCAGCAGCGGCACCAGGGAGTAGCACGCGGTCATCAGACCGAGCACGAGCCCGGAGCCGCCGAGCTCCAGGGTGCGGTAGGAGATGAGGACGCGGGCCCCGTTGTACGTCGCGTGGGCGAGAACGGTGTGGGCGAGGAGACCGGCGAACCAGTACCGGGACTGCGGGCGGGCTGCGCTCATCGACTACGAGGCGCCGGGAGCCCCGAGGGCGTCGAGGACGGCGGCGGGCACGAGCCCGCGGATGTCCCCGCCGCCGGCGTGGACCTCTTTGATGAGCGAGGACGAGACGTGCTCGAACTCGGGGCTGCCGGGGACGAAGAGGGTCTCCAGTCTGCTCAGGTGCTTGTTCATCAGCGCCATGGGCAGCTCGTAGGCGAAGTCGGTGCCCGAGCGCAGCCCCTTGACCACGGCCGGAGCCCCCACCCGCGCGCAGTAGTCGACGAGCAGTCCCCCGGCGACGGTGTCGATGGTGATGTTGTCGCATTCGCGGGTGCGCTCGTCCTCGGCCAGGCTGGCCTCGATCAGCTCCGAGCGCCGGCTCGGGCTGAAGCGCCCCGATTTGGCGGGATTGTGGACGACGGCCACGACCACCTCGGCGAACAGCCGCGCGCTGCGGGCGATGATGTCGAGATGACCCATGGTGATGGGGTCATAGGATCCGGGGCAGACGACCTTCATGGCTTCATCGTATCCCGCGGCTGGAACCACCGACCGTCGCCGGACACGATTGGATAACGATGTCGGACAATGCGGCTTGCAACGGCCAAGACCTCCAATGATGGATGAGAGGCACGTCACTGTGCCGATGCCCAACCGAAAGGGAAAGCAATGAATGCCATGAAGAGGCTCGCCGCGGGGACCTCGGTCCTCGCCCTGACACTCGCACTGGGTGCCTGCGGCGGCAGCGACTCCGAACAGAGCACGCTCCAGAAGGCCATCGACGAAGGCAGCATCACGGTCGGCTTCGCGGGTGAGGCACCGTACAGCTTCGAACAGGACGGGGAGCTCACCGGAGCCTCGGTGGCATTGGCGAAGGAGATCTTCAGCCGCCTCGGCGTCGATGAGGTCGACGGGGTCAACACGGAGTTCGGCTCGCTCATCCCCGGTCTCAACGCCGAGCGCTTCGACGTCATCTCCGCCGGCATGTCGATCCTGCCCGAACGGTGCGAGCAGGCGTCCTTCGGCAACCCGGAGTTCATGTACACCACCGCCCTGATGACGAAGAAGGACAACCCCGAGGGAGTGAAGAACCTCGACGACGTCAAGAAGAAGGGCCTCAAACTCGCCACCATGACCGGGGCCATCGAGTCGGACTACGCCAAGTCCCTGGGCATCGAGGCCATGCAGGTCGGCACCCCGCAGGACGGCATGGACGCCGTCACCTCGGGCCGCGCCGACGCCTTCGCCCTGACCGGCATCTCACTCAACTGGATGGCGAAGAACAACCCGGACGCCGAGGTCTCCGTGACGGAGTCCTTCGTCCAGGAGATCGACGGAGTGCCGCAGGTGGGTGCCGGTGCCACCGTCTTCCGCACGGACGACGCCGAGCTCAAGGACGCCTGGAACGCCGAGCTCGACAAGATCGTGTCCAGCGAGGAGGACTACCTGGGCGTCGTCGGTGACTTCGGCTTCACCGCGGAGGAGCGCCCCGACGGGTCCATCACCACCGAGCAGCTGTGTGCAGGCGACCTGCCCGGAGCGCAGTCATAGTCCGCCCGCGCTGAGCGCACGAGATCATGACTGACAACTTCACATCGCTCCTGGATTTCCTCCCCCAGATCGGGGAGGGAATCCAGGTCACGCTCATTCTCACTCTCGCGGGTGCGCTCGGGGCGATGATCATCGCCCTCGTCCTCGGGCTGTCGATGACATCGACGCACGCGTGGCTGCGCATCCCGGCCCGGATCATCGTCGAGTTCTTCCGCGGCACCTCCCTGCTCGTGCAGCTGTTCTGGCTCTTCTACGTGCTGCCGCTGCTCGGGGTGGAGCTCGATCCGATGTCGTGCGGCATCGGCGCCCTGGCGCTCAACTACGGCGCCTACTCCGCCGAGGTGGTCCGATCCTCCATCCTCACCGTCGCCCGGGGGCAGTGGGAGGCCGCGATCGCGCTCAGCCTCTCGCCGGCCCGGCGGATGGTGCGCATCATCTTCCCGCAGGCCTGGGCGCTGATGATCCCGTCCCTGGCCACTCTGCTCATCCAGCTCCTCAAGGGAACGGCGGTCGTCTCATTCATCACCCTCCAGGACCTCACCGACAAGATCAATCAGCTGCGCATGTCGACCAACGACACGTTCTTCTCATTCACGGTCGGTCTGATCATCTACTTCGTCATCGCGTGGATCCTGCAGGAGCTGATGAACCTCCTCGAACGCCGGGCCACCGCCCGGCTGGGACGCAAACGGCCGAACTCGCGGACCGAGCGGCGGCTCGCCCGCAGGCTGGCCCGTGGTGAGGGCGGTCGTCACGATGCCGACGACACCGCGGCCGGCAAGGGGGTGAGGCCATGATCTGGAACTGGGAATTCGCGGCCGAGGCGCTGCCGCTGCTGCTGCGCGGCTTCGGCAACACCCTCATCGCCACGATCGTCGGCACCATCATCGCCGCGATCCTCGGCCTGTTCATCGCCGTGGCCATTCGCGGACTGCCGCGGTGGATCAACTGGGTCGTGCGGCTGCTGCAGGCCTTCATCCGCAACACCCCGCTGGTCGTCCAGCTGCTGTTCATCTACTACCTGTTCGCGGGCATCCCCGGGCTCGTCGACGTCCCGGCGCTGGTCATCGGGATCATCGTCATCGGCGTCCACTACGCGACCTACATGTCGGAGAGCTACCGGGCCGGGATCGACGCGGTCCCGCCCGGCCAGCGGGAGGCCGCGATCGCCCTGTCCCTGCCTCCCGTGCGGACGTTCACCGCCGTCATCCTGCCGCAGGCGCTGCGGGCGACCATCCCGTCGCTGGGCAACTACGCGGTGGCGATGTTCAAGGACACCCCGTTCCTGTTCGCGATCTCCGTCGTCGAGCTCGTCACCACCGCGCAGCAGTTCGGGGCGGCGAAGTTCGCCTACACGGAGGCCTTCACCCTGGCCGGCCTGATCTTCCTGGCCGCCAGCTACCCGACATCCCTGCTCATCCAGAGATTGGAGCGGCGCCTTGCCACCTACTGAGAACATCGCCCCCGACCCGGACGGCGCATCGTCGACCGAGGCCTCGGCCTCCGGCGCCTCGGCGTCCGGGACCTCGACGCCGGCCATCGAGTTCAAGGACGTGGAGAAGCGGTTCGGCACCACGACCGTGCTCAAGAACCTCAACTTCACGATCAGCCCCGGCGAGCGCGTCGCCCTGATCGGGCCCAGCGGGTCCGGGAAGACGACCATCCTGCGCCTGATCATGACCCTGGAGGAGCTGACCGACGGCTACATCTTCATCGACGGGCAGCCGCTGACCCATACGGAGAGGAACGGCAGACGCGTCGAACTGCCGTCGAAGACCACCCGCGCGATGACCACCCGCATCGGCATGGTCTTCCAGCAGTTCAACCTCTTCCCCAACATGACGGTGCTCGAGAACGTCATCGAGGCCCCCATCCATGTGCTGAAGAAGTCGAAGGACCAGGCCGTGCAGGAGGCGCGGGAGCTGCTCGACAAGGTCGGCCTGGCGGAGAAGGCCGACGAGCACCCGTCGCGGCTCTCGGGCGGTCAGCAGCAGCGGGTGGCGATCGCCCGCGCGCTGGCGATGAGCCCGGAGGTCCTCCTCCTCGACGAGGTGACCTCCGCCCTCGACCCGGAGCTCGTCGGCGATGTGCTGGCGGTGCTGCGCACCATCGCCGAGACCACCGACATCACGATGCTGCTGGTCACCCACGAGATGCAGTTCGCGCGGGAGGTCTCCGATCGGGTGATGATGTTCGACGGCGGGCAGGTGCTCGAGGAGGGACCTCCGAATCAGATCTTCGGCGCGCCCCGACACGAACGGACGCGCACGTTCCTCTCCAGCGTGCAGTAGACGGACGTCAGGCGGGCGCCTCGTCGAGCTGGATGAAGTGGAGTGCCGTCTCGCCGAAGGTCTTCGAGCGGAAGACCTCGAGCCCAGCCGGCATGGTCGGCTCAGCGGAGCGGGCGGACCGTTCGACGACGACGATGGATTCCGGGTCGAGGAGGCCGGCGAGCTGGGCGAGGATCTGCGTCACCGCGTCCTCGCCCAGCGGATAGGGCGGATCCATGAACACGAGGTCGAAGACCCGGTCGGGATCCCCGGACACCGACCCGGCCGGCTGCCCGGCTCGCCCGCGCAGACCGACGAGGAACGTGATGACGTCGACGGTGTGGATGCGCACCGAATGCTTCACGCCCATCTTGCGGGCGTTGGCCTCGATCGCTCTCGCCGAGGCCGCCGCCGAGTCGACGAAGTCGGCCTCGGCGGCCCCCCGCGACAGCGCCTCGAGCCCAAGTCCGCCGGAGCCGGCGAAGAGATCGAGCACGTTCGCGGCCCGGACGACGCCGTAGCCCTCGAGCATCGAGAACAGTGACTCCTTGACCCGGTCGGAGGTCGGCCGGGTGTTCGACCCGCCCGGGGTGACCAGCCGGCATCCTTTGTGCGCTCCCGCGATGATCCTCATGGGCTCCTCAGCTCGCCTCGATGAAATGGGCCGCCTCGGCGGGCAGGACCCGCCTGATCAGCCTCCGCAGCGCCGGCAGCGACGACAGGTCGGGATCGAATTCGACGATCCTCTCCGCGAACGACCGCGCGTGCTCGATGACGGCGGCATCGCGCAGCACCGACAGGTGGCGCAGCGATGATCCTCCCCATTGGGAGGAACCCAGGACATCGCCCTCTCCCCTGCTGTCGAGATCGTATTCGGCCAGGGCGAACCCGTCGAGAGTCCCGGCCACCGCCTGGATCCGTGCGAACCCCGGTTCGGCCTCGGGTCGGTTGGAGAGCAGGAAGCAGGTCGCGGCACGTCCGTCGCGTCCGACCCGGCCCCGCAGCTGATGGAGTTGGGCGACTCCGAAGCGGTCGGCTTCGTGGATGATCATCATCGTCGCCCGGGGCACGTCGATTCCCACCTCGATGACGGTCGTCGCAACCAGCACGTCGAGCTCTCCGGTGAGGAAGTCGTTCATCACCCGGTCCTTGTCCGCCATCGGCATCCGGCCGTGCATGAGCCCGATCGACAGCCCCGCCAGTTCGGGGGCGCGGGTCATCCTGTCCCGGATCTCCTCCACCCCGATGAACTCCTCGACCCGGCCTGTCTCCGGGTCCTCGAGCTCGGTGTTCTCGATCCGCGGCGCCACCACGAAACCGCCCTCACCTCGGCGGACAGTGTCGGCGAGGAGCTGATGGATGCGGGAGAGCCAGGCCGGGTGGTCGGCCAGGGACACCGCGTGGGTGGTGATGTCCTTCGGTCCGGCCGGCATCTCGTCGAGGGTGCTGATGTCGAGGTCGGCGAACACGGTCATCGCCACGGTGCGCGGGATCGGCGTCGCGGACATCACCAGGGTGTGGGGAACGGTCAGCCCCGCCTTCGACCGGAGTGCCTCGCGCTGCTCGACCCCGAAGCGGTGCTGCTCGTCGACGACGATGAGGCCGAGTTCGGCGAACATCGTCGTCTCCGACATCAGGGCGTGGGTGCCGACGACGATGTCGATCTGACCGGCGGCGAGGTCGAGGGCCAGCTGTCGGCGTTCCCGGGCCGGCATCGATCCCGTCAGCAGCGCCACCCGCACCTGATCCTCGTCGGCGAGCAGCGGGCTCAGCGCCATCTGCTCGCCGAGGAGCTTCTCGATCGAGCGGAAATGCTGGGTCGCGAGCACCTCGGTGGGGGCGAGCATCGCGGCCTGGGCCCCGGAGTCGACGGCGGTGAGCATCGCCCGCAGTGCGACCACGGTCTTGCCCGATCCGACGTCGCCGTGGAGGAGCCGGTGCATCGCCGTGCTCCGGGCGAGGTCGCCGGCGATCTCCGTTCCGACCCTGACCTGGGAGGCGGTGAGCTCGAACGGCAGGTTCGCCTCGAAGCGCCTGCTCCGCGCGCCGACGTCGAGCAGAGGGGTGGCCGAGAGCTGCTCGTAGTCGGCCTTGCGGGAGACGAGTTCGGTCTGCAGGGCGAGCGCCTCCTCCCATTTCCAGCGCCGCCGGGCCCGCTCCATGTCCGCCATCGATTTCGGTCGGTGCATGTCGTTCAGGGCCGTGCGCAGGTCGGGGAGGTCGAGCTGCTCACGCATGCCTGTGGGCAGCGGGTCCTCGAACTCCTCGGGTCCGGCCACGTCGAGGAGGACCTTGATCGCCTTCCACAGCCGTGACTGGGCGATCCCCTGGATCCGCGAGTAGACGGGGAAGGGTGAGCTGAGGTCCTCCGGGGTCCAGGTCTCGTCGTGTTCATCGCGGTTGAGCCAGACGGGAGACTTCAGGGTCAGCTGGCCGCGGAACTCCTCGACGGTGCCGGCGAAGACGACGACGAGTCCCGGCGTCAGCTGCTGCTGCAGCCACTGCTGGTTGAAGAACGCGATCTTCATCGTCTGGGCACCGTCGTTGATGAGCACCGTGGTCAGGCTCGGCGGCCTCCTGCTCTTCTGCCCGGTCCTGCGCTCGAGCAGGCGGGTGTCCACGGAGAGCACCTCGGCCTGGACGATCGCGGTCTCACCGATCGGCAGTCCCCCGAAGGGGGTCTTCTCCCCCGGGACGAGGAATCGCCTGGGGAAGAAGTGGAAGAGGTCGGCGACGGAGTCGATTCCCCGCTTGCGCAGGAAACCGAGGTCGCGTCGGGTGAAGTAGTCGTCGAGGCGCGCGCTCATTCGACTCCCATGGTGAGCAGCGTCGACCGGTCCCGGGCGTCGATCTCCTGCAGCCTCACCTGCTGATGGGACTTGCGCAGCCAGTTGCGCAGATGCGCGAGCACCTCGGGTGGGCAGTCGAGTCCGGTGACGACCGTGAGGAGCTCACCCCCGGCGCCGAGGAGGCGTTCGGCCAGCTTCTCGACCAGGGTCTCGAGCTCCGTGCTCTGGGACTTCGGCCTGCCCTCGATGAGGACCCGGTAGAACTGGGAGGGGTGCTGTGACGACGGGGGCACGGCCTCGAGCATCTGTGCGTCGAGGATCGGCAGGGCTCCGGTCGGCGGGTTCGTCGCCAGCTGCTCGGCGGACACGATCGTGCCCACCCGCGTCGATCCGGCGGCCTCGGTCATGTCGGCGAAGATCTCGTCGGCGGGGGCGAAGGGGTCGTAGACGGCCAGGGCGGAGAGCAGGGTCGCGACATTGCGGGAGCGGACCACTCGGGCCCCGCGCACCCCGGTCAGGGACTTCAGCCGCGTCGTCGAACTGGGGACGACGATGACGTCGCGGTCCTCGCCAGCGACGATCTCGGCGACCGCCCCGGCGATGTCACCGGCGCCGGGGGCCAGGGCGGTGGCCCCGTTGAGCGCGCAGTGCATGAGCAGGCCGGTGCCCGCCACGACCGCGACGAGCCGGGTCTCGCCCTCCTCCTCGTGCAGGCGCAGGTCCTCCATGTCCAGGCGCAGGATCCCGCGGGCCGCGAGCAGGTCGAGGACCTCGGCGGCGCGGGCTTCGTCGTCGACGTGGACATGGACCTTGGGTCCGTTGACGACGATCGAGGTCCCGCCCAGGGCGTCGAGCTCTCCGGCCAGGGAGCTGTCGCAGTCCTGGCCGAGGATCGCGACGATCTCGAGCTCATCCGCCCGGGCCTGGTGGATGACGCGGGGGGTCTTGGCGACCTCGACGAGCATCGAGTCCTGCGGGGTGCGGCCGGTGACCGTGGCGTAGAGGAGGTCGAAGAGTTCGACGATCCCGGTCGAGCCGGCGTCGACGACATCGGCTTCGCTGAGCACTCCCAGCTGGGAGGTGGTCTCACGCAGGGCCGCGCGGGAGCGGCGGCGGACGGCGGAGACGAGTTCGACGAGGTTCGCCCCGGCATCGGCCATCTCCCGGGCTTCGGCGGCCATCGCGTCGAGGACGGTGAGCATCGTCCCGTCGACCGGGCGGGCGACGGCCTGGCGGGCGCGGATCGAGGCGAGCTCGAGGGCGCCGGCCATGGAGTCGGAATCGGCGACGGTGACGCCTTCGAGGGCGTCGGCGACCCCGCGCAGGGCCACCGACAGGATCAGCCCCGAGTTGCCGCGGGCTCCCCGGCTCGCCCCGGTCGCCACCGCGGCGACGACGTCGGGCAGGGTGACGGGCCCGGTCAGCTCCTCGACGGCGAGGTAGGCGCTGCGCAGGGTGTGGTACATGTTCGTGCCGGTGTCGCCGTCGGGGACGGGGAAGACGTTGAGCTCGTCGATCTCGGCGCGTTCCCGGCGCAGGCGATCGACCGCGCGCCGCGCCCATCTGGCCGCCAAGCGCCCGTTGAGTCCGACCGCGAGATTGGATCCGTTCATGTCACTTCCCGAAATGGCTGAAGCCGCTCGTCGGCACCTCTTGGCCGTCGAGGCTGACGCCGCTGCCGGCCCTCACTTCTCCGATTCTGTGCCAGCCTACCGGAGGAGAGGTCGAGGCCGGGGCCGCCGCGACGAAGCCGTGGTCCTCTCCCCCGCCCAGCACCCAGCTCAGGGCCAGCGCCTCCGGGTCCTCGGCGCTTCCGCCCGCGTCTCGAGCGAGCAGGTGCCGGGCGGCGGGCAGCAGCTCGTCGATGAGGCCCTGGAGTCGGGTGCGGTCGAGCCGGATGTGGACCGCGGAGGCGTCGGCGACGCGGCGCACATCGGTGCTCAGTCCGTCGGAGACGTCGATCATCGCCGAGGCGACCGGCCGGATCGCCGGGATCGCCGAGTAGTCGGGCTGCGGGGACAGCTGGGTGCGGATGAGTGAGGCGAGCGTGTCGCCGGCGTCCGCGGCCTCCGGTGCCCTGGCGCCGGCGAACAGCAGGTCGAGGCCGGCCGCGGCCCGGCCGACGGTTCCCGCCAGGCACACGATGTCGCCGGGCGAGGCGCCGGAGCGGGTGATCGCCTCGGCGTCGACGGTGCCCAGGGCGGTGATCGCGATGACGATGAGCTGGGACGAGGAGAGATCGCCGCCGATGATCGGCACCTCGCAGCCGAGCTCTGCGCCCGCCCGGGTGGCTTCGGCGACGACGCCGGTGAACAGGGCTTCGAGGTCGGCGACCTGGGTCGAGTCCGGCACCGCCAGGGAGACGAGGAGACCGTGGGGCACGGCGCCCATCGCGCACACGTCGGCGAGGTTCTGGGCGGCGGCCTTGATGCCCAGCCGGTGCCAGTCCAACCAGTCGCGGGTGAAGTCCTGGTTCTCGACGAGCATGTCCGCGGTCGACACGAGGTTGCCGCTGACGGCGGTGACCGCGGCGTCGTCCCCCGGTCCGACGATCACCTGTGCTCCGCTGCGGTTGTGCCTGAGGATGCGGGAGAGAACGTGTGATTCGCCAAGTTCGGACAGTCGGGTCATGGTCCAAGGTTATCCGGGCGATACGGTAGTTCCATGACTTCACGCCGTGTCCTCGCCACCGTCCTGTCCCGGCGCCGTCCGGCCGCGCTCGCCGCGGCCGCACTCACCGCGGCTCTGGCGGGACTGAGCCTGACCGGGTGCGCCCCGACGGTGATCGTCGAGCCCGCCGCGGACGCGCAGAATCCCAAGTGCGCCGAGGTCATGCTCCGCCTGCCCGACGAGGTCTCCGGGGAGGAGCAGCGCACGACCTCGTCGCAGGGCACGACGGCCTGGGGGGATCCGAGCCTCGCGGTGCTGCGCTGCGGTGTGACTCCTCCCGGTCCCACGACCGACCTGTGCGTGAGCGTCGAGGGCGTCGACTGGATCTCCCATCCCGCGGAGGAGAGCGGTACCTGGCGCTTCACCAGCTACGGCCGCACCCCGGCCGTCGAGGTGCTGGTCGACCGCAAGCAGGAGTCGGGGGCGAATGTGCTCGCCGCGGTCTCACCCGCGCTGCAGGCGATCCCGGCCGAGGCCGAGTGCGTGGGCGCCCAGGACGTCGAGGGCTGAGAGCCCGGACGGCCCGCCGGGGCACGCCCGTGACAGGGCGTGGAGGGGCTAGACGACCGAGGTGTGCGCGCGGGCGTGGAGGGGCTAGCCGACCGAGGTGCGTGCGCGGGCGTGGTCGCGCAGGGCGATGCCGATGAGCTCGCTGATCAGGTCCGTGTAGTCGAGACCGGTGTTGGCCCACATGAAGGGGTACGCCGAGGTGGGGGTGAAACCGGGCAGGGTGTTGATCTCGTTGATCAGCACCTCGCCCGACTCGGTCACGAAGGTGTCGACCCGGGCCAGCCCGGTGCAGTCGAAGAGCCTGAACACCTGGTCGGAGAGCTCGCGGATGCGGGCGGTCGTCGCCTCGTCGACGCGCGCCGGGCAGGTGAGCTCGGCGTCGGCGAGGTCGAGGTACTTCGCGTCGAAGTCGTAGAAGTCATGGTCGCCGGAGACCTCGATCTCGCCGGGCAGCGAGGTCCGGACCTCGGCGTCGTGCAGGGACCCCAGCACCGCGCACTCGATCTCCCGGCCGTGGACCTGAGGTTCGACGATGACCTTGGAGTCATGGTCGAAGGCCGCCTGCAGGGCCCGGTCGAGACCGGCCGCGGTCTCGACCCGGCTCACTCCCATCGACGAACCCGCACGAGCGGGCTTGACGAAGACGGGGAAGCCCAAGCCCGTGATCCGGGCCTCGGCCTCGGCCCGGTCCGCGTCCCACATCGGCTCGGTGACGAGCTCCCAGGGGCACGTCGGGATCCCGGCCTGGGCCATGAGCGATTTGGTGTAGTGCTTGTCCATGCTCGCCGCCGAGGCGAACACCCCGGAGCCGACGAAGGCGGTGTCGCTGAGCTCGAACAGACCCTGGATCGTCCCGTCCTCACCGTACTGACCGTGCAGGAGCGGGAAGAACACGTCGACGGCGTCGAGCTCGGTCACCGCCCCGGTGAAGTCGCGGTGGAGCAGTGGGGCCCCCTTCGCCGAGACGTGCGGGATCACCTCGGTGCCGTTCTCGACGACCTCGGGCATGTTCGCCGGGTCGAAGTGCATGCTCGCCCAGTCCTCGACGATGCGCCAGACACCGGTCTTCGTGATGCCGATGGGCAGGACCCGGTACGCCGTCGCGTCGATGGCCCTGATCACGCCGGCGGCGGTGACGCAGCTGACGGAGTGTTCACTGGATCGTCCCCCGAAGAGAACTGCGACGAGTGGCCGGGGATCGGTGTCTGGCATATCTGTCCTTGATCGTGTGCACGCCCGCGCTCGAGTGCGCGGACTCGAAAACTCTAGCTCACGAAGCTTCGTACGTGCACTCCAACCACGCCCGGCCGATGCCCTTGAAGAACATGTTGAAGCCGGCGTAGGCGGGAGAGGCGGACTCATCGAGGCCGAGCTTCTCCGACAGCGCGGTGACGATGAAGAAGTAGCGGTGCGGTCCGTGCCCGGCCGGGGGCGCGGCACCGGCGAAGCGAGGCTCACCGGCGTCGTTGCGCAGGGTCACGGTTCCCGCGGGCAGCAGGTCGGCGGCAGGGTTGCCCGCGTCGGTGGGCAGGGAGGTGGTGGAGGCGTCGAGGTCGGTGACGACCCAGTGCCAGAATCCCGAGCCGGTGGGGGCGTCGGGGTCGTAGCAGGTCACGGCGAAGGCCTGCGTCTCCTCCGGGAAGCCGGACCACGACAGCTGAGGCGACGTGTCCTCACCGCCCTCGACCCCCATCCTCCCCGAGCGCTGCGCCGGAGGCAGCTCGGCGCCGTCCTCGATGTCGGTGCTGGTGACGGTGAAGGTGGGAAGTTCCGGGAGGTTGTAGAACGGTGAGTTGGCGCTCATGAGGGTCTCTCCTTCAGGCAGTGGGTCCTTCGTGCTTACGCTTCCGAGACAACAGCAAAGCGGACAGTTCGTCAACCCTGAGCTTTCCGGCCAGCACCGCGCACACTGCCTCGGTGATCGGCAGGTCCACGCCGTACTTCTTCCCCAGAGCAAGGACGGCGGGAGCCGATTTCACCCCTTCCGCGGTCTGCGAGGTGTGGGTGATGACGTCCTCGAGGCTCATCCCCTCGCCGAGGTGACGCCCGAACGTCCGGTTCCGCGACAGCGGTGAGGCGCAGGTGGCGACCAGGTCACCGAGTCCGGCGAGGCCCGAGAGGGTGTGCGCCTCGGCGCCCATCGCCGCGGCCAGCCGGGAGGTCTCGGCGAGCCCGCGGGTGATGATCGAGGCCTTCGAGTTGTCGCCGAGCCTCTGCCCGTCGGCGATTCCCACCGACAGCGCGATGACGTTCTTCACCGCCCCGCCCATCTCGACGCCGACGACGTCGGTGTTCGTGTAGGGACGGAAGTAGGCGTTGGCCGACAGCTCCGCGACCACCTCGGCGGTCTCGATGCTCTCGGAGGCCACGACCGTGGCGGTCGGCTGGCGGTCGGCGATCTCCCGGGCCAGGTTGGGACCGGAGACGACGGCGATCTGCGAGGTGGCGACCTCGCAGACCTCGGCGATGACCTCGGACATCCGTTTGCCGGTCTCGACCTCGATGCCCTTCATCAGGCTCACGAGCCGGACCCCGGGGCGCAGGTGCGGCTTCCACCTGCTCAGGTTCGCACGCAGGGTCTGCGCGGGAACGGCGAGGACGATCACCTCGGCGTCGGTGACGGCGGCGATGTCGTCGCTGGTCGCGCTCAGCAGCTCGGGCAGGCGGCGCTCGCCGAGATAGCGGGAATTGGTGTGGGAGGCGTTGATCTCCGCGGCGACCTCCTCCCGGCGGGCCCAGAGGGTGACGGGGTGGCCGGCGTCGGCGATGACGGCGGCGTAGGTGGTGCCCCATGACCCTGCGCCCAGCACTGCGGTCTTCTCCGCGCTCATTCGCCTACCTCCTCGATCGTGAATCTGTGTGGGACGTCGCGACCGGAGAGGTCGCCGACCATCGTCGCGATGGTGTTGGCCAGGCGGCGGGTGAGGATCGTCTTCGTCCGGCTCTCCTCGCGGGCCTGCCACAGGTCGTGGTACTCGATCGGCTCCCCGAACCGGACCACCGAGGTGTGCCGCAGCGGACGCAGCCGCGGGATCGTCCTGCCCCGGGGTTTGACGTCCTCGAGGCCCCAGTGGGCGACGGGGATGATCGGGGCCGCGGTCTCGAGTGCGAGCCGGGCGGTGCCGGTCTTGAAGTGCTGGGGCCAGAAGCCCTCGTCCTTCGTCAGGGTGCCCTCGGGGTAGATGACGACGACCTCTCCGCGCCGCAGCGCCTCCTTGGCGTATTCGAGGGAGTCCCCCGCCTGCGCCGAGGCGCGCAGCACCGGGATCTGGCCCAGGCCCTTGAGGATGACGCCGAGAGTGCCGGTGAACAGGGACGACTTCGCGAGGAAGTGGGGCAGGCGTCCGTTGCGCCACACGGCGAGCCCGACGAGGATCGGGTCGAGGTGGTTGGCGTGGTAGGCGGCGACGATGGCCCCGGTCTTCTGGGGCAGGTTCTCGGGCGTCTCGACCCTGATCTTCGAGGCCAGCCGGAACAGGCCGTAGGCGGTCGTGGCCACGGCGAAGGCCACTCTGCGCTGGGATCTGACTGACGCCGGGTCGAAGGAGACCAGCACCTCGTCAGCGCTCATGCCGCGACCTCGGCCCCCAGGGCCAGGAGTTTGTCGAGGAAGTTCTCGTAGCCGCGGTTGATGAGTTCGATGCCGTGCACCTGGGAGGTTCCGTTGGCGGCCAGCGCCGCGATCAGGTGGCTGAAGCCCCCGCGCAGGTCGGGGACGTCGATGCGGGCGCCGTGGAGTTCGGTCGGGCCCGACACGACGGCCGAGTGCTGGTAGTTGCGGCGCCCGAACCGGCAGGGGGTGCCGCCGAGGCATTCGCGGTAGAGCTGGATCTTCGCGCCCATCTCGACCAGCGCGTCGGTGAAGCCGAACCGGTTCTCGTACACGGTCTCGTGGATGATCGACAGCCCTTCGGCCTGGGTCATCGCGACGACGAGCGGCTGCTGCCAGTCGGTCATGAAGCCCGGGTGGACATCGGTCTCCAGGGCGAACGAGGACAGCCTCCCGCCCGGGTGGCGGAAGCGGATCCCCGTCTCGGAGACGTCGAATTCGCCGCCGATCTTGCGGAAGATGTTGAGGAAGGTGATGAGCTCGGGCTGCGAGGCGCCCTCGACGACGATGTCGCCGCCGGTGGCCAGGGCAGCGCACGCCCAGGAGGCGGTCTCGTTGCGGTCGGGCAGGGCGCGGTGGACGAATCCGCTGAGGGAGTCGACGCCCTCGATCCGCACCACCCGGTCGGTGTCGACGGTGATGATGGCGCCCATCTTCTGCAGCAGCGCGATGAGGTCCATGATCTCGGGTTCGATCGCCGCGTTGCGCAGCTCCGTCACCCCGTCGGCGCGGACGGCGGTCAGCAGCACCTGTTCGGTCGCCCCCACGGACGGGTAGGGCAGTTTGACCTTCGTGCCCTGCAGCCGGGTCTGGGCCGAGAGCATGATGCCGCCGGGGGTCTTGTCGACCTCGGCCCCGAACTTCCGCAGCACGTCGAGGTGGAAGTTGATCGGACGGTCCCCGATGTGGCATCCGCCCAGGTCGGGGATGAAGGCCTGACCGAGTCGGTGGAGCAGCGGACCGCAGAAGAGGATCGGGATCCGCGAGGACCCCGCATGGGCGTCGATGTCGACGATCGACCCCTGCGCCACGTCGTCGGGGTCGAGGTGGAGCTCACCGTCGGGCAGGTGGCCGTCGGGGCCGGGGCTGACCCGCACACCGTGCAGCTCGAGCAGACCGGTGACGATCTCCACGTCTCTGATCTTCGGCACCCCGCGCAGCACCGAGGGGGTCTCTCCCAGAAGGGAGGCCACCATGGCCTTGGGCACCAGGTTCTTGGCACCGCGGACCTGGATGGTTCCACCGAGCGGGTTTCCGCCGCGAACTTCGAGCATACTTCTCCCTGCGTCACACTTGGACAGTCCGTTCGAGAACTCGTCACGAAGGCGAGTTCGGACTCGTCCAAGACTAGCGCAGATGACGGTTCGGCCGGTCAGGCCCGGGCGGGCTCCCCGGCGACCCGGATCACACCCTGGCGGGCAGTGTGCGCGGCTTGTGGGCCGGGCGCTTCGTCTCGAAATCGGCGATGAGCTCCTCTTTGGCCAAGGTCAGGCTGATGTCGTCGTAGCCTTCGAGCAGGCGCCAGCGGGTGTAGTCGTCGATCTGGAACGGCACGGTGACCGTGTCGCACGTGACGGTTTTCTCATTCAGATCGACCGTGATCTGGGTCCCGGGATGGTTCTCGAGGATCTTCCAGATCAGCTCGATGTCGTCCTGCTCCAGCTGCGCGGCGAGCAGGCCCTCCTTGCCGGAGTTGCCGCGGAAGATGTCGCCGAAGCGCGAGGACAGCACGACCTTGAACCCGTAGTCCTTGAGCGCCCAGACGGCATGCTCACGCGAGGAGCCGGTGCCGAAGTCGGGCCCGGCCACGAGCACGGAGCCGCTCGCGAAGTCCGGGTCGTTGAGGACGAAGTCCTCGGCGGTGCGCCAGCGGTAGAACAGGGCGTCCTCGAAGCCGGTGCGGGTGACCCGCTTGAGGAACTTGGCCGGGATGATCTGGTCGGTGTCGACGTTCGACCGGCGCAGGGGCACCCCGATGCCGGTGTGGGTGGTGAAGGCTTCCATGTCTGCGGCTCCTCAGGCGTTCGTCGGGGTCAGGGTCAGGGTCAGGCCCTGGCTGGGGTCCCATTTCACGGGTTCGGCATCGCGCGGGACGTCGGCGACGTCGGCCGGTGAGGACAGGGTGCCCCTGACCGCGGTGGCGGCGGCCACCAGCGGGGACACGAGGTGGGTGCGCCCGCCCTTGCCCTGCCGGCCCTCGAAGTTGCGGTTGGAGGTGGAGGCGCAGCGTTCGCCCTCGGCCAGCTGGTCCGGGTTCATGCCCAGGCACATCGAGCAGCCGGCGAAGCGCCACTCCCCGCCGAAGTCCTTGAAGATCTTGTCGAGCCCTTCGGCCTCGGCCTGGAGGCGGACCTTGGCGGAGCCGGGGACGACCATGAAGCGGACGTTCTCGGCCTTCTTCCGGCCCCGGACCACCTCGGCGGCGGCCCGCAGATCCTCGATCCGCGAGTTCGTGCACGAGCCGAGGAACACGGTGTCCACAGCGATCTCGCGCAGCGGTGTGCCCGGGGTCAGGCCCATGTAGGCCAGGGCGTTGGCCGCGGCGACCTTGTCGTTCTCGTCGGTGAAGTCGTCGGGGTCGGGCACGGAGGCCGACAGCGGCAGTCCCTGACCGGGGTTGGTCCCCCAGGTCACGAACGGTTCGATGTCCTCAGCGTCCAGCACCACCTCGGCGTCGAATTCGGCGTCCTCGTCGGTGTAGAGGGTCTTCCAGTACTCGACGGCGGCGTCCCAGTCCGCGCCCTGCGGGGCGTGGGGTCGGCCCTTGACGTATTCGAAGGTGGTCTCGTCGGGGGCGACCATGCCGGCCCGGGCACCGGCCTCGATCGACATGTTGCAGATCGTCATCCGCGCCTCCATCGACAGCGCCCGGATCGCCGAGCCGCGGTATTCGAGCACGTAGCCCTGACCGCCGCCGGTGCCGATCTTGGCGATGATGGCGAGGATGATGTCCTTCGCGCTCGACCCCTCGGGCAGTTCGCCGTCGACGGTGATCGACATCGTCTTGAACGGTTTGAGGCTCAGCGTCTGGGTGGCGAGCACGTGCTCGACCTCCGAGGTGCCGATGCCGAAGGCCAGCGCCCCGAAGGCGCCGTGGGTGGAGGTGTGCGAGTCGCCGCAGACGACGGTGGTGCCCGGCTGGGTCAGGCCCAGCTGGGGCCCGACGACGTGGACGATGCCCTGCTCGGAATCGCCGAGGCTGTGCAGCCGGATGCCGAATTCCTTCGCGTTCTTCCGCAGCGTGTCGATCTGCGTGCGCGAGGTCGGCTCGGCGATCGGCTTGTCGATGTCCCAGGTCGGAGTGTTGTGGTCCTCCGTGGCGATCGTCAGGTCGGGGCGGCGCACGGGGCGCCCGGCGAGTCGGAGTCCGTCGAAGGCCTGCGGGCTCGTGACCTCGTGCACGAGATGGAGATCGATGTAGATGAGATCGGGCGCACCGTCCTCGCCTTGAGAGACGACGTGATCGGCCCAGACCTTCTCGGCCAAAGTGCGTGGCATGATTCCTCCCGCCAGTACAGACGTTCCCTGTACCTGCTGTGCTTCCTCGACGGCCGTTGTTCGGCCCTCAATGACATTTTCCGGCACACCGCTGGTGGCCGTAAGAGAAATCTACTCGTCCGTATCGAAATGCGAACTTGCATCTCGCCCACTGAGACGCGCACAATGGTGTCTATGACAAGCAATGGTAGCGGCGTCGGGGTCATCGACAAGGCCGCAATGGTACTCTCCGCACTCGAGGCCGGACCCGCCTCTCTCGCAGAGCTCGTCTCACTGACCGGACTGGCTCGACCCACCGCCCACCGACTGGCCGTTGCCCTCGAATTCCACCGCATCGTCGGGCGCGACCTGCAGGGCCGCTTCGTGCTCGGCCCGCGCCTGGCCGAGCTGTCCTCGGCCGCCGGTGAGGACCGGCTGCTGGCCGCCGCCGGCCCGGTGCTGGCCCAGCTGCGGGATCAGACGGGTGAGTCCGCGCAGCTGTTCCGCCGACAGGGCGATCTGCGCCTGTGCGTCGCCGCGGCCGAGCGCCCCGTGGGTCTGCGGGATTCGGTGCCGATCGGCGCGACCCTGAGCATGCGCGCCGGTTCCGCCGCCCAGGTCCTGCTGGCCTGGGAGGAGCCGGACCGCCTCCACACCGGTCTGCGCGGCGCCCGGTTCTCCGCGACGATGCTCTCGGGAGTCCGTCGCCGAGGCTGGGCCCAGTCGATCGCCGAGCGCGAGCGCGGAGTCGCCTCCGTCTCGGCCCCGGTCCGCGGACCGAGCAATCGCGTCGTCGCCGCCGTGTCGATCTCCGGTCCGGTCGACCGGCTCACCCGCCAGCCGGGTCGCCTCCACGCGAAGTCGGTCGTCGAAGCCGCCCGCACCCTGACGGAGGCCCTGGTCCGCGGGTGAAGAGTGGCCGCCCGCGGTCGTCGGGTCCGCCGGCCCTGCCGTGACCGCTGGCCCTGCCGTGACCGGGTTTCGTTGACATGACAGAGGCCCCTGATAGGTTGCAGGTGTCCGGACTCACCTCGTCAGAAGGAGGACCTCATGTCCACTCCCCAGGATCCGAACGACACCCCCGACCGCGACGGCAGCACCCCGACAGCGCCGCGCGACGAATCGACCGGTGAGACGGCCGAGTCCGCCTCCGGTGATCGACCGGGCGCTCAGCCGGGTTCGGGACAGGCCGAGCAGGAGCCCGATTCGCGGTACGCCCCCGATCGCGACTTCCGCTATCAGCCGGGACAGCACCAGTCCGGGCCGGACCCGTACGCCGCCGGCCCCTACCAGCCGGATCACTACGGATCCGCTCCGTCTGCCTCGAGCGGGTACCAGCCGCAGCACCAGCCTCATCACCAATCGGGCCAGCAACAGCACCAGCCGAATCAGTACGAGCACCAGCCGTACGGCGGAGACCCCTACCGATCGGGATCCCACTCCCCGGGTCAGCACCCGTCGGGACCGTATGTCGCGCAGCAGCCGGGTCAGAGCCCCTACGGTGCCCCGGAGGGTCAGTCGGGGCGGGGCAGGAAGGCGGGCTTCTTCAAGTCGCTGTTCGACTTCCGCTTCGACAACTTCATCGCCGTCCGCTGGGCGGGGATCATCTACGTCATCACCGTCATCGTCGCCGCCCTGTCCTGGGTGGCGACGATCATCAGCTCGATCATGGTCGGGATCGCCGCGGGCGCGGCCTCGAACTTCTACACCGGCAGCTTCTACGACGACTCCCCGAGCTTCAGCCCCTGGCCGCTGATCTTCGCCATCCTCTTCGGCTGGATCGTTCCGCTGCTGTGGGTGATCTTCGTTCGACTCGTCCTTGAGCTCGTCGTCTCCTCGGTCAAGACCGCCGAGCACACGAAGACGATCGCCGACTCGGTCGGCCGCTGAGTCCGATCGCGGATTCCGGCAGCTGAGCCGAACAGATTCTGCCGCTGACCCGGCATGTGCGGGTCAGCGGCAGAATCGGCCAATCCGGCAGAATCGGCCAGTCCGGCAGGATGGGCCAGTCACAGCCCGTGAATTAGAGTGGGCCCCGCACCGATTCAACGATGCGAGGCCCAACCGTACCCCCGAGCAGATTCGAACTGCCGTTACCGCCTTGAGAGGGCGGCGTCCTAGGCCACTAGACGACGGGGGCCGAAGACAATCCCGGAAGCGAACTTCCGAAGCTGTCCGCTGGGGTACCAGGACTTGAACCTAGACTAAGTGAACCAGAATCACTCGTGCTGCCAATTACACCATACCCCAATGCGTTACAAGCGATTCCCTGCGGAATCTCTCGTCAGCAACGAGATATAACTCTACACAACGCCCTGACCGAGAGACAAATCCAGAAGCCGCTTTTCGATGTGACCTTCTTAACACCTCCGAGAAGGCCTTGTTCAGGCCGCTCACCGGGCCTCTCGGTGATCTTCGGAGGCCCGCTGGATGCCCCCATGACATCTCGGCAGCACTGACGATCCACGGCAGGCGCGACTCCCGGTACTGGCACCTCGGGGCACCGACTCCCGGTGCCGGCGCCGCGGGTACCCCTCAGCCCCGGGCGAGAGTGATGAGCCGGTCGAGGACCCGGTAGCCGTCGGCGCGGAGCCCGTTGTGCTCGTACTCGTTCGTCACCCAGGGCCTCACCCCGCCGAGGTGGGCGACCGTGGCCAGCGAATGCTCGACCGGGACGTAGGCGTCCTCGAAGTACACGGCGGCCGCTCCCCGCACGTCCGCGGCCTGGAGGGCGGCGACGTCATAGAGCCGCGGCCAGTCGTGCCCGGCGACGACCTCGGCGACCTCGGCGAACGGCGCGAGCTCCGGGTCCTCCGCGAATGATTCGGGCCCGGCGTGCTCCCCGGCCAAGAGGGTCGGATCCGCGCGCACGTCCGCGGGCATCGCCCGCCTGGCCGCCCACTCGGTCCTCGCTCCGTCGGCCCAGCAGGATTCGTGGATGACGGCGTAGAGCGGGTTGCGCCCCGAGAAGGGGATGCTCGCCGCGAGGTCGTGGCGGAACGCCGCCGAGGCGGGGTCGAGGTCGAGCAGATGGTGCAGCTTCTCCGGCCCGTCGGAGGCGCCGAGGTGGTGCCCTTGCAGGCGCAGCCGCTCCGTCGTCGCCCGTGCCCCACCGGGCAGCGCGATGCCGCCCTCGGCCTCGGCGAGGTCGATCAGGCGCGCCATCTTCTCCCGGTCTCCGGGGAAGGCGCGGTAGTGCTGCTCGGACTTGCGCTTCATGCCCTCCCAGGTGGTCGCGTAGACGGCGGCGGGGTCGACCCCGAGGGCGGGCAGCCCACCGGTGAAGTACACCTCGTGCAGCGACTCGGAATGAGCGGAGACGTAGCGCAGAGCCGTGAACCCGCCGAAGGACTGGCCCAGCAGCGACCATCGCTCGATCCCGAGCTCGGTGCGGAGGAGCTCGGCGTCCTCGACGATGGAGTCGGCGCGGTAGCGGCTGAGCTGGTCGGCGATGACCGTCGGGTCGTCGCTGGGGTCGACCAGTCCGGTGATCCTGCCCTCCACGGAGCCGATCGGGCTCGACCTGCCGGTGCCCCGCTGGTCGAGCAGGACGATCTGGAAGTCCTCGAGCGCTCGCGCCTGCCAGGTGCGGGCTCCGACCGGAGTGGTCGGGCGCGGGGCCTCGAAGCCCGGACCGCCCTGGAGGAAGACGAGGTAGGGCTTCGTGCTCTCCGCCTCGGCGGCCATGATCCGGGCGAACACGCGCAGCGTCCTCTCGCCGCGTCCGCCGAAGTGATCGAACGGGACGTCGAGGCTGACGTCACGGAAGTGCAGTCCTCCACGGTGCCAGCTGCTGACCTCGATCACAGGCGGTCCCTGAGCGCTTTCAGCCGGTGCAGGGAGGATTCCCTGCCGAGGATCTCCATCGATTCGAACAGCGGCGGTGACACCCGGCGGCCGGACACAGCCACGCGCAGCGGACCGTAGGCCAGGCGCGGCTTGATCCCCATCTCGTCGACGAGCTTGGCCGCGAGCACCTCCTGCAGCTTCTCTGTCGTCCACTCCTCGAGGTCGGTGAGGACGCTCAGGGCGGCGTCGAGCACCTCGGGGGCGGAGTCCTTGAGGGTCTTGAGTCCGTCCTCGGCCACGGTCAGCTCGGCGTCGGGGGTGAACAGGAAGCCGAGCAGCTCGGGGGCCTCACCGAGCAGGTTCATCCGGGTCTGGACGAGCGGAGCGGCCTGGTCGAGGATGGCCAGCTGCTCGGCGCTCGGTTCGGCGGGGAGCACCTCGGCGGCCTGGAGGTAGGGCACGAGACGGTCCCGGAAGTCGGCGGGGTCGAGAAGGCGGATGTGGTCGCCGTTGATGGCGGTCGCCTTCTTGACGTCGAAGCGGGCCGGGTTGGGCAGCACGTCGTGGATGTCGAAGGAGGCGATGAACTCGTCGACGGAGAACACATCGCGGTCGGGACCGATCGACCAGCCGAGCAGGGCCAGGTAGTTGATGAATCCCTCGGGGATGAAGCCGTTGTCGCGGTGGAGGAACAGGTTCGACTCGGGGTCGCGCTTCGACAGCTTCTTGTTGCCGGCGCCCATGACGTAGGGCAGATGGCCGAACTCGGGGGTCGCCTCGGCGATGCCGATGGACTTCAGCGCTTCGTAGAGCACGATCTGGCGCGGGGTCGAGGACAGCAGGTCCTCACCGCGAAGCACATGGGTGATCCCCATCAGGGCGTCATCGACGGGGTTGACCAGGGTGTAGAGCGGCTGCCCGCCTGAGCGCACGACGACGAAGTCGGGGATCGTGCCGGCGCGGAAGGTGATCTCGCCCCGGACGAGGTCGGTGAAGGTGATGTCCTCATCGGGCATCCGCACCCGCCACACGGGTTCGCGTCCCTCCGCCCGGAAGGCCGCGATCTGCTCGGCGGTGAGGTCCCGGTCGTAACCGTCATAGCCGAGCTTGGGATCGCGGCCGGCGGCCCTGTGCCGGGCCTCGACCTCTTCATTGGTCGAGTAGGACTCGTAGATGTGACCACCGGCCTTGAGCTTGTCGATCACCTCGGCGTAGATGTCACCGCGCTGGGACTGCCGGTAGGGCCCGTCGGGCCCGCCCACCTCGATGCCCTCGTCCCAGTCGAGGCCGAGCCACTTCATCGCCTCAACGACCTGGCCGAAGCTCTCCTCGGAGTCGCGCGCGGCGTCGGTGTCCTCGATCCGGAAGACGAAGGTGCCGCCGGTGTGCTTCGCGTAGGCCCAGTTGAACAGGGCGGTGCGAACCATGCCGACGTGCGGGGTGCCGGTGGGTGATGGGCAGAAACGAACTTTGACGCTCACAGTTGTCCTTCTGGATCAGTGGTGGTTGGTGCGGGCGCCGGTTCAGGCGTCCATGACGGGGTTGGACAGCACGCCGAGCCCCTCGATGGCGATGTCGACGCGATTGCCGGCCTCGATCCGGCCGACGCCCGCCGGGGTGCCGGTGAGGATGACGTCGCCGGGCAGCAGGGTGATGGTCTCCGACAGGTGTTCGATCAGGGTCGGGATGTCGAAGATGAAGTCCTCCGTGTTGCCGTCCTGCTTGAGCTCACCGTCGACCCAGGAGCGGATGCCCACATGGTCGACGTCGAGCTCCGTCTCGATCCACGGTCCCAGCGGGCAGGAGGTGTCGAATCCCTTCGCCCGTGACCACTGCTTGTCGGACTTCTGGATGTCGCGGAGAGTCACGTCGTTGGCGGCGGTGTAGCCGAGCACATGGTCGTAGGCGTTCTCCGCCTTCACTCCCTTCGACACCCGGGAGATGATGACGGCGAGCTCGGCCTCGTAGGAGACGTGTTCGCTGATCGAGGGCAGGCGGATCGGCTCGCCGGGACCGATCACCGAGGTGTTGGGCTTGAAGAAGGTGAGCGGGCTGACGGGGACCTCGTTGCCGAGTTCGGCGGCATGATCGGCGAAGTTGCGGCCGACTCCGATGACCTTGGACCGCGGCAGGATCGGGCTGAGCAGGCGGACGTCGTCGAACTGCAACCGCTCCCCCGTCGACTGGGCCGGGGCGAAGAAGGGGTCCGAGTCGAGGACTGCGAGGCTGAGCCCCGAGGTGTCCCACCGGCCGTCGACGATGTCGGGGACTTCGCCTTCGACCACTCCGTATTTGGGTTCGTCCTGATGCACAAATCTGGCAATTCGCATGGGCCCAGTCTAGTCACCGCCGAAAACACCGGCATGTCGGCCGGGACCGGGACTACGATGAGGCACAGGAGACGATCGCGCCGAGGATCCAGAAGCGAGAGATCTGCATGACCACACCCGACCACGACGGCTACATTGCCGCGGCACCCGAAGCATTCCAACCCGCTCTGCACCGACTGCGGGCTCTGCTGGCAGATGCTCTGCCGGACGCGGAGGAGATCATCGCCTACGACATGCCCGGCTTCAGGATCGACGGCTCGATCGTCGCGGGCTATGCGGCGTTCAGCCGACAATGCGGTCTGTACCTCTCTCCGGGAGCGATCTCCGCACACGCCGAGGAGATCGCGGCGGCCGGCCTCAAGTCCACCAAGACCGGCATCACCTTCTCGCCGCGCAGACCCATCCCCGACGACCTCGTCGAACGGCTGGCCCAATCGTCGCGGAAGGACGTGGGAGCCTGACGGTCGGCCACCCCGCCGCCTGAGACGCTGGGGGCCTGAGACACTGGGGGCATGCACCACTTCGACCTGGCGACCATCGCCGCAGGACTGCCGGCAGCCGCCCTCATCGACCGAGTGCGGCAAGCGGAGCTCGGTCGCTTCCCCCGGCTCGTCGTCGAGGCCCCACCCGGCACCGGCAAGACCACCCTGGTCCCGCCGCTCATCGCCGAGCACACCGGCGGCCGGGTGGCCGTCACCCAGCCCCGGCGGATGGCGGCCCGCGCGGGCGCCCGGCGGCTGGCGCAGCTGACGGGGACCCGCCTCGGCGAGGACATCGGCTTCACCGTTCGGGGCGAGTCGACGACGTCGCCGCGCACGCGGATCGAATTCGTCACCACCGGTGTGCTGGTCCGCCGGCTGCTGGCCGATCCCGAGCTGCCCGGAATCAGCGCCGTCGTCCTCGACGAGGTGCATGAACGCCATCTCGACACCGACCTCGCGTTCGCGATGTGCCGTGAGCTCATCGACCTGCGCGAGGACCTCGGACTGGTCGTGATGTCGGCGACGCTCGACGCCGCCGGGTGGTCCCGGCGACTCGACGCGGATCACCTCTCCGTCGCCGCGCAGATTCACCCGCTCGAGGTCCGCTGGGCGCCACCGGCGCAGAGACCCCTCGACGCCCGCGGAGTGACGAGGGACTTCCTCGACTATGTGGCTCGGACAGCGGTCCAGGCCCTGGACGAGCACCGGGACGGCGACCTGCTCGTCTTCGCCCCCGGCGCCCGCGAGGTCGAGGAGATCGCCGCCCGGATCAGCGCTGGGCTCCGACGACGAGGGCCGGATGATGCGTCCGTGGAGGTCCACACCCTGACCGGCCGCACCCCGCCCCGCGTGCAGGATGCGATCCTGCGTCCGCATCCGGCCGACCGGGTTCGCCGGGTGATCGTCTCGACCTCGGTCGCCGAGTCCGCGCTGACCGTGCCGGGGGTGCGGGTCGTCATCGACTCCGGCCTGGCCCGCGGTCCCCGCCTCGACACCCGACGCGCAATGTCCGGCCTGGTCACGACCCGGGAATCGAAGGCCTCGGGACTGCAGAGGGGCGGCCGCGCCGCTCGCCTGGGTCCGGGCACGGTCTACCGCTGCCTGTCCGAATCGGACTGGGCGGGACTGCCCGAGCACACGCCACCCGAGGTGCACACCTCCGACCTGACCTCGGCGGTCCTCGACCTCGCCGTCTGGGGCGGTGACCTCGACCTGCTTCCCGATCCGCTGCCCGAGGGACCGCGGCGCCTGGCCGAGGAGAACCTCGTGGCCCTCGGCGCGTTCGAGCCGCACCCCGGCGCCGGTGATGCGAGTGCCGACGGCTCAGGCGACGGCAGGTCAGGGGCAGACAGGTTGAGTGAGGCCCGCACCCATCGGGTCACCGAGCTGGGCCGGAGGATCGCACGGATCCCTGCCTCCCCGTGGTCGGCGCGCGGGCTGCTCGACGGTGCCGCGATGCTGTCACCGGCGCAGGCCGCCGAGGCGATCGCCACGATCGAATCCGATCTGCGTGCTCCCGGTGCCGATCTCGTGGCGAAGCTGTCCGAGCTGCGGCGGACGGGAGACCGCCGCTTCCGCCAAGAGGTGGCACGGTTCGCCCGCCTGGCCGCCGACGCCTCCCCCGTCGGCGTCTCGGATCCCGCTGCCCGCAAGCCCCCCGCCGCCCTGTCTGCGGACGATCTCGGGCTCGTCGTCGCGCTCTCCTTCCCGCAGCAGATCGCCCGGCGGCGCAGCGCCGGGGACTCGGAGTACCTGCTCGCCTCGGGCACCGCCGCATCGCTGCCCCGCGATTCCGCTCTGGCGTCCAGTGAATGGTTGGCGATCGCCGAGGTCGCCCTCTCGGGGTCGCGCGCGCTGATCCGCGCCGCGGCCCCCATCGACGAGGACACCGCCGAACTGGCAGCTGCGAGTCTGCTCGCGACGACCGAGGAGGCCACCTTCGAGCAGGGGCGGGTGCGGGCCGTGCGCCGCCACCGCCTCGGCGCGATCGAGCTCTCGGCCACCCCGATCCGGGCGAGCACCGAACTCGCCCGGCGGGCGATCGCGGAGTCGGTGCGCGAGCGCGGGGCCCGCGCCGTGCTGCGGCCGAGCCCCGATTTCGAAGGACTGCGTTCGCGCATCGGCTTCCTCCACGCCGTCTGCGGCGAGCCCTGGCCGGATGTGCGATGGTCGCATCTGTCGCAGACGCTGGCCGAGTGGGCACCGGCTGCACTCGACCGGATCGCATCGGGGGCCGATCCCGGTTCGGTCGACCTGACATCGGCGCTGCGGGCGCTGCTGCCCTGGCCGGAGGCCGGGCATCTCGACGAGCTGGTCCCGGCGACCCTGACCGTCCCCAGCGGCTCCAGGGTGCGCCTCGACTACCCGGACCCCGACGAGCTCGCAGCCTCCACCCCGGCTGGCCCCGTGCTCGCGGTCAAACTCCAGGAGTGCTTCGGCTGGTCCACCGCCCCGAGCGTGTGCGAGGGACGGATTCCTGTCGTCATCCACCTGCTCTCCCCTGCCCGCCGCCCCCTGGCCGTGACCAGCGACCTGGCCTCGTTCTGGACCAACGCCTATCCGCAGGTGCGAGCCGAGAACCGGGGCCGCTATCCCAAGCACCCCTGGCCGGAGGACCCGCTGACCGCGCCCGCCCGGCGGGGCACGAAGGGATCTGGAAGAATGGAGCGGTGATCTCCACCGTCTCCCGCACCACCCTTCCGGCCGCCGAGTGGCGCGCCGCCCGCGACGCCCATGCCGACCGCGTCGCCGCGCGCACCGACGCCCATGTGGCTCGCCGGATGCGCGGGGAGAAGCATCCGGTGGAGGACTTCCTGTTCACCTACTACCCGTTCAAGGCCGGTCAGCTGGCCAGGTGGAACCCGGGCCCGGGTGTGCGCCTGCGCCTGGAGACGCCGGCCGATGCCGAGTGCTTCGACCGCCGGTGGTACACGGTCGAGGACGGACTCGCCGAGGTGGACGTCGCGGCCTGGCGGAGCGACCGTGGCGATGGCGCGAAGTTCATCGCCTCCCTGCTCAAGTCCACCCTCCACCGGGAGGCGAACTTCGGCTGCTTCGGCATCCACGAATGGGCGATGGTCTACCGGCTCAGCGAGGAGGAGCGCCGGCACAGCCAGGTGCCGCTGCGGCTGAGCCCGGCCGAGACCGATGCGGTGGTCGAAGGCCACCGGATCCAGTGCTCGCACCACGATGCCTTCCGGTTCTTCACCCCGCCGGCTCGTCCGCTCAACACCCTGCAGCCCGCCCGTGCGGACATGGTCGCCAATGAGCAGCCGGGGTGCCTGCACGCGGGCATGGACCTGTACAAATGGGCGATGAAGATCGGTCCCATCGCCCCGTCGGACCTCGTCGTCGACTGCTTCGACCTGGCCATGGACATCCGGATCCTCGACATGGAGGCCTCCCCCTACGACCTGCGGGCGTGGGGCTACGGGGTCGTCGCGATCGAGACCGCGGCCGGCAAGGCCGAGTACATGGACCGGCAGAAGGCGTTCTCGGGCCGCGCCCAGTCGCTGCGTCGGCGCCTCCTCGAGGCACTGGAGAGCGTCGGAATCGACCCCGCCTAGGTGAGGCGACGGGTCCGTGCTGGCCTGAACTGACGCGTTCGCCCCCGCATAGGATGTTCCTATGCGTGCCGTCGTTGTCGAAGAGTTCTCGTCCCCGCCCCGGCTCAGGGACATCGCCGCTCCCACTGCCCCGGACGATGGAGTGGTCATCCGCGTCGAGGCCACCGGTGTCTGCCGCAGCGATCATCATGCGTGGCTCGGCCACGATTCGACGATCACCCTGCCCCATGTGCCCGGCCATGAACTGGTCGGCTGGATCGACTCGGTCGGCCCCGAAGTGGCGAAGTTCTCCGTCGGGCAGCGCGTCACCGTTCCCTTCGTCTGCGGATGCGGATCATGCCCCTGGTGCCTGAGCGGCAACGCCCAGGTGTGCCCGGACCAGACGCAGCCGGGGTTCACCCACGACGGCTCCTGGGCCGAGCGGGTCGTCATCCACAGCGCCGACGCCAATCTCGTCGCGGTCCCCGAGGATCTGCCGGCCGCGGCTCTGGTGGGGCTCGGGTGCCGCTTCGCCACCGCATTCCACGGGCTGCGGGTCCGGGCCGAGCTGCGTGCCGGTGAGAGAGTCGCCGTGTTCGGCTGCGGCGGTGTCGGACTGTCGACGATCATGATCGCCCGGGCCATCGGCGCGCAGATCATCGCGATCGACGTCAACGACACCGCGCTCGAGCGCGCACGCGAGCACGGGGCCGACCAGGTGATCAGCGCCGCGGGTCTGGACTGGCAGGATCTGGCCGCCGAGGTGGTCGCCCGGTCAGCGGGCGGGGTGGCCGTGACCGTCGACGCCCTGGGCCGCGAGGACACGATCAGAGCGGCGATCGCCTCCCTGGCTCCGCTGGGCCGTCACGTGCAGATCGGACTCCTTGCGGGGCCGCCGGTGTTCGACATGCCGCGGGTGATCGCCTTCGAGCTCAGCGTCCTCGGCTCGCACGGGATGGCGGCCGCGGACTATCCGGAGATGCTCGATCTGGTGATCCAGGGTCGGCTCCGGCCCCAGGACCTCGTCACGAACGTCATCGGCCTCGAGGACGCTCCCGAGGCGCTGCGCGATCTCGGGGAGAACAGGCAGGCGGGAACGACGATCATCGAACTCTGAGCCGGGCTCAGATCAGCTTCGCCAGCAGCACCGGGTGCGCCTGCCCCTCCCAGATGCCGAGCAGGCGACCGGGGTCCTCGGCGGCAGGAGCGCTGAGGTCGAGCTCGCGCTCGACCGCGAAGGTCGTGGCACCGACGACGGGGCCGGTGCCGTAGGCCAGAGCCACCTCGGTGATCTCGTCGATCTTCGTCCCGGTCTCGTCGACGAGGTACTGCTTAGCGGATCTCGTGGATTCGGAGATCGTGCGCACGAGCTGGTCGATGAACACCGGGTCGGCGTTGCCATCATAGACCCAGCGTCGACCGAGGACCGAATGGTCCATCTCGGCCACGCAGGCGTCCTCGGCGGCCTCGAACGGTTCCCCGCGGTAGGTCAGCGGGACCTGGAAGACCCGGTCACCGGTGCGCACGATGTGAACCTCGACCCCCACCTCGCCGGCGGGGTCGTCGAAGCGGTAGGCGGTGATCTTCTCCAGGGGAGCCGAACCGAGGTCGATGCCGCCGGTCCCCTCCTGCTTGACCAGCCAGTCGGCGATGACGTCGATCTTGTCGGGCTGAAGCTGAGCGTTGTAGATGTCGGCCATGTCAGGCCTTCCGGGTTCCGGGAATCCACTCCCCATCGACGACCTGGTAGTCGGCGAAGATCGCGGGGGCCTCCTCGCGCATGACCTCACCGATCTTGTTGAACACGAGTCGGATCTCCTCCTCGGCGCCCTTGGCCGTGCGCATCTCGATCACATGGCGCAGGGAGCGCAGGTTCGCGGTGTAGACGATGCCAGTGGCCAGGCCCTCGGGGGCGAAGCGGCGCATGAAAGAGGTCATGTGCTTCTTGTGCGCGAACTTGGTGCCCTCCTCGTCGAGTTCGAAGTGCTCGGCCATCCACCGTTGGTGCTCTTCGAGGGTGTCGAGGACTTTCAGCGACCGCTCCATCAGCTCCGAGTCCTCCCGCGCCCATTCGGGGAACCAGAACGGGATGTCGGCGAGGCGGACGTAGCGCAGGGACTCCTGGGAGAACGCGGAGCCGGCGCGGTGGCGGATGAGCTCATGGGTGAGGACCCGGGAGACGTTGTGGAGCACGAAGGTGAAGTTCGCGTGCTCGAGCACCGAGCCGTGCTGGGAGGAGATGACGTTGCCGAGGTACTGCGCCGAATCCGTGCGCACGCGGGAGACGTTGGGGTTGAGTCCCGGCTCCCACGAGCGGTAGCACATGCGTCCGGAGAACTCGAGCAGGTCTTCGGCATCCGGAGACTCGGCGTCCTCGACGCGGTCGGCCCAGGAGGTGCCGCCCACCTCGTCGAGGTACGTCCTCATCGCGTCCCAGTCGATGCTGGGCTTGGCGAGCAGTTCTACGGATGGTTCGACCTGGCGCATGGCTCTCCTGACGGCAGTGGAATGGTCCGGCGATTCGATTCCCAATCCTACAAGCGTTGCGCCCCTGCCGACCGACCTGCGCCGATCGATGAATCACGGTGCCCGGTCACGGCACCCGGTGCGTCCACTTCTCGGTGCCGAACTTCTCTGCCACCAGGGCTCGCGCCTGCTCCAGCTCCGCCTCGGTGTAGGTGTCCTCGTGGGCGCCGTAGCGGGCTCGGAACGTCTCGGCCATGACGTCGATGATGGCTTCGCGCGCCTCCCCTGTCTGGCTGCGGAGGGGATCGACGCGCTTCTTCGCACTGGCCACGCCCTTGTCGGAGATCTTCGCCTCCCCGATCCGCAGGACCTCGACCATCTTGTCCGCATCGATGTCATAGCTCATGGTCGCGTGGTGGAGCAGGGTGCCGTCCTTGAGGCGCTTCTGCGCCGCTCCGCCGATCTTGCCGCCGGTCGAGGAGATGTCGTTGATCGGCTTGTAGAACGCCTCGACGCCGAGGCTCTGCAGTGCCGCCAGCACCCACTGGTCGAGGAAGACGTAGGACTCCTCATAGTCGAGGCCGGTGACGAGGGACGGGGGCACGAACATCGAGTAGGTGATGCAGTTGCCGCCCTCCATGAACATCGCTCCGCCGCCGGAGATCCGGCGCACGACCTTGACCCCGTGCCTCTCGATCCCCTCGGGGCGCAGCTCGTTGACGTAGGACTGGAACGCGCCGATGACCGTGGCGGTGTCCTCCCATTCCCAGAACCGCAGGGTCGGCTTGCGCCGGCCGGCCGCGACCTCGCCCAGCAGCACCTCGTCGAGGGCGACATTCATCTCCGTCGGCAGCACCTCGCCGCGGATGACCTGCCAGTCGAAGTCGGTGAAGTTCGCGGCCGATCCGAGGGCCCGGCGCACGACGGTGGCGATGTCGGCGGTGGAGAATCCGTGCATGGCGAGTTCGGATCCGTATCCGGCCAGTGCCCCGTCGAGGCGAGCCCGCAGGCTCGCGTTGTCCGCGGTGACAGCTGCGCCGACGAGCGCGGGGGCCAGGTCGAAGTACGCCTCTTCGGGTTCGAGGAAGAAGTCGCCGGA
>JAPSIC010000141.1 GCA_031179165.1 Brevibacterium sp.
CGCGAGTGTCGAGGTGAAAGAACACGTCCCGATGGGAGACAATAGGGGAATGAATGCTCGTATCCTCGTAGTAGATGATGACACGGCTCTGGCCGAGATGATCGGGATTGTGCTCAAGAGCGAAGGCTTCGAACCCTTCTTCTGCGCCACCGGTGATCAGGCCTTCGACGAATTCCAGAAGGTCCGCCCCGACCTGGTGCTCCTCGATCTGATGCTGCCGGGCAAGGACGGGCTCGAGGTCTGCCGAGAGATCCGTGACGTCTCCTCCGTGCCGATCATCATGCTCACCGCCAAGTCGGACACCGTCGACGTCGTCCTCGGACTCGAGTCCGGTGCCGACGACTATGTGCCCAAGCCCTTCAAGCCGAAGGAGCTCGTCGCCCGGGTCCGGGCCCGGCTGCGCATCTCCGAGCCGCAGGCCCCCGAGCTGCTCACCGTCGGCGACGTCGTCGTCGACGTCGCCGGGCACACCGTGACCAAGGGCGGGGTCCCGGTCTCCCTGACTCCGCTCGAATTCGATCTGCTCGTGGCTCTGGCACGCAAGCCGTGGCAGGTGTTCTCGCGTGAGACCCTGCTCGAAGAGGTGTGGGGCTACCGGCACGCCGCCGACACCCGCCTGGTCAACGTGCATGTGCAGCGGCTGCGGTCGAAGATCGAACGCGATCCGGAGAAGCCGGACATCATCGTCACGGTCCGCGGCGTCGGCTATAAGGCAGGCCGAGCGGCGTGAACCGGTTCCCGGCCGTGGCCGGAGCTGTGCGCAACGGCGCCGCGGCGATCCAGTCGCTGTGGCACTTCCTGCTGCGGTCGTTCAGTCATTCCCTGCAGTTCCGGATCGTGGTCCTCACCATCGTCCTCACCTCGGTGGCCATCTTCGGCGTCGGGACGTACATGTCCCAGCAGATCGCCCGCGGGCTCTTCGACACGCGCCTGCAGTCGCTGTCCTCCCAGGCGGGAACGATCGTCTCCGAGCTGCGCAGCCTGGCCCCCGTCGACGGCCGGGCGGTGACGCAGGAGACCCTGAGCTCGCAGCTGAACTCGATCTACAACCGGTCCACCGGATCCCTGTTCTCGCTGACCCTGGAGCCGAAGGACCCGAACTCCTCGTTCTCGACGATCACGGCGGGCACCGTCATCGGCGATGACCCGCACCGGTCGCTGCCGCTGAGCGAGGAGCTCGAGGAGGCGATCGGCCGGGCCCCGCAGGACGACATGCTCTACCAGTCGGTGACGCTGCCGGGCACCTCCGCGCCGGGACTGCTCATCACCCAGGAGGTCACGATCCCCGGCGCCGGGCAGTTCCAGCTCTACTACCTCGGCGACCTGTCCGAGCAGCAGGACACCCTCGACTTCGTCCAGAACTCGATGCTCGTCGCCGCCCTCGTCCTCGTCGTCCTCGTGGGGGCGGTCGCCTGGATCGTCACCCGGCTCGTCGTCACCCCCGTGCGCACCGGCGCCGAGGTGGCCCGACTGATCGCCGACGGTGATCTCGACGAGCGGATGCCCGTCCACGGCAACGACGAGATCGCGGTGCTGGGGGAGAGCTTCAACGACATGGCCGACACCCTCCAGCACCAGATCCAGCAGATGGAACGGCTGTCCGTGCTGCAGCGGCAGTTCGTCTCCGACGTCTCCCACGAGCTGCGCACCCCGCTGGCGACGATCCGGGCCGCCGCCGATCTCATCTACGACGCCCGCGAGGACCTCGACCCGGTCACGGCCCGCAGCGCCGAACTGCTCAACTCCCAGGCCGAACGGTTCGACAGCCTGCTCTCGGATCTGCTCGAGATCTCCCGCTACGACGCCGGTGCCGCGGCCCTGGTGGCCAAGCCGATCGACGTCGGCGCCATCGTCACCTCCGTCGTCGAATCGGTGTCGATGGTCGCCGCGCAGATGTCGACCCACATCGTCGTCCACGCCCCGTCCTCGCCGGTGATGGCCGACGTCGACCGCGTCCGCATCACCCGTATCGTGCGCAACCTCGTCGTCAACGCGATCGAGCACGGGGAGCAGAAGCCCATCGACGTCTACGTCGCCTCCAACGCGGAGGCGGTCGCCGTCAGCGTGCGCGACCACGGGGTCGGGATGACCGAGGAGCAGGTCGAACACGTCTTCGACCGGTTCTGGCGCGCCGACCCGGCGCGGAAGCGGACGCTCGGCGGCTCCGGGCTCGGACTGGCGATCTCGCTCGAGGACGCCCATCTGCACAACGGCTGGCTGCAGGTCTGGGGCAAGCCGGGGGAGGGTTCGTGCTTCCGGCTGACGATCCCGCGGCGGCCTGATCAGGAGATCACCTCGTCACCGCTGCCGCTGCCGCCCCGCGATGCGCAGATCCAGGGCTCGGCGCTCGTCGCCGGGCCCCTGTCCTCGGACGGGTCGGTCCGGATCCAGACCGGGTCGATCCCGATCGTCGTCGAGGCCGAGTTCGAGTCCCCGGCCCATGAGGGCTACATCGACGAACCCGACACCCCCGCGGCGTCGGATCCCGGTTCGGCGGCGCTCGGATCGACGGCGCCTCCGGCGACAGCGCTCGGATCGACGGCGCCCGGATCGACGGCGCCCGGATCGACGGCGCCCGGGCAAACGGCGCCCGGGGCGACGGAACCGGAGCCGGCGACCGACCGGTCGGCGGAGACCGACGCCGACCAGGACGCACCCGAAGGAGGCACACAGCGATGAGTGCACCGAAGCCCCGACGACGCGCGCGGATGCTCCTCGTGTCCCTGTGCGCCTGCCTCGCCCTGACCGGATGCGCCTCCATCCCCACCTCCTCTCCGGTGGGGCACATCGAGGCCGGCACCGCTCAGCCCGGGGCCGGCAGCGCCCGCACCCCCGACGGTCCGGCACCGGGGGCCGGGCCGGGGGAGATCGTGCGCGGCTTCCTCGCCGCCGGCGCGGGAACCGGGAACAACTTCGCGGTCGCCCGCTCGTTCCTCACCGAGGCGGAAGGGCAGGAGTGGCGGCCGCTCGAATCCGTCTCCCTGCTGCCCACCGATGTCGACCTCGACTCCCTCAACTACGAAGTCACCTCGGACCAGCAGCGACTCAACCTGTCGGCGCCCGTGACCGGGCTCGTCAACTCCTCGGGCATCTACCATTCGACGACGCCCGGCACCCGCTCGAACCTCGAGTTCTCCCTCCGGCAGGAGAACGGGGAATGGCGGATCTCCTCGGCGCCCGACGGCCTGCTCATCTCACAGGCCGCGTTCCGGACGATCTTCCTCAGCTATTCGCTCAAGTTCTTCACCTCCGACTACTCCTACCTGGTCCCCGACTCCCGGTGGTTCCTGCGGTCCTCGTCGACGCCGACCGCGATCATCAACGAGCTTCTCAGCGGACCGGCGCCGTACATGGCCGGCTCGGTGGTCACGGCGATCCCCGAGGGCGCCAAGCTCAGCGACTCGAACGTGGTCACGATCGAGAACGGAGTCGCCAGGGTCTCCCTCAACGAGCAGACGCCGGCTCCGACCGACCGGGAGAAGGGACTGATCCGGGCGCAGATCGCCTCGACCCTGCAGGCGGTTCCCTCGATCTCGAGTGTGGAGCTGTCGATCAACGGACAGCTGGTCTCGGAGAGCCTGCAGCCGGACATCGACTCGACTGTCAAGGTCGACGACCCGCCCGTGGTGCTCGCCGACGGGCGGCTGGCGCGGATCTCCGGAACCACGCTGACCCCGGTCGGCAACAGCCCCGACCTGTCACAGGACGACGCGAGCGACCCGGCCGTCTCACTCGACGGATCGCTCTACGCCTACCTCGCCGACGGACGCCGGACGCTGATGCGGCTCAAGGACAACGACCGCCGGGCCTCGCCGATCCTGCGCGGCGACGACCTCGTCGGCCCGAGCATCGACCGCTCCAACATCGTGTGGACGGCGGAGAGGGACAACACCGGAGTGATCAGGGCCGTCGGCCAGGACGACAAGGTCTACGAGGTCAGCGCCGACTTCCTCGCCGGACGGCAGCTGCTCGACCTCGAAGTCTCACGCGACGGCACGAGGATCGCCCTGCTCAGCACGCTCGAGGGCCAGCCCGCGCGGATCGACGTGGTCGGCATCCCCCGGGACAACGCTGGGAACCCGACGAACGGACTGACAGCGACGCCGATCGAGATGGGGTCGAACTTCCACTGGATCGAGGACGTGTCCTGGGCCGGCTCCACCTCCTTGGTGGCACTGGCCGCGATGGAGGAGGGCGCACCGGTGCAGCCGTTCCGCATCGACGTCACCGCACCGCCCGAGCAGCTGGGCGAACTGCCCGACGGCAGCCGGATCTCCGCCGGGGAGGACGGACGGTCGATCCTCGTCACCAGCGAGCAGGGCGACATCTACTCCTACAACTCCAATGCCTGGCAGAAGCTCATCGACATCTCGGCCAAGGACCCCTCCTACCCGGGCTGACGGGTGCGGTCGTCCATGGGTCTGCTGGCCGAGTTCGGCGAACTGTTCCTGCCCCGCCGGTGCGCGGGCTGCGGGAGGGAGAACGTCTCCCTGTGCACGGCGTGCCTGCAGCTCCTCGGCGGGATCCCACGAGCGATGGAGCCGCGCTACGGCACCATCCCGGTCGTCGGGATCGCGGAGTACACCTCGCACCTGTCCCACATGGTGGTCGATTTCAAGGACAACGGCAGGCGCGACATCCTCGATCCGCTGGCGCTCGGACTTGCACGTTCCATCACCGCCGCCTTGGAGATGACTCACTCTTCGTCGGGCCCGGTGCTCGTGATCCCGGCGCCGAGCTCGCAGCGCGCCCGACGCCGCCGCGGCGGCTCCCACACCGCCGCCCTGGCCAGGCGCGCCGCCGAACTCGCCCCCGAACTGCGTCTCCACGTCGTCGATGTGCTGCGGACCCGCAGGCGCCGCGACCAGGTGGGACTGGGCGCGCGGGCCAGGGAGGAGAATGCCGCGAAATCGCAATTCCTCGACCCCGGGACAATCGGCGAGCTGAATCGGACAAAAGCGGCGGAGGCGGGCATTTCGATCCTCGTCGACGATTTCGCGACCACCGGGGCAACCTTGGCAGAAAGCGCGCGAATTTTAGCATCAGTGCAGATCAGACCCGCTGCAGCCGCCGTTCTCGGACTCGGCCGGGGAGGCACTCGATTTGTCTCTCCCTTTACTGTATAACGGTGATTACCCATCCAAGGGAATGGGATCGGATTCATCCGAAGAACGAGTCGCTAAGGACGCATCATGGACATTGTTGTCAAAGGACGTCAACTGACCATCTCCGACAGCTTTCGCGCCCACATTGAGGACAAGATCGCCAAGGTCGAGCAGCTCGCTCCTCGAGCTCAGAGAGTCGAGGTTCTCGTCGCCCACGAGAAGAACACTCGGCAGCCCGAGACCAGCGAGCGAGTCGAACTCACCGTGGTGGCGAAGGGCCCGGTGATCCGGGCGGAAGCCATGGCAAGCGACAAGTACGCCGCACTCGACCTGGCCTGGGCGAAGCTCGTCGAACGTCTGCGACGAGCCCGGGATCGCAACAAGGTTCCCCGAGCGGGACGGCACCGAAAGGAATCGACCGCCGAGGCGCTGGCCAAGGTGCCCGTCAGCGAATCGGGGATCGCCGACACGGCCGCTGCCGAGGCCGAAGCCCCGGCCACGGACAAGACGAACGGCCGGATCAGGGCCGAGGGCGATTCCCCGATCGTCCTGCGCGAGAAGACCTTCGCGGCCGCACCGATGGGAATCGAGGAGGCACTCAACCGCATGGAGCTCGTCGGACATGACTTCTACCTGTTCATCGACGAGGAATCGAGCAAACCGTCCGTGGTCTACCGCCGCAAGGGCTGGAGCTACGGCGTCATCGCCCTCGACCACGAACTCGAGGCCGCACTCGACTGACGGCATCTGACCCGGAACAGTCTGGGCCCGGAGGATCGCCGAGGCGGATGTGCCGGACATCCGCCTCGGCGATCCTCATGTCCGCGGCATGTCCTAGTCTTCTGCCTATGCAGAAGATGTCACTGGCGGCAGCGCGGCGGACGGCGATCGCGGCGACGGGGCTGCATCGCCCCCGCCCGGCCACGGTCACCGCCCGGCACCTGAAGACCGCGTTCACGACGATGGGACTGGTCCAGATCGACTCCGTCGCCCGGGTCGTGCGGTCCCATTACCTTCCCTTCTTCTCGCGGCTGGGACCGTACCCGCGCGAGACCCTCGACCGCCTCTTCCACTCGGCGCCGCGGATGGGCGTCGAGTACTGGGCCCACGCCGCGGCCTACGTTCCGCCCGAGACCCTGCACCACTTCGACCGCACCCGCACCGAATGGTGGCTGAGCGACTTCGGCCAACGGCATCCGGAGACCGGGCCCGAGTTCCGGGCGCTCCAGCGCTCCATCCTCGAGGTGCTGGCGTCGGGGCCGAAGTCCGCCCGGATGGTCGCCGAAGTCGTCGACCATGAGATCCCCGAGCGCAATCGGGGGCACTGGGGATGGAACCCGAGCCAGGTGAAGCTGGCCCTCGAATCCCTCTTCGCCGCCGGAGTGGTCAGCTCCGCCGCACGCAACGACCACTTCGAACGGATCTACGCCCTGCCCCGTGACGTCAGCCCGGCGCTGCCGGAGCCGGCACTGGCCTACGGCAGCGCCGAGGAGCCGAGACTGGGCATCGAACTCGACCCCGCCGCGCGCAGGCGCGGCGTGTCGGGAACGACGAACAACGTGCTCGAGCTGACGCGGATCGCGGCCCGGGCCCTGGGGATCGCCCGCTCCGACTGCCTGGCCGACTACTTCCGCCAACCCCGGAGCCCCACCGACGAGGCGATCGCGACGCTGCTGGCCACCGGTGAGCTCATCGAGGTCGACGTCGAGGGGAGCCGGGCATTCAGGTGGCATGCGGCGCGGACCCCGCGCCAGGTCCGCGCCCGGGCACTGCTGGCTCCCTTCGACCCGTTGGTCTTCTACCGGCCCCGGATCGAATGGCTCTTCGACTTCCACTACCGGATCGAGATCTACACACCGGCCGCCCAGCGAGTGCATGGGTACTACGTGCTGCCGTTCCTGCTCGGCGACAGGCTTGTCGCCCGCGTCGACCTGCACCGGGACTCCCGGGCGAGAACGCTGCGCGCGCACCGCATCACCTGGGAGCCGGGCGAGGAGCACAGGGACGAGCTGCTGGCCGAGCTGAGGCTGATGGGCCGCTGGCTGGGAGCGGAGGCGCTGGACGTGGAAGGCACTCACCTGCCGTTAAGCTAGGGACTATACAGTCATTCGAGTTGTCGTCAGGCTCATGAAGAGCCATATAGGAGAGAAGTGGCTAATTTCCTCGAGAAGCTTCTGCGGTCTGGTGAAGGTCGGACGCTGAAGAAGCTCCGCCGTTACACGGACGCGATCAACCAGCTGTCCGAAGAGTTCAGCGCCATGTCGGATGCTGAGCTGCGGGAGGAAACCGATCGCTTCAAGAAGCGCTGCGAAGACGGAGAGACACTGGACTCGCTGCTGCCGGAGGCCTTCGCCGCCGTCCGAGAGGCATCGAGCCGGACCCTGGGCATGCGCCATTTCGACGTGCAGCTGATGGGCGGGGCCGCCCTCCACCTGGGCAACATCGCGGAGATGAAGACCGGTGAGGGCAAGACCCTGGTGGCGACGCTTCCGGCCTATCTCAACGCGCTGACCGGCAACGGCGTTCACATCATCACGGTCAACGACTATCTCGCGACCTACCAGTCCGACCTGATGGGCCGCGTGTTCCGGTTCCTCGGGATGGAGACGGGCTGCATCCTGGCCAACATGTCCTCGGACAACCGCCGCCGGCAGTACGCCGCGGACATCACCTACGGGACCAACAACGAGTTCGGCTTCGACTACCTGCGCGACAACATGGCCTGGTCCTCCGAGGAACTCGTCCAGCGCGGGCACCACTTCGCCATCGTCGACGAGGTCGACTCGATCCTCATCGACGAGGCCCGGACCCCGCTCATCATCTCCGGCCCCGCCGAGGGCGACGCCAACCGGTGGTACGAGGAGTTCGCGAAGGTCGTCAAGCGACTCAAGCCCGACCGCGACTACGAGGTCGATGAGAAGAAGCGCACGGTCGGAGTGCTCGAACCCGGAATCGAGCGGGTCGAGGACTACCTCGGCATCGGCAACCTCTACGACGCCGAGAACACCCCGCTCATCAGCTTCCTCAACAACGCCATCCGGGCCAAGGAGCTGTTCAAGCGCGACAAGGACTACGTCCTCCTCGACGGCGAGGTCCTCATCGTCGACGAACACACCGGTCGCGTGCTCAAGGGCCGCCGCTACAACGAAGGACTCCACCAGGCCATCGAGGCCAAGGAGAACGTCAAGGTCCAGGCGGAGAACCAGACGCTGGCCACGATCACCCTGCAGAACTACTTCCGCCTCTACGAGAAGCTGTCGGGAATGACCGGCACCGCCGAGACCGAGGCGGCCGAATTCATGTCGACCTACAAACTCGGCGTGGTCCCGATCCCGACGAACAAGCCGATGCAGCGCATCGATCAGCCCGACTACGTCTACAAGAACGAGGTCGCGAAGTTCGAAGCCGTCGTCGACGACATCGTCGAACGGCACAAGGTCGGGCAGCCGATCTTGGTCGGCACCACCAGCGTCGAGAAGAGCGAATACCTCTCGAAGCACCTCGCCAAGCGCGGGGTCCGCCACGAGGTGCTCAACGCGAAGAACCACGCCCGAGAGGCCTCCATCGTCGCTCTGGCGGGTCGGAAGGGCGCGGTCACCGTGGCCACGAACATGGCCGGTCGCGGCACCGACATCATGCTCGGCGGCAACGCCGAATTCATCGCCGTGAGCGAGATGGA
>JAPSIC010000142.1 GCA_031179165.1 Brevibacterium sp.
TGGGACCGAACACAGGGACGGCGATGCCGCGGGACTGCTCATGGATGAACCCGTCGCACACGGCGTAGCCTTGCGCGTGGGCGTGGCTCAGAAGCTTGCGAAGCTCCGCCCCGTCGGCGGGGGAGTCGGGTGTCATGCGAGGCCAGCCCGCCGCGATGACGCGATCGGCGAGCTCGGCCTCGGCATGGGCGAGGAGCACGATTCCGCTCGAGCTCAGCGGCAGCGGAATCCTGCCGCCGATCAGGGTCGCGTTGACGACCGCGTCACGTGTGGACTGACGGTCGATGAAGAGCACCTCGTGCCCGCGCAGCACCGCGAGCTGCGTGTGCTGCCGGACCCTGACATGCACCGCGTCGAGCCAGGGCCGCGCGAGCTCCCTCAGGCCGATCGCCCCGGGCGTGCGCGAGGCGTACTCCCACAGGCGAATCCCGAGCCGGTAGCGTCGATCGGGGCCGCGTTCCAGCAGCCCCTCGTGCTCGAGCTCACCCACCAGGCGATGCGCCGACGACGCCGCGAGCCCGGTGATCGCGATGATCTCCGACAGCGTCAGCTCCGGTCGCTGCGACTCGAAGGCGTCGAGCACGCGCAGGTGTTTGTGCAGCACGGACTCACCGTCAGAACCTCTGGCCATCATTGCCCTCCCGAAGTGAGCGGCTCGCCATCGAGCCGATTCCGTTGAACGGAATTCTATCTGTGGGCGGAAACCGGCGTCACTAGGCTCCAGAATATGATCCACCGCACATCCACAGCTCTCCGCCTGGCGCGCAGACGCAAGGTCGCCGACGACGTCGTCGCGCTGACGCTCGAGGCCGCCGACGGCGGTCGCCTGCCCGACTGGGAACCGGGGGCCCACATCGACCTGATCCTCCCCGCCGGTGGTGCGGGCGCCGGCATGGTCCGCCAGTACTCACTGTGCGGCGACCGCTGGAAACCCTGCGAGTACACGATCATGGTCCAGCGCGAACCGGACGGCCGGGGAGGCTCAGCCGCGCTGCACGATGAGGTGGCGGAGGGAGACCTGCTCGGCTTCGGCGGACCCCGCAACAACTTCCGCCTCGCCCCCGCCGAGGAGTACCTCTTCATCGCGGGTGGCATCGGCATCACGCCGCTGCTGCCGATGATCGAGCAGGCGAACCGCCTCGACGTGGCCTGGCGACTGCTCTACCTCGGCCGCAGCGCGAGCCGCCTCGCGGCCCTCGACCGACTTGCCGTGCTCGCCGGAGACGAGGATCGGGTCACCGTTCACGACGCGGACCGACTCGGCCGCGCCGACCTCGAGTCGTGGCGACCGAAGGACCCTGCCGTGCGCGTGTTCGCCTGCGGACCCGTCCGGCTGCTCGACGCGATCGAGGCGTGGGGGGCCGTGCCGGGCGGTCTGCCGCCTCGCATTGAGCGGTTCACCGCCCAGAACGGCGACGGTCCGACACCGGCCGCGTTCGAGGTGATCGCCTCACGCAGCGGAGTGACGGCGCAGGTCGGCGAGTCCGAGAGCGTCGTCGACGCACTGCGCAGAGCTGGGGTCGACATCATCACCTCCTGTGCCAAGGGGGTGTGCGGGACCTGCGAGACCGACGTGCTCGAGGGCACCCCCGACCACCGGGACTCCCTGCTCGACGACCATGAGCGGGCGCTCGGGGACTGCATGTTCCCCTGCGTCTCGCGCAGCCGCGACCCGCGCCTCGTGCTCGGCATCTGAGAACCCACGGAGACCATGATGACCACCACCCCTTCACCCGCCGCGACGCCGGCGGCACCGTCGGCCGCCGTGCCGCACCTCGACATCGACCCATTCAGCGAGGAGTTCCTCGCCGACCCGCTGCCGTTCCACGAGCGCCTGCGCGAGACCGCGCCCGTGACCTACCTCGACAGCCACGGCGTGTACGCCGTCGCGCGCTACGATGACGTGCACCGCGCGCTCATCGACTGGCAGGGACTCCAGTCGGCGGCCGGGGTGGGGCTGGCCAACTTCAGGAGGGAGAAGCCCTGGCGTCCGCCGAGCGTCCTGCTCGAAGCGGATCCGCCGCGCCACGATGCTCCTCGCTCGGTGCTGGCGAAGCTCCTGTCACCGCGCCGGCTGCGGGTGCTCGAGGCGCAGTGGCGATCCGATGCGCGCGACGTCGTCGACGAGCTGCTCTCACGCGGACGCGAGTTCGACGCCGTGACCGACCTCGCCGAGGTGTTCCCGCTGCGCGTCTTCCCCGATGCGATCGGCATCGGTCAGGAGGGGCGCGAGCACCTGCTGCCCTACGGTGACTTCGCGTTCAATGCCTTCGGCCCGCAGAACCGCCTCGTCACCCAGGCGCAGGAGACGATCGGCCCCACCATGGCATGGATCGGCGAGCAGTGCAGACGCGAGAGCCTGTCCTCCCACGGCATCGGCGCGCAGATCTGGGCCGCCGCGGACCGGGGCGACATCACCACGGAACAGGCCCCGCTCGTCGTCCGCTCCCTGCTCACGGCCGGCGTCGACACGACGGTGACGGGCATCGCCTCGGTGCTGCACATGATGGCCGACCGCCCGGAGGACTGGCGGCGCGTACGCGAGGACCGCTCGCTGCTGCCGCGCGTCTTCGAGGAGGCGGTGCGCCTCGAGTCGCCCGTGCAGACCTTCTTCCGCACGACCACGCAGACCATCGAGATCGCGGGGGTGAGGATTCCCGCCGACGAGAAGGTGCTGATGTTCCTGGGCGCGGCGAACCGTGACCGGCGGCGCTGGGAGGATCCGCACGCCTTCGACCTCGATCGCGACCCCTCGGGGCACGTCGGATTCGGCATGGGGATCCACCAATGCGTCGGCCAGCACATCGCGCGGCTCGAGGCGGTCTCGGTGCTCGACGCGCTCCTCGACCGGGTCGCAGCGCTCGAATCCGCGGGTCCCGTGCGCAGGCACCTGAACAACACCCTGCGCGGCTTCGAATCGCTGCCCATGCGCCTGACCGCCGCATAGGCGGGGCGCGCCCCGGCGGCCTCGCGCCTACACCACCGGGGTGCCGTGGGTGTGGAAGCTCTCGATGGTCTTCATTCCCCAGGCCTGGCCCTTCTTGCGTTCCTCCTCGCTCCACTCGACGACCGGCTGGTCGGGGTCGAGGAGGAGGCGGGCGCCGGCGTTCGCGAACTCGATGCGGTTGCCCCCTGGCTCCCACACATAGAGGAAGAACGTCTGGTTGATCGCGTGCTTGTGCGGGCCCGACTCGATGTAGATCCCGTTCTCCAGGAAGATGTCGGCGGCCTTGAGAATGTCCTCGCGGGTGTCGGGCGCGAACGCGATGTGGTGGAGGCGGTTGCCGTGCTTCTTCCAGTCGTCGCTGTAGACGACGTCGTAGGACTTGAGGCCGAAGTGGAACCACCATGCGGCGAACCTGCCGGAATCGAGCCGGATCCGCTCGCTCTCGCGCATTCCGAGCGCAGCGATGAGGAATTCGCCGTTGGCCTCGACGTCCTTGCCGAGATAGTTGATGTGGTCGATCCTGCGGGCATTGACGCCGCGACCGGGGAAGGCCGAGGCCTGGTTCTTCAGCGCGGGCCGATCCTCGTCACCGGCGACGTAGCGCTCGGTCTCGTAGTAGATCCCCATCGAGTGCCCGTCGGGGTCGCGGAACATGAAGGTCGGGCCGGTGCCGACCTCGCCGTCGACCCAGCCCTCGCCGAGGCCGAGAGCCTCGATCGCAGCGATGCGGCGCTCCAGCGCCTCCTGGCTGGCCGCTCGGAAGGAGGTGCGACCCACCCCTGCGGCAGCGGAGGCGGTGAGCTTGATCGTGTACAGCTCGTAGTCGTCCCAGGTGCGCAGGTAGGCGACACCGTCGGACTGTTCGACGACCCGCATGGCGAGCAGGTCGCGGAAGAACCAGAGGCTCTCCTCGAACTTCGGGGTGAGCAGCTCGACGTTGGCGAGGTGGGCGACGTCGAACGAGGTGTGGTCGGTCATGGTGCGGTCCTCTCTGACTGCGGATGGAGGTGGCTGGGGATCATCGGCGCGGCCTCGGGAAGACGAGACCGTCGAAGATCTTGCGCGCGGTGCGCAGGTTGGCGGAGTACGAGGCGACGAAGCCGACACCGGGGCGCTCCTCGACCTCGACGAGGGCCTCGAAGACGCCGCTCGGATGCTCGAGCGGCACCCGACGGCCCGCGGAGATCTCGGCGAAGGAGCTGCCGACGGCAGAGGGGATGCGCACCCCGGCGGCGACCGAAGCGGCCATCAGCACCCCGATCGAGCTGTGCACCCGGTGCGGGATGAATGCGCGAACCGCCACGGCGCCTCCATGGCGCGGCGGGGAGACGAGGATCATCTTGGGAACGGTCTCCGCCGCGACGTCCCCGAGCCCCATCAGGGGCCCGGCGTGCAGGCGGATCCCCTCGATCCGGGCGGAGAGTTCGGCGTTCGCCTCGAGCTCGGTCGGCTCCTCGTCGCCCGTGAGTCCGAACTCGGCCGCATCGAGCATGACGACCGGCATGCCGCAGTCGACGAGGGTGGTGCGGTGGTCCTCGATGACGTCGACCGCGTGTCCGGTCGGCAGCAGGGGAGTGGGATCGCCGCCCATCTCGATCTCGACCGGGGCGGCCGTCCCGGGCACACCGTCGATCGACTGCTCGCCGTCATACACGACACAGCCGCCTCGGGTGGGAAAGGTGGCGGTCGCGGTGTCGCCGGTGTTGACGAGGCGGATGACGACGGATGTCCGCTCCTCGCCGCAGCCCACGAGCCCACGCTCGACGGCGAACGGTCCGACCCCCGCGAGCAGGTTGCCGCAGGTCTGCGCGTCGGCGACGACGCTCGTGTCGACCCCCACCTGCAGGAAGCGGTAGTCGACGTCGACGCCGGGCTCCTGGGATCGCGAGACGATCGCGACCTTGCTCGTGAGCGGATGGGCCCCGCCGAGGCCGTCGACCTGGCGGGCATCGGGGCTGCCCATGACGCGCAGCATCAGGTCCGCGACCGTTTCCCGGCCGGGTGGCAGGTCCTCCGCGAGGAAGTACGCCCCCTTCGAGGTTCCGCCGCGCATGAGCATGCACGGCAGGCCGTCGATCGCGGGGTCGGCCGGCACGGTCATCGCCGGTCGCGTCCCTCATACTCCGCCTGCGTCATCCAGCGCACGCCGAGCTCGTCGAGCAGACCGCGCAGCCTCTTGCGGTCGAGGCTGAGCTCACCGCCGAGGTAGGCCTCGCGGTCGGCATTCTCCTTCGCGACGCGTCGATCGGCCGCCTCGAGTGCCGCCCGGGCCCGTTCGCGGGGCACGCAGACCACGCCGTCGTCGTCGGCGACGATCACGTCGCCCGGATTCACCAGGGCGCCGTCGACGAGAACCGGCACGTTGACCGAACCGGCGGTGGCCTTGACCGTGCCCTGCGCGTGCACGCATCCCGACCAGGCCGGGAAGCCCATATCGCGCAGGTCCGCGGTGTCGCGCACCCCGGTGGTCGTGACCAGCCCCTGCACCCCGCGGGTCTTCAGCGCGGTCGCGAACAGGTCGCCGAAGGCGCCGTCGAGCGAGGGGGAAGCCGTGGTGACGACGAGCACGTCACCCTCACGGCACTGCTCGATCGCGGCGTGGATCATCAGGTTGTCGCCGGGCCAGCACAGCACGGTGACGGCGGATCCGGCGATCCTCGCTCCCCGCTGAATCGGCGTGACCGCGTGCCCGACGAGGCCTTCGCGACCGAGCGCCTCATGCACCGTCGCGACGCCGTGCTCGCCCAGGGCCGAGACGACTTCGGCGTCGGCGCGGGCGATGTCGGTGACGACGATGCCGGTCGATCCCGGTCGGGTCGAGGGGGCGGCCGGGCCCGCCGTTCCTGACCGGCTCACCTCGGCATCTCGCTCACCTGCCCGGCTCACCGCGGCATCCCGCTGACCTGCCCGGCTCATCGCAGCACCCTGGTGACCTGCGGGAAGTGGCGCATGTACGCCTCGCCCAGGGTCCGGTGGGGCAGGCCGAGGTTGGGCCCCGCGTTGCGTCTGACCTGGACCCCGCGCCGGATGGCGAGCTGCGTGTAGTACTCCCACATGTGCTTCTGGGCGGGCAGGCACTCCATGGCCGCGCGTTTGCGGTCGAAGGCCTCGGTGATGTCGAGCAGCACGTTCGGTTTGAAGTCGCACTGTTCGGGCTGGTGGGGTTCGAAGAAGAACACCGGCGGGGCGCCGATGATCTCGTCCTCGCCGGGGTACGTGCCGTCGGAGTTCGCGACCCCGATGGCCTGGGCGAGCACGCGGGCCTGCAGCGCCATGCGGGCCGCGGTGGGATGGTCGCCGTTGTACGGGTCGGCAAGGGGGTGGGTCAGCACCGTGGTCGGCTGGGTCCGCCGGTAGACGTCGACAAGCCGCTGCACCGCCTCCTGGCTCTCGACGAGCGGGTAGTCGCCGAGGTCGAGGAACTCGATGTCGGCGCCCAGCGCGGCCGCGGCGGCCTCGGCCTCGCCGCGGCGGATCTCCTTGATCTCGTCGAGCGTTCTGCCCGCGAGCCACTGGCTGGCGGATTCGCCGCGCTCGCCGTAGGAGAGGCAGACGACGGTGGCCCGTTCGTCCCGTTGCGCGGCCGCCGCGATGGCGCCGCCGGCGCGCCAGACGAAGTCGCCGGCGTGGGCGCTGACGACAAGGAGAGACGGGGTCACAGCTGTCATGTTCGGTCCTCTCGATCATTATCAGACAATCACAGTCACCTTGGTCCGTCAACATTTTTGTTGACAATGTTGTCACCTGAACACACTATGGAGATAGGGAAGCCGCAGTGGGATGTCCTGCCTGCAGCGGCCGGAGAGTGTGATGCCGACCATCACCAGACAAGGAAGTCGAGACCCTGATGCCGAAGAACCTGCAAGAACTGATCGACGAGCGCGGCAGCGTCGTCGACATGCTCCGCAACTCCAAGCTGGGCACCTACATCTATCCGGTCGTGCCGGCCGAGTTCAGCAACTGGCGGCGCGAGCAGAAGGCGTGGCGGGAGACCGCTGTGCTGTTCGACCAGACCCATCACATGGTCAACCTCTTCCTCAAGGGCCCCGACGCGCTCAGGCTGCTCAGCGACACGGGGATCAATTCGTTCGCGAACTTCCCGGTCGGTCGGGCGAAGCAGTTCGTGCCGGTCGCATCGAACGGCGGCGTCATCGGCGACGGGATCCTCTTCCACGAGGCCAACGACGAGTACGTCTACGTCGGTCGCGCCCCCGGCGCGAACTGGCTGCAGTTCCATGCCGATACGGGGGCTACGACGTCGAGGTGCTCTACGACGACCGGTCTCCCTCCCGCCCCTACGGAGCGGCCGTGCACCGCGAGTACTGCCGCTTCCAGATCCAAGGGCCTCGCGCCTGGGAGGTCATCGAGAAGCTCAACGGCGCTCCGGTCGAGCAGGTCAGGTTCTTCCGCATGGGCACCATCGACGTCGCCGGCGAAACGGTGCGCACCCTGCGTCACGGCATGGCGGGGGCTCCGGGTCTCGAGCTCTGGGCGCCCTATGCCCAGCACGGCAGGATCCGCGACGCGATTCTGACCGCCGGCGCCGAGTTCGGCATCGAGCCCTGCGGATCCCGCGCCTACTCCTCGAACACGCTCGAGTCGGGGTGGATCCCTTCGCCGCTGCCGGCGATCTATTCGAGCGAGGCCGAACGCGGCTACCGCGAGTGGCTCGGGGTCGACAGCTACGAGGCGATCAACGCGATCGCGGGATCATTCGTCTCCGAGGACATCGAGGACTACTATCTCAACCCCTGGGAGCTCGGGTACGGCTCGTTCGTGAAGTTCGACCACGACTTCATCGGCCGCGACGCCCTCGAGAAGGTCGACGCCGAGCGAAGCCGCAAGAAGGTCACTCTCGCGTGGAACGACGAGGACCTGGCGAAGCTGCTCACCACCGTCATCGACCGCGACGGCCCCGGCTACCAGTTCTTCGACCTGCCGAACGCGAACTACGGCTCCTCGAACTTCGACGCCGTGATCGACGCCGACGGCAGCACCGTCGGCCTGTCGCTGTTCACGGGCGTCACGGCCAACGAGAGGAGCGGTCTGTCGCTGGCGACGGTCGACCGCGATGTGCCCATCGGCGCCGAGGTGCGCGTGGTGTGGGGCGAACCCGACGGCGGCTCCGACAAGACCACCGTCGAGCCGCATGAGCAGCTCGCCGTCCGCGCCGTCGTCAGTCCCGTCCCGTACGCCGAGACGGCGCGCCGGGAGTACCAGGGCGGCTGGCGCACCAGCGGTGAGCTGTGATGGCATCGCAGTCGGCCGCCGAGGCGATCGCCGCAGCCGGAGGACCGGTCGCCTACCTGAGGAACGCGCAGGCCCTGCCGACGCAGTTCCCGGTCCGGCCGGAGTTCACGAACTGGATCGAGGAACAGCGCTCGTGGCGCGAGTCCGTGGCGCTGCTCGACCAGTCACACCACATGAGCGACCTGTTCATCCGCGGTTGGGACGCCGCGCGCCTGCTCAGCGACACCGGTGTCAACAGCTTCGCCCGCTTCCCGGCGAACGCCGCGAAGCAGTTCATCGCCGTCAACCACGAGGGTCATCTCGTCGGCGACGCAATCCTCTTCCATCTCAGCGGCGAGGCCGGAGCGGCGGATGACGAGTACGACCTCGTCGGCTGGCACATGGTACTCGACTGGGTGCAGTACCACGGTGAGACTGGTGAGTATGACGTGAGCTTCGACCGCGACCCGAACTCGATCGCGCGGGCGGCGGCCGGCGGTGGGGATCCGAAGCTCTATCGGTACGAGCTGCAGGGACCGAACGCCCTGCCGCTGCTCGAGAGGGTGACGGGCC
>JAPSIC010000020.1 GCA_031179165.1 Brevibacterium sp.
CTGTGAACGATGTCGCGAGACATGGCATCAATTTGATGAACGATGTCGTGACACATACCAACCCGGAAATGAAAAATGTGCCGCGACATCGAGTGAACGATGTCGCGACACATCACATCGGCGGAAGCGGTGGGATTCGAACCCACGGTACGGGGTTACCGCACAATGGTTTTCAAGACCATCTCTTTCGGCCGCTCAGACACGCTTCCAATGGTTCAGGTGAACCCGGCCTGCCCAACACGACGTCGAGCCACAACAGTTTCTCACAGTCGTTCTGGTTGCGCTAATCGCTCGGGACGACGATGACAGGCGCAGATGCCTGCGATTGAGCCCGAGTCAGGAGCCCTTCGGATCCTTCGCGTCCTCCTGGCCACTGTCCTCATTCCCGAAGTCCTTGTCGTCGGGATCGAAGTCCTTGTCTTCGTCCTCGAAGTCCTCGTCCCCGGGCGCGAAGCGCTTCTCCCCGTGGTTGAAACCGTGCAAATGACGACCGTTCGAGTCCGCGTCCTTCGCCGCCGCACCGCGTGCCGCGAACGCTGCCGGCACCCGGGACGTCACGACTTCCTCTTCCTCGGATTCGTCCTGATCGGCGGCATTCTCATCAGCGACATCAGCCTCGGAGTTCCTGTCTCCGTCGGCCTCTCCCCCGGATGACGCTTCGGCCGCATTCTCGCCCGAAGCGCCCTCCGGCGGAGCCGTCTGTGCCGCACCCTCATCGCCACCCTCGTCGCCGGCCCCGGGCCCGGGCACCATCAGCTCCGCCTCGGTGGGTTCGTCGCTGGCGCGCACGGGCTTGCCCTTGAGCACCAGGGTGAGGGTGGCCAGCGGCACCGACAGCCAGTTCGGGCGGTTGCGCAACTCGGTCACCACCTCGACGAGCAGCCGATCGATGAGCGCGGCCCGCAGCACCGGATCGCCCAGTCCGATGGACTCCCCGCGCGCCCGCGAGTACCCGCTGAGCAGCGAGTTCTGCACCTGCGAGGCCCAGAGGGACTCGGGCGAGTCGTAGATGGCCCGCAGCGCATCCGGATCGCTGGCGAAGCCGTTGACGACGAGTCCGCCGTCCTCGGACTCGAGCGCGCCCGTGCGCTGGAGTCGGGCGAAGCCGGCCGCGTAGTCGACACTGCGCAGCAGGGCGACCAGGTCGAAGGCAGGCGGCTTCGGGTCGGAGTTCGCGGAGTCGCTGAACTTCACCACCGTGTAGCCATCCGTCGGTGAGCTGACCACATGGTCGAGGGTCAATTCGCCGTGGATCTTCTGCAGAGTGCCGATCGTCCCCAGCGCGAGGAGCTTCGCCCGGTGCTTGCGCAGCTCGGGCACCAGGGCGTCGAGGGCCAGGGGCGCCCGTCCCAGGGCCCAGTCGACGCGCTCGGTCCACTTCTGCACGAGGAGCTTCGTCGGCTCCCCGGTGCCTTCGACGATCCCGAACTCGGCGGCGAGATCGGCATGGAGCTCACCGACCCGCCGTCCCATCTCGGCCGCCTGCGCGTTGTATCCGCCGATCGATCCCGAGTCGACGCTGCAGACGATGTCGACGGCTTCGCGCCAGGCGGGCTCGGCCTCGACATCGACGTGGGACAGCAGCGCCATCGGCGCCTCCATCTCCGTGACCTCGAACATGTCGTACCAACGGCCCGAACTCCACCCGATCACCTCGGGAACGCTGCGCGAGCCGGCTTCTGTCAGCAGCACCGGAATGGTCAGCGACGACGGCATCCCGTTCTCGAGCACGCGGAAGAAGCTGAGCTCCAACGGCTCGTACTCGTCGTGGATGATCACCGTCGACTTGTTCGCGCTCGTCTCCGTGACTTCGATCGGGCGCACAACCACGGCTTCGGGGGCGGGCGTGTTCAGGGCCTCTTTCGACGGCTTCGGCGGGACCACCTCGGCGGCGGTGTCGAAGGGGGCGGAGAGATCCGCGGGATCGACGATCTCGGTCGCCCCAGGATACGGGGCATCCCCGGCGGGCAGCGGTCCCAGCCGAACCTGGCCCGCGGGACCCTGCCCGGCTCCCGCCGGCCCTTGCGACGCCGGCCCGGGCGATGTCGGCCCGGACGACGCCTGCCCCGACAGCGATCCAAGGGCGCGGGACCTGTCCTGGTCGTGACGCAGGGATTCGGTGCTCAGCTGCCCGCCGGCGAAGACCTTGCGCTTGACGATGGCATCGGCCATGAGGTTGACGAACACGGGATCGGCGGGACCGTCGTAGACGAAGACGCTGCCGCGTGCCAGGTCGTCGACCTGGCCGATGAGTGCATGGCGGAGGTGGAGGTCCTCGGTTCCCCGCAGTGAGAGGGGGATGTTGAGGCGACGCAGGGTCGGACCGTCGCCCACGGAGATCACGGTCACGAGGCCGACGAAACCGCCGAGCTCCTCGGCGGGGTAGGTGAAGGCCCGCGCCACCGACATCGGGGTGATGTCGGGGTCAGTCCCGAAATCTGCAGCGAGCTTGGGGAACCACGGCTGCCGAGGTATCCAGCTGGCTAACAGTTGTTCGAGCTCACTGCTGATGGCCATGTCGCCTCCTTGAAGGGAATACGGGCACCTTCCATCAAATCACGGTTGCCTCCTCCCACTCATTCAGGCGCACCGCAGTCCCATCTCTTGTCCTCATTCCGAAACGGTTTGCCAAATGGCAAGACAGGAGGCGCACAATAGAGAGGTGTTGAAACAAGACGTGTCACCCCAGCAGCAGACTCTCGCCCTCGAGGTCGAGGCGGCCGCGCGGCGAATCGCCGACTCCGTGATCATGTCGCCCCTGCACATTTCGGAGCGGCTCTCCGCCGCCACCGGGGCCACCGTCTACCTCAAGCGCGAAGACCAGCAGCTGGTCCGGTCCTACAAGATCCGCGGCGCCTTCAACTTCATGCTCCAGCTCGACGCGGACGAACGGGCCCGCGGGGTCGTGTGCGCCTCGGCGGGCAACCACGCCCAGGGCTTCGCGCGCGCCTGCAAGGAACTCGACATCCAGGGCACGATCTTCGTGCCCAAGACCACGCCGAGGCAGAAGATCGACCGCGTCCGCCACTTCGGCGGGGACCGGGTCACGATCGAGATCGCCGGCTCCACCTACGACGATGCCTCTGCCCTGGCGCATCGGTTCGCCGATCTCAACGACGCGCTCCTCATCTCCGCGTTCGACGACCTGCGCACGATCGCCGGGCAGGGTACGGTGGCCGTGGAGATCGCCGCGCAGCTCGACGTCGACCCCGACTACATCATCGTCCCCGTGGGCGGGGGCGGGATCCTCTCCGGGGTCGCCGCCTACGCCGCCGAGAATCTGCCCCACACCAAGGTCATCGGCGCCGAGCCGGCTGGGGCCGCCTCGATGATCGCCGCGCTCAAGGCGGGACGGCCGATCACCCTGGAGAACATCGACCGCTTCGCCGACGGCACCGCCGTCAAGCGCGCCGGCGCGGTCACCTACCGGATCGTGTCCGAACTCGGCGTCGACGTCCGCCCGGTCGACGAAGGCGCCGTGGCCACGGAGATGCTCGACATGTACCAGACCGACGGGATCATCGCCGAACCCTCCGGGGCGCTGGCCTCGGCGGCCATCGGACCGCAGGGGTCGGGCAAGCCGATCGTCGTCGAACCCGGGTCGACCGTCGTGTGCCTGGTCTCGGGAGGCAACAACGACATCTCCCGCTACCCGGAGATCCTCGAGCGCTCACTCGTCCACGAGGGTCTCAAGCACTACTTCATCGTCGACTTCCCCCAGGAGCCCGGGGCCCTGCGCCGCTTCCTCAACGAGATCCTCGGACCCGAGGACGACATCGCCCTGTTCGAGTACGTCAAACGCTCCGATCGGGAGACCGGTCCCGCATTCGTGGGCATCCAGCTCGGCTCGGCGGAGGACCTGCCGAACCTGCTCGAACGCATGGAGGCCTCCCCGATCGAGATCGAACGGGTGCACAAGAACTCGCCCCTGTTCCGGCTCTTCGCCTGACCCGGCTCACCGCACCGGATCTGCATCGGCTTCAGTCGACCCGGTTCGCCTGACCCGGTTCGCGAAGTCGGCCCCTCCGATTAGAGTGGACATATGCGAGCAATCACGTTCTCGGCCCCCGGCGGCCCCGAGGTTCTCGAGGTCACCGAGGAGCCACAGCCAGGCATAGCCCCGGACGAAGTGCTGGTCGCAGTGCATGCGGCAGGCATCAACCGCGCCGACCTGCTGCAGCGGCAGGGCTTCTACAGTCCCCCGCCCGGTGCCACGACCATCCCGGGCCTCGAGGTCTCCGGCACCATCGCCGAGGTGGGACCGGAGGTCACCGGATGGACGGTCGGCGACCGCGTGGCGGCCCTGCTCACCGGCGGCGGATACGCCGAGGCGGTCCCCGTTCCCGCCGGTCAGCTCCTGCCCGTGCCCGAGTCGCTGAGCCTGACCGAAGCCGCGGCCCTGCCCGAGGTGCTCGGCACGGTGCACTCGAACATCGTCGGCCGCGCCGGAATCCGGGCCGGCGAATGGTTGCTCGTCCACGGTGGGGCCTCCGGGATCGGGACCGCCGCGATCCAGGTGGCCAAGCACCTCGGCGTCCGGGTCGTCGTCACCGTCGGCTCCGAGGCCAAGGCGCAGTTCTGCCGCGAACTCGGCGCCGATGCCGTCATCAACTATCGAGAAGCTGACTTCGTCGCCCGCGTCCATGAGATCTGCACGCGTGAGGACGGGACCACCGGTGCCGACGTCATCCTCGACATCATCGGCGCCAAGTACCTCGAGCGCAACATCAAGGCGCTGACCACCGACGGGCGTCTCGTCATCATCGGACTCCAGGGCGGGACGAAGGCGGAGATCAACCTCGGCGACCTTCTGCAGCCCCGGAAGACCGTCACCGCCACGACCCTGCGGGCCCGGCCGAAGGAGCAGAAGGCGCAGATCATCGCCGAGGTGAGTGAGCAGCTCTGGCCGGCCGTGGCCGCCGGGGACATCCGCCCGATCATCCACGAGACCCTGCCGCTGGCCGAGGCCGGTCGCGGGCACACCGCGCTGGAAGAGGGCTCGAGCATCGGCAAGGTGCTGCTCGTCGTCGACGAGGATTCCCAGTCGACCGAAGACACGCAGGAAGAAGGTACTCGACCATGACCGTTGACCCCAACGCCTCCCACTCCGCCGGTGACGAGCCGACGCACGATTCGCAGCAGGGCACGGACCCCGAGACCACCGAGTCGACCGAGGAGTCCCGGGAGATCGACATCTCCTCCCCCGCCAAGGTGATGCGCATCGGGACGATGGTCAAGCAGCTGCTCGAGGAGGTCAGGAGCACCGACCTCGACGAGAAGGGCCGTGAGCGGCTGGCGCAGATCCATCGCCGGTCGATCGAGGAGCTCGAGGACGGCCTGTCGAAGGACCTCATCGAGGAGCTCGACCGGCTCGACCTTCCCTTCGACAGCGAGGACGGGCCACCCACCTCCTCGGAGCTGCGCGTCGCCCAGGCGCAGCTCGTCGGCTGGCTCGAGGGACTGTTCCACGGGATCCAGACCGCGATCATGGCCCAGCAGGCGATGGCGCGGCAGACGATGGGTCAGCTGCCTCCCGGCGTCGTCCCTCCCGGTGCCGCCCGCCGCCCGGGGCAGGAGCACGACCGCGACGACCGTGGCCATGGCAACTATCTGTGACGCCTGCCGATGAAGCTCTTCTCCGGACTGAGGAAGCTCGGCCGGGGCGATCGCAGCCCTGACCGGCAGTTCGGCACCGGCCTGTGGCGCCAGCACCATGACCGGTTCCTGCGCGCGGTCGACCGGTACTACACGACGGCGGTGGCCATCGCCGAAGCTCCCGAGACCACCGGCGGCGCCTCGGCGAGCGATCTCATCGCAGCCGGCACTCACCGTCTCAATGACCTCGTGCCCGTCGTCGACGACATCGCCCGGCGACTGCACGCCCATCACCCGGTCGACGGGCAGGTCGTGCCGGCACCGGTTCGGCGGCTCGTCGGCGACGCCCCGGAGCTGCTCGCCCGGGCGTCGGCCAAGGTCGCCGAGGCGGTCCTGGCCGCATCGATGGCTCGGACCGAACTGCGCGCCGGCAGGCCGGCCGCCTCCAGCGCGCAGGCCTGTGCGCGGTTCATCGACGACGCCGCCGAGCTGCTCGACCGCGCCCGGGCCGGCCTGCCCGACGAGGACGCATCATGACCGGACGGGGCGCAGGCGACCCTGCCGTCGGGGTGCCGCCGGAGTTCGAGCTGGGTCTCGTGGCCAGCGACATCGACGGAACCCTCCTGCTCGACTGGCAGCCGATCTCGACCACCACGATCGACGCGATCCACCGCTGCCGGGCCGCGGACATCCCGTTCGTCCTCGTCACCGGCAGGCCGATCCGGTGGCTGGCTCCGATCGCCGAGCAGATCCCCGACCTCGGCCTCGTCGTGTGCCTCAACGGAGCCGTCATCTACGACATCGCCGCCTCCCGCGTCGTCGAGGCGCACACCATCGCCGACTCCGACGTCACCGAGATCGTCTCCGCGGTCACCGAGTCGCAGCCGCAGGCCCGGTTCGCCTACGAGACGCTGTCGGGACTGCTCATCGACCCCGGCTTCCCCACCCGGTTCCCGCTCGACGCGGTCGTCGTCGACGACCTGTCTCAGGTGCGCGAACGCGATGTGGTGAAGATCCTCGTCAGCATCGGCACCGATGACTCGCAGGCCCTCCACGACCTGCTCGGGCCGGTCCTCAGCCATTCCTGCCACGCCACGTTCTCCGACCCGGTCAACGGCCTCGTCGAGCTGGCCCCGGCGGGGATCACAAAAGCGAAGACCCTGGCGCAGCTGTGCGAGCGCCTGGGCGTGGACCGGCATCGGGTGATGGCGTTCGGGGACATGCCCAATGACATCGAGATGCTCACCTGGGCCGGCCATGGGGTGGCGGTGGGCAATGCGCTGGAGACGGTGAAGGAGTCGGCGGACGCCGTCGCCGAGGCGGTCGAGGCCGAGGGCGTCGCCCGCTACCTCGGCGCGGTGCTCGACACGCTCGAGCCCAAGGCCTCTCACCGCCGCGGCTGACTGCCGCGACTGACTACCTGCAGTGCGCTGCCTACAGGCCGCGGGTGTTGGTCTCCCCGGCCGCGGTCAGCAGCTCGGGGTCGAGGTCGAAGTGGTCGACCAGCTCGACGGCCAGACCATCCTCGTCGACCGTCTTCGTCACCACGGTGCCGAGCTCCTTGAGCTCTTCCTTCGCCTGCCCCATCACGATCGAGTAGGCGGCCCAGTCGATCATCTCCGTGTCGTTGAGCCCATCACCGGCGGCGACGCTGAGCTCGTGATCGATGCCCAGTTCGGCTTCGACGAGCTTGAGGGCGCTGGCCTTGGACACGCCGTCGGGAGCGATGTCGAGCCAGTTGCTCCAGCCGATGGAGTAGCTGACCTCGTGGAGCCCCAACCGGTCGACGGCCTGGGCGAACTCCTCCGCACTGCCGTTGACCTCGCGCATCACGATGCGGGTCGCGCGCTTCTCCAGGAGCTCCTCGAAGCTGACGATGTCGAGGGTGTCCGAGGCGGCGAGCTCGCCGGGCGGGAAGTCGCCAGACGCCCAGCGGTGCAGGTCGGGGTCCTCGACGAGGAACAGTGCCGACGGCAGGGCCTCGTGCATCCGCAGCAGGGCGTCCTTCGGGTCGAAGGACACGACATGGTGCATCTCCCACCCATTCTCCAGCTCGGGGTCGAGCCGGACGACGACGGAGCCGTTGGAGCACACGACGAAGCCGGTGGTCAGCTCGAGGGCGTGGACCACTTCGAGGGCGCCGGGCAGGGCCCGGCCGGTGGACACGACGAGGTGATGCCCGGCCGCTCCCAGTTCGGACAGGACCCGATGGGTCGCTGCGGAGAGCGTGCCATCGTAGTTGACGATCGTTCCATCGACGTCGAGCGCGATGAGATGTGGGGGCAATATTCCTCCTTGCAACGGGCAGTGGCGGTGGGTCGGGCGCCTCAGCGCTCGAAGCGCGGACCTTCCGGTCCCTGGGCCACCATGCCGCCGAGGTAGGGGCGCAGTGCCGCGGGCACCGTGACGGAGCCGTCGGCCTGCTGGTGGTTCTCGAGGATCGGAACCAACCAGCGCGTGTTCGCCATTGTTCCATTCAGGGTGGCCACCGGGCGGGTGGCCCCGTTGTGGCGTTCGCGGATCTGCAGGCGCCGGGCCTGGAAGGTGGTGCAGTTCGAGGTGGAGGTCAGCTCCCGGTAGGTGCCCTGCGTCGGCACCCAGGCCTCGCAGTCGTACTTGCGGGCAGCGGAGTCCCCGAGGTCCCCGGCGGCGGTGTCGATGACCCGGTAGGGCAGTTCGCACAGCTGCAGCATCTTCTCCTGCAGGGCGAGCATCCGGTCGTGTTCGGCTTCGGCCTGCTCGACCTGGACGTAGGAGAACATCTCCACCTTCTGGAACTGGTGGACGCGGATGATCCCGCGGGTGTCCTTGCCGTACGAGCCGGCTTCGCGGCGGTAGCACGAGGAGATCCCGGCATAGCGCAGCGGACCGTCCTCGAGGTTGATGATCTCGTCCATGTGGTAACCGGCCAGCGGGACCTCGGAGGTTCCCACGAGGAACAGATCGTCGGCTTCGAGTCGGTAGACCTCGTCGGCATGCTCACCGAGGAAACCGGTGCCGCGCATGACCTCGGGCTTGACGAGGGTGGGGGTGATGGTGGGGCAGAATCCGGCGTCCTCGGCCACGTCGCGGGCCAGGTTGAGCAGAGCCATCTCCAGCTTGGCGCCGAATCCGGTCAGATAGTGGAAGCGCGCCCCCGAGACCTTCGTCCCGCGTTGGGTGTCGATGGCCCGCAGCTTCTCTCCGAGCTCGAGGTGGTCGAGCGGTTCGAACCCGTCGGCACCGAAGTCGCGGGGTTCACCGATGGTCTTGAGCGTGGCGAAGTTCTCCTCGCCGCCGGCGGGGATCCCCTCGATGATGAGGTTGGGCAGCTTGGCGGCCAGGGATTCGAATGCGAACGTCGCCTCTTCCGATTCGACCTGCAGGGCCTTGACCCTCGCCGACTTCTCCTTGCCCTGCGCGATCAGCGCGGGCTTGTCCTCTGCCGCCGCCTTGGCGATCTGGGAGGAGAAGGACTTCTGCTCGGCGCGGGCGTCTTCGAACGCGGTGATGGCCGCACGGCGGGCGGAGTCGGCGGCGAGGATCTCGTCGACGAGGTCGACGGACAGGCCTCGGGCCTCCTGCGATGCCTTGAACAGGTCCGGGTTCTCTCTGAGGAGCGCTAGATCGATCACCCTCTCAGCTTAACGGTCCGGGCATCGATTCCGATATTCGCGCCCTCAGCGAGAGCGCAGGTGTTGCAGAGTAAGTTGGGATCATGATTGTCGAGTTGGACACCGTGGGATGGCTGATCGTCATCGTCGGTCTCGTTCTGACGCTCCTGATCACCTTCTTCCTCGGTGCTCGAGTCGGTGCGCGGCGCACACTGCGTCGCAACCGCGAGATCATCCTCGCAGCGGACACCCCCGATCCCGGAGTGAACCCGGCCCACCGGTATCGCGCCGCTCTCATCATCAATCCCACGAAGACCGACGCCCGGGAGTTCGCCTCCACCGCCGAGGCGATCTGCCGGTACGAGGGCTGGGCTCCACCGCTGGTGCTGGAGACGACTCTCGAGGATCCGGGCGAGAAGGCGGCTGCCGCCGCTCTCGACGAGGGAGTCGACGTCGTCATCGCCGCAGGCGGCGACGGCACCGTCCGGGCGGTGGCCGCGGCTCTGGCCGGAACCTCGACTCCGTTGGGAATCGTCCCGTTGGGGACCGGGAACCTGCTGGCCCGCAACATCGATCTGGTCCTCGACAAGACGGAATGGGCGCTGCGGATCGCGCTCTGGGGCCGGAACCGATCGATCGACGTCGGGCAGGCGCGGATCGCCGAGGATGGGCCCACCCACGTCTTCACCGTGATCACCGGGCTCGGGTTCGATGCCGCGGTCATGGCGGACACCAACTCCGAGCTCAAGACCAAGCTGGGCTGGCTGGCCTATGTCGAAGCGGGATCGCGGAAGCTGGTCGGCAAGCCGAGTCATGTGAAGATCACGTTCGACGACGACTACCGTGTCTCGGCCCGCGTCCGCTCCGTCCTCGGCGGGAACTGCGGAAAGCTGCAGGGCGGCATCCAGCTGATGCCCGATGCGGTCATCGACGACGGCCTGCTCGACGTCCTCATCGTGAGTCCGAAGAACCTGGGCCAGTGGGTGGGCGTCGTCGCCTCGGTGATCGGGGGGAAGTCGTCGCGAGGTCTGCACACGGAGAGCCGCAGATGTCAGAAGGTCGTCATCGAATCCCACGACGAGGTCGATGTGCAGTTCGACGGCGATCCAGTGGGCCGCTCCTCCTACCTCGCGATGCAGGTGCTGCCGTCGGCGCTGACGGTCCGCGTGCCGACCACCGAACAGCGCAAGCAGATCCGTGCCGCCGCCTGGGCGGTCTGAGGGCCACCAGCGACACGTCCCCGCGGCCGCCGCCACCGGTCCGGGGAGCACCTGTGCCGGGAGGAGGCCGCGGTCACTGTCGGCGCGGGGCAACAATGTCAGAAGATGTCACGGACACGTCTCGAATACCTTTGCTGGTTTACCAAAGTGTTACTGCTTTTTCTCGTGAACTAAACGTTCATAATGACTACCGCCGTCTTGCCGACCCTAGGATTGCCAGCATCCGAGTTGACTGACACTTGCCTGGGTGATCACAGAACGTGTCGGGAACTCCCGCGAAGATGGAAGGCACCCCAATGAAGAAGCTGCTCCTCGCCCCGGCTCTGGCCCTCGCACTCTCCGGCCTGGTCGCTGCCCCTGTCGCCGCCGCGGAGCCGCCTGCGGAGACTGAGACGACCTCGGCCGCACCCGGCGCGACGTCCGAGAAGTCGACCGCGGAGTCGGCTCCGACCGAAGAGCCCGACGCGCAGGAGGAGTCGAAGGCGCCGTCCCAGGAGTCGAAGACGGAAGAACCCGAGCAGAAGCCGGCCGAGGAGCCGAAGGCAGAGGCCCCGAAGAAGAAGACGGCCGAAGCGCCGAAGAAGGCCGCGGCTCCCACGGAGACAGTGCCTGAGCCGAACGACGAGGAGGAGTCGGCGCCAGCCCCCTCCGAGGATGCCGACCAAGGCAAGGATGACGCGGCGGCCGAGGAGGAGAAGCCGGAGCCCATCGAGGCCGACCTCGATGTCAAGGAGTCGGCCGTCACCGCCGAGGAGTTCGCCGAGAAGGGCGTCGAGATCGCTGTCACCGGCCTGAAGAAGGGCGACGTCGTCAAGGATTCCACGTCCGGCACTGCCGCCACCGTGTCCTCGGACGGAACGCACATCGAGACTGTCCGATATCAGGGCGATCCCGAGAGCCTCGAAGCGGGAACCCAGAAGATCTCCGTCACCGTCAGCAGGAAAGGTGTATCGGCCAAGACTCTGTCGGACCCCATCACGATCCAGGCCGAGGAGGCGTTCAATCCGCAGGCCGATGTCTCCCCCAAGAAGCTGACCCAGACGGATTTCACCGACAGCAGTCCATACACCGACGAGTCGAAGGGCGTGACGCTGACGGTCACGGGACTGCAGCCGGGCGACAAGGTTCACAACACCCTGTCGAATCAGCACGACGAGATCAAGACCGGTGACACCAGCGGCGTTCTCGAGTACCGGATCTACAACCGCGATGATCCCACGGCGGTCGCACCCGGCGTCTACGACTTCGACGTCACCGTCACCCGCGACGGCGAGACGAAGACGATCCCGCTGCAGATCGAGATCGTTGCCGACGATGAACTCAACGCCTCGCTGACGGTCATCCCGGAAGAGATCACGGCCGCGGATCTGGCGAATCGGGACAAGGGATTCCAGATCACGGTCGAGGGCCTGCGTGCAGGCGACACGGTCCAGGATTCACTGACCGGTGACAAGCCCGACACGGTCGACGGAAACTCCTTCACCAAGCGGATCTACTGGACCGGGGAGGCGGCCCAGGTCGAGCCCGGCCCCGTCGACTTCACCGTGACCGTTGTCCGCGGTGAGGGAGAGGACAAGCAGCAGCAGGAGCTCAAGGGCACGATCACCGTCATCGATCCGAAGGACGACGACGAAGACAGTGGGGACGACAAGGGAGATAAGGACAGGGGCGATGACAAGGGCGACAAGGGCGAGGGCCCCGTGGCGGCTGCGGTCGAAGCCAGTCTGTCCGTGACGCCCGAGAAGATCGAAGCCGCCGACTTCGCGAACTCGGACAAGGGCGTCATCCTGTCGGTGGAGGACTGCGAACCAGGCTCGACCGTGCATTTCAAGGTCACCCCGAAGGGCATCAACGTCACCGCCTATGAAAGCACGCGGACCGCTGATGACGACGGCAGCGCGAGCGTCTCCGTGTTCGGCACGAGCAGCGATGCGTCCGCCTACGTCGGCGCCTACACGGTCATGGCCTCCTGCGGCGAGGACGCCATGGACGGCGCATTCACGGTGGTCGGCGGGGCCGCCGGCGGCAGCGGCGACTCCGGAGACCTTCCCCGCACGGGTGCTGATCTCGGCGCTCTCACCGCGGGCGCGATCCTGCTCCTCGTCGGTGGGGCCGCTGTCGCGATGACCGGCCGGAAGAAGGGCGGACAGGCTCCCACGCAGAGCTGATGCCGAGTATGAGAGCGCGGATCCTTCACGGATCCGCGCTCTCATGCTCTGCGGCCCGCAGCCGCTCCCGTTTCGCTCACCGGAAGTAACGGTTGTACAACACCAGGGCGCCGGACTCCGGCTTCACCTGCGGGCGTCGACCCCGGGAGATCGACACGACGTCGCCGCCGGTACCGGCGGCGAAGACACGGGCCTCCCGCTCCTTCGCCGACATCCGCGATCGCAGCTCCTCCTCGAGCTCCTGATTGCGGCTCTTGAGCGCGTCGACCTGATTCTGCAGTTCAATGATCTTCTTGATCCCGACCAGGTTGACGCCTTCGTCCTGGGAGAGCTGCTGGATCATCCGCAGTTTCGCGATGTCCTTGCCGGAGTACCGTCTGCCTCTGCCGGGAGTCCGCTCAGGGGTGACGAGACCCAATCGGTCGTACTGGCGCAGGGTCTGCGGATGCATCCCCGCCAGCTCTGCCGCCACCGAGATGACGTACACCGCGGCACTCGAAGAGATGTGCACTGTGTTTCACCGCCTCAGTTGGCTTTCGCCTTCTCGAGCAGTCCCGCCCGCGGGTCCTCGTCCTTCGTCGCCTGTTTGAACGACTCGACGGCCGCTTTGACGTCTTTCGACATGTTCTGCGGAACCACGATCTGAACGGTCACCAGGAGATCCCCGGTGCCCGTCTTCGTCTTCACACCTTTGCCCCGCACTCGCAGCGTCCGCCCGGACGGAGTGCCGGCCGGGATCTTCACGGTGACGGGCATTCCGCCCAGGGTCGGCACCTTCACCTCGGCGCCGAGGGCGGCCTCGTCGAAGCTCACCGGCAGATCGATCCGCAGGTTGTCACCGTCGCGGGTGAACACCGGATGCGGCTTGACGTGCACGGTGAGGATGACATCGCCGTTCTCTCCGCCGTTCGGGCTGGCCTTGCCCTTGCCCGCCAGGCGGATCTTCTGCCCGTCCTTGACCCCGATCGGGGTCCGCACGGTCAGCGGCTTGCCGCCCGGCATGCTCAGCTTCACCGACGCGCCGTTGATCGCCTCGGTGAATGACAGCGTGGTGCTCGACTTGATGTCGCCGCCCTTGACCGGCGGCGAGTAGCTTCCGTAACCGCCCCCGTAGCCGCCGCCGTAGGAGCCTCCGCCGAAGCCGCCGAGCAGGTCGGCCAGGTCGGGGGGAACATCGGTGTTCGTCCGGGTGCGAGTCCGTGCGCGACCGCCGCCGAAGAGGTCGGAGAACACGTCCTCGAACCCGCCGGCGCCGCCCGGTCCCCCGCTGCCGGCGGTGAACCGCGGGCCCTTGCCCATCGCGCGCACCTGATCGTACTGCTCACGCGACTCCTTGTCGGACAGCACCTGGTGCGCCTGCCCTATCTCCTTGAACTTCGCCTCAGCCGCGGCGTCGCCGGGGTTCGCGTCGGGGTGGTACTTGCGCGCCAGTCTGCGATAGGCCTTCTTGATCTCGGCCTCGGAAGCATCCTTGGAGACGCCGAGGGTTTTGTAGAAGTCCTTCTCGAACCAATCATTCTGAGGTCCGGTATTCACCTGGCACCTCCTTTCTTCCCAGTCTTGCTCGTCGTGCCGTCACCGGCGGCCGGCTCAGGTGGATCTTCGCTGTATTCACTTGTCTCCTCCACGATCCGCACTCCCAAGATGAGATCTTCCCAGATGAGCTCTTCGGAATCCGGACCGCCGCCGAGGTGGCCCCGCGCTCACGGCGTGAGCGCAGTCCCACCTCGGCGAGGTCATCGGTTCAGTCCTCCGGCTGCTGCACGCCGACGCGGGCCGCACGGATGATGCGATCACCCAGACGGTAGCCCGGCTGCATCACCAGGAAGACGGTCGGTGCCTCGACTTCGTCCGAGGGCTGCTGCATGAGTGCCTCATGCAGGGCCGGGTCGAACTCGTCGCCGACCTCACCATACTGCTCGAGGCCGATCTTCTTCAGGGACTCGAGCAGCTTGGTCACATGGGCTTCGTAGGGCCCGGAGACGTCGCCGTGCTCCTGCGCCAGGCGCACCTCGTCGAGGACCGGGATCAGGGCCTCGACGACCTTGATCGTGCCTCCCGCGGCGGCTCGTTCACGTTCGCGTTCGGCCCGCATCCGGTAGGCGGCGTACTCGGCGTTGATCCGCTTGAGATCGGCAAGGTACCCGGCGGCCTCCGAACCCGGTTCCGGTTCGGACCCTGCAGCAGGCTCGCCCGCTGCCGCCTCGGTGTCGTTGAGACTCGAGGCGTCGGCAGGGATCTCGACGCCGAGGTCGCTGGCATCGGCCACCGACTCCTCGCCGTCCGTCCCGGCACCGGCGCTCCCGGCCTCCGCACTCCCGGTCCCGGCACTCGGGTCTGCGGCCTGGTCGCCCGCCGCCTGCGAGGACGCCTGGTCTTCGGCCTCGGGCCGGATCTCACCGGTCTCCGGATCGATCCGGCGCCTGTCATGGAAGGTGAAGCCTGGCTCCTCGGACGACTGATCGTTGCCCTCGGTGGTCATTACTTCTTCTCCTCGTCCTCATCAACTACCTCGGCGTCGACGACATCGTCATCGGCTCCCGCGCTCGCACCGGCATCGGAGGCGGCGTCGCCGGCAGCGGCACCCTCCGGGGCCTGCTGCTTGTAGATGGCTTCGCCGATCTTCTGCTGGTTGGCCACGAGCTTGTCGTAGGCCGACTTCACGGCGTCGTCGTCTTCGCCCTTGAGCGCTTCCTTGATTCCCTCGACGTCGGAGGTGATCTCCGTCTTGACGTCCTCGGGCAGCTTGTCCTCGTTCTCCGACACGAGCTTCTCGGTCGAGTAGGCCAGGTTCTCCGCGTTGTTGCGGAGCTCAGCGGCCTCACGGCGCTTCTTGTCCTCCTCGGCGTTCTCCTCGGCCTCGCGGACCATGCGCTCGATGTCCTCCTTCGGCAGAGCTGATCCGCCAGTGATGGTCATCGACTGCTCCTTGCCGGTGCCCTTGTCGGTTGCCGACACGTGGACGATGCCGTTGGCGTCGATGTCGAAGGCGACCTCGATCTGCGGCACACCGCGCGGGGCCGGGGCGATGCCGGTCAGCTCGAAGGTGCCCAGGTTCTTGTTGTCGCGAGTGAACTCACGCTCACCCTGGAAGACCTGGATCGACACCGACGGCTGGTTGTCCTCAGCGGTGGTGAAGGTCTCCGAACGCTTGGTCGGGATCGGGGTGTTGCGCTCGATCAGCTTCGTCATCACACCGCCTTTGGTCTCCAGCCCCAGGGACAGCGGGGTGACGTCGATGAGGAGAACGTCCTTGCGTTCACCCATGAGCACACCGGCCTGAACGGCCGCGCCGATGGCGACGACCTCATCGGGGTTGACGCCCTTGTTGGGCTCCTTGCCGCCGGTGAGCTCGGTCACGACGGCGGAGACGGCGGGCATACGGGTCGAACCGCCGACCAGGATGACGTGGTCGATCTCGGACACCGAGACTCCGGCGTCCTTCATCACGGCGTGGAACGGTGCCTTGGTGCGCTCGAGCAGATCGTTCGTCAGGTCCTCGAACTTGGCCCGGGTCAGGGTCTGGTCGAGGTGGATCGGTCCGTTCTCGCTCATCGACAGGTACTGCAGCGAGATGTTGGTGCTGGTGGCCGAGGACAGTTCCTTCTTGGCCTGCTCAGCGGCTTCCTTCAGGCGCTGCAGAGCGGTCGAGTCCTTGCTCAGGTCGACGCCGTAGCCGTTCTTGACCTCGCCCACCAGCCAGTCGACGATGCGCTGATCCCAGTCGTCACCGCCGAGGCGGTTGTCGCCGGAGGTGGCGCGGACCTGAATGGTGGAGAAGTCGTCGTCGTCCTTGCCGACTTCGAGCAGGGACACGTCGAACGTACCGCCGCCGAGGTCGAAGACGAGAATGAGCTCGTCTTCCTTGCCGCGCTCGAGGCCGTAGGCCAGCGCCGCCGCGGTGGGCTCGTTGATGATGCGCTGGACGTTGAGTCCGGCGATCTCACCGGCGTCCTTGGTGGCCTGACGCTCCGCGTCGTTGAAGTAGGCGGGGACGGTGATCACCGCATCGGTGACCTTCTCCTGGAGGTATTCCTCAGCATCGTGCTTGAGCTTCTGCAGGATTCGCGCCGAGACCTCGGGGGCGGTCAGGGTCTTGCCGCCGAGTTCGGTCGTCCAGTCGGTTCCCATGTGGCGCTTGACGGAAGCGATGGTGTTCTTGACGTTGGTGACGGCCTGGCGCTTGGCGATCTCGCCGACCAGGGAGTCTCCGTTCTTGTTGACTGCGACCACGGACGGGGTGGTGCGACCGCCTTCGGCGTTCGCGATGACCTTCGGGTCGCCGCCTTCGAGGACCGCGACGACGGAGTTCGTGGTTCCGAGGTCGATTCCAACAGCACGTGCCATAACGTTCTCTCCTTAACTCGTTGAGTCTGCCCGACTCAGTATTCTCTTCGTGGATCAAGTCGTCAAACTTGGCCTCATGAAAGTTGCGTACACCAGACTCAACTTTCGGTGGAGAGAGTTTATTCCGGGTGCGGTGAAGATTCTTCTCCTCAGTCGCGGAGGTCGAGCTCGCGCATCACCTCGGCGACTCGAGACCGCTGCTCCGTCCCGAGGCCCTGGATCGGCAGAGGCAGGCAGCGCGGGGGCACCAGCCCGAGCTCCTCGGCGATCGCAGCGACCACGCGCAGGCTGCCGCCGAACTCCCGGAACAGCGACCACAGCGGCGTCAGGCGCTCGGAGTCCGCGAGCGCGGTCTCGACGTCACCGTCGACGGCGGCGCGCGTGATCGACTGGGCGAGCTGCGGCAGGGTGCCGCCGATGACGGAGTACCAGGTCTCGCAGCCCGCGGCCAGTCCCATCGCGGCGTAGGCGTCGCCGGAGACTCCGATGGTGACGTGATCGGGGACCACGGCCCGGATCGACGCGACGTGGGTCCGGGCCCGGACCCGGTCGGCGGGGACTCCCGGGATCTTGATGGAGACGATTCCGGGCAGCTGCGCGATTCGTGCGTAGAGGTCGGTGGTGAAGGTGAAGTGGGTGGTCCCGGGGTTGTCGTAGACGATCACCGGCAGTTCCGTGTACTCGGTGGCGGTGCGGAAGAGCTCGAAGACATCATCGGCCGTGAGCGGCTGATACGTCACCGGGGCCAGCAGCACCCCGGCCGCACCCGCCTCCTCGGCGCTGCTGATGTTGGCCAGCACCTGCGAGGTCCGCAGAGCGCCGACGCCCACGACCACCGGGATGCCGGCGGAGTGCTCGACGGCCAGTCTGGCAACGCGGGACCGTTCGGCCTGAGTCAGGTAGGCGTAGGATCCGGTGGAGCCCAGGGCGGTGATGGAGTCGACCCGAGCGGCGACGAGGCGCTCGATGAGGCCCGTGAATGAGGCCTCATCGAGGATGTCGTCGTCGAGCGGGGTCAGCGGAAAGGCGCTGTGTCCGGTGAACATGGCCCGACTCTAACCCACCTCTGCGCCGCTTCGGCGCGCCGGTTCAGCTCTCATTCCGGTTCGGCCCTGTCGCCGGTTCAGCTCTCATTCCGGTTCGGCCCTGTCGCCGGTTCAGCTCTCATTCCGATTCGGCCCTGTCGCCGGTTCAGCTCTCACTCCGGTCCAGCTCGGCGGTCTCCGCCTCGACCTGCGCCTCACGCTCGGCACTCTTGGCGGCGGCCTTCTCGTCCCTGCGCACGGCCCGGCGTTCCTTGCGCCGTTCGACGAGCAGGTACAGCGCCGGGACGAGGATCAGGGTGAGCAGCGTCGAGGACGTCAGTCCCCCGATGACCACGATGGCCAGGGGCTGGGAGATGAAGACCCCTCCCCCGGTCAGCCCGAATGCCATCGGCAGCAGGGCGAACACCGTGGCCGCGGCCGTCATCAGGATGGGGCGCAGCCGCAGGCGGGTGCCGTGGACGATCGAGTCGACAAGCCCCAGTCCCTGCTCGCGGAGTTTGTTGATGAGATCGATGAGCACGATCGCATTCGTCACCACGATGCCGATGAGCATGAGCAGACCGATGAGCGCGGGGATGCCCAGAGGCGTGTTCGTCAGCACCAGCAGCAGGACGGCACCGGTGGCGGCGAACGGGATCGACACGAGCAGGATCAGCGGCTGGACGAAGCTGCGGAAGGTGGCGATCATGACGAGGAGCACGAGCACGATCGCCACCAGCATGGCCATGCCCAGCTGCGCGAAGGACTCCTGCTGCTCGGCGCTGGCGCCGCCGACCGCGAAGCTCACTCCGTCGGGCAGATCCATGCTCGAGGTCAGCTCCTGTGCCTCGGCGGAGACGACGCTGAGCTGGCCTTCGGCCGGGGTCGCGAAGACGGTGACCTGTCGGCTGCCGTCCTCGCGGGTGATCGTCGCCGGAGTCTGGGACTCTCTCACCTCGGCGATCTCATCGACGGTGACGGGTTCCCCCTTGAGATCGGGGATCGCCTCCTGCTCATCGGCCAGTCGCTCCTCCTCGGCCTGAGTCTGACGCTGCTCCTCCTGGCCGCTGATGATGTCGTCGATCGCCTCATCGGCTTCGCGCAGTCCCTTCTCGGCGGCTTCGACCCCCTCTTCGGCCTGGTCGATCTGCTCCTGGCGCATGTCGCCCGGGCTCGGCGCCGGAGGTGGGTTGCGGACCTCGCGCAGAGCCTTCCGCGCCTCCTCCAGCTGGTCGGCGGCGTTGTCCCGGGCCTCCCTCGCCGAGGCGAGCTGTTCGGCGGCATCGTCCTCGGCCTTGCGCTTCGCTTCGTCGGCGCGGCGCTCGGTCTCCTCCTTGACCCGGTCGGTCGCGTCCTCCTGCGTCTGCTGGGTCTGCACCTCGGTGACGGGCAGTTCCAGCGCCCTGATCTCGTCGGGAGACGCATCGGGGTGGGTCGGGGCGATCATGATGTCGCGTTCCGTGCCCTCCAAGGTCACGGTTCCCGCCGGCGCCCCGTGCAGGGCGGCGGCGATCGCCTGACCGACCTCGGCCTGGCTGTATCCCTCGTCGGCGGCCTTGGTCCGGTCGACGTCGACTTCGATGACCGGCTGCTCGGCGGACAGGTCGTTGCGGGCGCTGGTCACGCCGTTCGCCTCGGCCATCCTCTTGGTCACGGCGTCGGCCGCCGTCGACAGGGCCTCGAGATCGGTGCCCGAGAGAGTGACCTCGACGTCCTCATTGAGGCCTCCGCCGGCGTCCATGACGTTGACGTCGCCGATGTCGTCGCCCAGGTCCTCGATCTGGGTGCGGATCCGGGTGGTGGCCGCCGCGGTGTCGGAGCCCTCCTCGAGGGTGATGTTGAAGCTGTTCTCCGACCCGGTTTCCGGTCCGTTGACGGTGGTCGAGAACGTGTCGACATCGGGGTCGGCGGCGAGCACCTCCTCGATCCGCTTCGCCGCCTCGTCGCTGGTGCTCAGCGAGGTTCCGGCGGGCAGGGTCTGGGCGACGTAGAGCGAGTTCTGGCTCTGCCCGCCGAGGAGGTCGGTCTTGAGCAGGGTTCCGAGCATCATCGTGACGAGCAGAATGACCACGGACAGTGCCACGGTCCGCCACGGGTGGCGCAGAGCGGTGAGGATCGCGGGCATGCCGCGCTGCTGCAGGCGATCGATGCGACCGGAAGCCTCTCCGGCCGGGGCCGGTTCGACCGTCGCATCGACGCGGGCCGCGGGCAGGAGCGCCTTGCCTTTGGCGGCGCGCTTGGCGTTCCTCTTCTCGATCCTCGCCTGCCGCCGCTCGGCGCGGCGGAGGGCGCGGGCTCGCTGCCGAACTGTCCACTTCTCGTAGCTCGCATCCGTCGCCGCCTGTCGCTTGGGCGAGAGCGGCTTCGGAGAGTTGCGGAGGAACCAGTAGCTGAAGACGGGGACGATGGTCAGGGCCACGACGAGAGAGGCCAGGAGCGCCAGGGTCACGGTCACGGAGAACGGCCGGAACAGCTGGCCCGCGATGCCGTCGACGAACGCGATCGGCAGGAACACCGCCACCGTCGTCAGGGTCGACGCGGTGATCGCGCCGGCGACCTGCCTGACGGAAGCGACGATGTCGCGGATCGTCAGCTGGTTCGTGCCCTGCCTGCGGCGGATGTTCTCGATGACGACGATCGAGTCGTCGACGACTCGGCCGACGGCGATCGTCAGCGCCCCGAGGGTGAGGATGTTGAGGGTGTACTCGCCGACCCACAGGCCGATCATCGCGATCAGCAGTGACATCGGGATCGAGATGGCGGCGACGACCGTCGAGCGGAAGGAGCCGAGGAAGGCGAGGATCACGAGGACGGCGAAGAACAGTCCCAGCCCGCCTTCGACCGAGAGGTCGTGGATCGACTGTTCGATCTCGGGCGCCTGATCGAAGATCGTCGAGAAACGGATGTCGTCGCCGAGTTCGGGGCCGATCGACTGCAGGACTTCGTCGACACCGTGGGAGACCTCGACGACGTTGTCGTCCTGCCCCTTGGTCACGGAGATCGTCACCGAATCCTCGCCGTCGGCGCGGGACAGCGTGGTCGCGGTGATGGCTTCGAGGTCGACGTCGGCGACCTCTTCGAGCGTCACGGTCCCGTCCGGCGTCCGCAGCGGCGTCTGTCCGATCGCGTCGACCGCGTCCATCTGGGTGCCCACCTCGACGGACAGGGATGTGTCGCCGACGGTGCTCTGGCCCGCGGGCGTGACGGTGCCCGCGGCCGTGAGTTCCTCGGGGATCGAGGCGGCCACGACGTTCTTGTCTTCGACGTCGTCCGGGCGCAGGGTGATGCTCACCTGCTGTTCCCGCTGCCCGGCAAGCTCGACGTCGGCGACGCCGTCGACCGCCTGCAGCTCGGGGACCAGGTTCTTCTCGAGCAGATCGCCCAGCTGCTGCTGGTCATCGCCTCCGGACACGGCGAACATGACCACCGGGACATCGTCGATCTGCTGGGACAGCACCTCGACCTCGGCGGTGTCGGGGAGGTTCGACTTGGCACTGTCGACTGCGGAGCGGACGGTGTCCGTCATCTTCTCCGCGTCCTTGCCGAACGGCCAGGTGACGTTGGCCGTCATCATCCCCGCCGAGGTAGTCGTCGTCACCGACTCGAGGTCGCCGACCCCGTCCAATGCCGTCTCCAACGGCTCGGTCACCGTCTCCTCGACGACCTCGGGCGAGGCGCCGGGGATGGTGGCCTGGACCATCGTGCCGGGCATCTCGACCGAGGGGATGGTCTCCTGGTTGAGCGAGGTGGTGGCGACGACGCCGAAGACGGCGATCACGAACGTGAGCAGGCCGACGATCAGTCGGTTCTTCAGACTCATCTCAGTGATGAGGGACAAGGGTATCCTCCGGGGTTGCGCGCGGGGTGGAGTGCGAGGGGACGGGCGTCGAGGGGCAGGTCGGGATGCGCCGGATCTCGAGGGGTGGAACAGGGGCGGTGTCGTCAGGGGCGAGGGTCGTCAGGGGCAGTGGCACCAGGAGCGTCGGGGATGGGACGTCATCTCAGTGTTCCAGCCGGGGAGGAGCTTGGCGTCCCCCTGGAGACGTCATTCCGCCTCCCCCGAAAGGAGGATCTTCTCGGGGAGCCGGTTCGACGAGCGCCGATTCCCGTGAGCGGTCTTCTGACAGCCTGGGAGTTGCATGTGCGGGGATCATGGCTCGATCCTATGGTGCCCCGCGGTGGCCGGGCACGGGTGTTTTCCCCCGTCTCGGCCTGGGGTTTGGCCGAGGATCGGGAGTTGCCGGGGTGCTCAGCCGGCGGTCACCAGGTGCTCGGGGTAGTGCCGCTCGGCCACGTTCGGGTGGGAGCGCAGTCGCGAGGCGAAGGCGTTCTCACCGTAGACGGAATGGAGGGCGTCGAGTTCGTCGACCGAGACTCCGCGCGCCTGGGCGGCCAATTCGGGCGGCAGCTCGACGGCGGGAAGCTGACTGCGCAGGCCGGGATTGTAGAAGAACGGGATGGAGATGCGGTCACGGCCGGGACCGGTCGGCAGGACCCGGTGCACCGTGGCCTTGAGATAGCCGTCGGTGGCGACCTCGAGCAGCTTGCCGATGTTGACGACGAATGCGTTCTCGATCGGGTCCGCGTCGATGTAGCCGTCCTCCGTGAGAACCTGCAGACCCGTCGTTCCCGGCTGCGGATAGAGCAGAGTCAGGGTGCCGCTGTCGCGGTGCTCGCCGACTCCCTGCGTGACGGTCTCGTCCTCGGCGGCCGGGTAGCGGACGATCTTGATGAATGATTCGGGATCCTGGTCGAAGGCGGGCGCGAAGTGATCGGCGGCCTGTCCCAGGCTCAGTGCCCACTGGGTCAGGAGCCTGTTGCCGACCTCGGTGAGCGCGGCGTGCCAGCTGTCGGTGACCTCCTTGAGCTCGGGCAGCGATTCCGGATAGAGGTTGGGGCCGGTGAGATTGTCGAAGGCGAACTCGGGATCGGCGACGGGTTGGCGGTGCGGCCCGATGTCGATCTGCTCCCGCCAGTCGACCTCCCCGCGGGTGCGTTCGCCGCCGGTGCGGGTGTAGCCGCGGAAGTGCGGCGAGTTCGTGTTCTCGATCGCGAGCTTCTCCTCCTCGGGCAGCGCGAAGAACCTCTTCGCCACCTCGATGATGCGCGAGAACTCCTCGTCGGGGACCCCGTGGCCGGTCAGATAGAAGAAGCCGATCTCGTGGGTGATGCGGCGCAGGTCCGCGCGGAACTGCTCCGCGGTCTCCGGGTCATCGGCCAGGCTGAGATCCAGGATCGGAAGCTGGGTGAGTGTCATCAGGGGTCCTCTCGTCGATGGAACCCGTTCGGGCTCGGTGCTCAGCACACTAGATTGGCGTCCCTGTCGATCGGAGTGCTCGTCGCCACGAATCGTCATCATCGCGCAGACTGCGTCGGCTCGCTCCCATTCCACTGCCGCCGCATAGACTGGCCTCATGGCTCACGAACCGATGTTCGATCCTGCCGACCCGCTGCTGCACTGGTTCCGATCATTGGCGCTGGCGCTGCCGGAAGCACAGGAGAAGGTCTCCCACGGCAGGCCCGTCTTCTTCACCGCGAAGCTGTTCGCCGTCTTCGGCGGGATGCGGAAGCTCAAGCCGGAGGGCATGGAGCAGCACCCGCACGCGATGCTGATCAAGCCCGATCCTCTCGACGCCGAGGTTCTCCTCGAACGCGAGGAGGCGTTCCTCCCCGCGTATTTCGGACCATCCGGGTGGGTCGGGCTCGACCTGGCCTCCCTCGCCGAGGCCGAGGTGCGCGAGCTTCTCACCGATTCATACCGGCAGACCGCCCCGAAGCGACTGGCTCGGCTCGTTGCGGAGGAGTGAACGAGTCGTGTTCCACCTCGTGCGCCCGTGACCGCTCCGGCCCCAGCTCGGTCCGGCCCGGCGTCTCCGCGTCACCGACCTTCTGTGCGATCGGTGCGGGCGCCGCGGTCCGTGCGCTCATAACCCTCCATGCGGGCCCCGCGGTCCGTGCGCTCAGAACCCTCGGTGCGGTCGACCAGACCGTCGAACTCCTCGGGGGTGTCGAAGTCGGCCAATTCGCTCGGGTCGGCCTCGACGATCACGGGGGTGACGGTGTCGAACAGGCGCTTGACCGGCAGATCGGCGGGCGGGCCGATCTCGGTCAGGCGGATCTGCAGCAGTTCGGTGGGCCAGGCCGCGCACAGGAACTGCAACTTGCCTCGATCGTCCCGGCCAGCGGCCGGCCGTCCGGATTCTCGGCTGGCTCGGGCGAGCGCCTGCAGGTGTTCGGCGGTGACGACAGGCATGTCACCGGCGAGGATGAGGGTGATGTCGGCCTCCGCATCGAAGACGTCCGCATCGGAGGAGCCCGCATCGCTGCCGAGAACCTCGCCCTCACGGCGGGCGGCGAGCGCGAAACCGGCGACGGCGGCCGCGATTCCGGCCAGCGGACCGCCGAAACGCGGTTCCTCTCGCACCGCGCTCACGCGTGCCGCCTCCGATTCGTCCAGTCCCTCGGTCGGGCCGGCCACCCACACTTGCGCATTGGGTGCCGCCGAGAGCACCGTCGACAGGATGCGGGAGATGACCGTGCGGTCGCCCAGGCGCATCGCGGGTTTGTGGACCTCTCCGAATCGCGTCGACCGTCCCCCACTGAGAATGACTGCCCTGGTGACCATGTGTCGATCTTACGCATCGCGGGGGCGGCAGGGCCGTGACGACCCCGGAAGCGGTTCCAGGGGGAGCTCAGGGCGGGAAGTCCACCGCCTCATCGACGTCCTCCTGACCCCCAGCAGCCGCCACCTGCGGATTCCGTCGCGTCCGTTCCCGGCCGGTGCGCCATACTGTTAGGCAGAATCAGCACGGAGGGAACGAGAATGACGAAGTTCGATGTTGTCGAGGCATCCATTGCGACGCTGCGCCAGGCCCTTGAGGACGGCACCACCACCTCGGTGGAACTGGTCAGGGCGTACCTGGAGCGGATAGAGGCCTTTGATCGGCCCGGCACCGAGACCGCACTCAACTCCGTGATCGTCGACAACCCCGACGCTCTCGCCGAGGCGGCCGCCTCCGACGAGCGACGTGCCAGGGGTGAGACGCTGAGCCCCCTCGACGGGATCCCGTACACGGCCAAGGACAGCTACATGGTCTCGGGGCTGACGGTGGCCTCGGGCTCTCCCGCCTTCGCCGATCTCGTCGCGCAGAAGGACGCCTTCACCATCGAGCGCCTTCGCGCCGCTGGCGCCATCTGCCTCGGGCTGACCAACATGCCGCCGATGGCCAACGGCGGCATGCAGCGCGGTCTCTACGGCCGCGCCGAGAGCCCCTACAACGCCGACTGGCTGACCAGCGCCTTCGCCTCCGGCTCCTCCAACGGCTCGGGCACCGCGACGGCGGCGAGCTTCGCCGCGTTCGGCCTCGGGGAGGAGACCTGGTCCTCCGGCCGGGCGCCGGCCTCCCACAATGCCCTCATCGCCTACACCCCTTCCCGCGGAGTCATCTCTGTCCGCGGCAACTGGCCACTGGTGCCGACCATGGACGTCGTCGTCCCGCACACCCGAACCATGGCCGACCTCTGCGAGGTCCTCGACATCATCGTCGCCGATGACTCCGAGACCCGCGGTGACTTCTGGCGCGTCCAGCCCTGGGTCGAGATCCCCAGGGCCTCCGAGGTGCGCCCCGGCAGCTACCTCGACCTCCTGCCGGACAGCACGGAGGACGCCGTGTCCACGCTCAGGGGCAAACGCCTCGGTGTCCCGAAGATGTACATCAACGCCGACGAGGAAGCCGGGACGAACCCCGCGGGCGGGATCGGCGGTCCCACCGGTCAGAAGGTCGAGACCCGCGCCTCGGTGGTCGCCGCGTGGGAGGCGGCGCGCCGCGATCTCGAAGCCGCCGGCGCCGAGGTGGTCGAGACCGACTTCCCGGTCGTGAGCAACTACGAGGGTGACCGGCCCGGCGCCCCGACCATCAGGACGCGCGGCCTCGTGACCTCGGAGTACCTCGACAGGGAGATCAACGACCTCTCCGCCTGGTCATGGGACGACTTCCTGCGGGCCAACGGCGACCCGAAGCTGAACACCCTCGCCGAGGTGGACGGCTCGCTGATCTTCCCGCACCCGGAGGGCGCCCTGCCGGATCGGTACACCGGATTCGATGATGACATCGCCGCCTATCCGCGGCTGGTCAAGGACCACCCGTACGCCTCGATGACCGATATCCCGCTCCTCGAGTCCGGGGTCAGGGGCTTGGAGGAGACGCGACGGATCGACCTTGAGGAGTGGATGGACTCACTCGGCCTCGACGCGGTGGTCTTCCCGGCGATGGCCGATGTCGGACCGGCGGACATGGATGTCAACGAAGCCTCCGCGGATCTCGGCTGGCGCAATGGGACATGGGTGGCCAACGGCAATCTGGTTCCCCGGCACCTCGGCATCCCGTCGGTGACCGTGCCGATGGGCACCATGTCTGACACCGGGATTCCGATCGGCTTGACGATCGCCGGTCGCGGCTGGGACGACACGGCCCTCATCGAGCTCGCCGCGGCCTTCGAAGCCACCGGAGATCGTCGCGATGCTCCTCCGCGCACGCCTCGACTCTGAGGAAGCGGCGCATCCCTGAAACATTCGGGTGAACCGAAGGTGTTACCTATCGGTAACGCGGGATCGGTGCCAGAGTGGTGGACATGACTGATATTCCGCTGCTTGCCGAGCGCGCCGCCGCCCTCCTCGACGCCCACCACTCCCGCCGACCGGTTGTCCTGCCGACCGTCTGGGACGCCTGGTCGGCGCGCGCGATGGTGTCGGCCGGGTTCACGGCCCTCAGCGTCGGTTCGCATCCGCTCGCGAATTCCCTGGGTGCCGAGGACGGAGAGGCGATGAGCCTCGAGCAGGCGCTCGAAGGGATCAGCCGGATCACTGCGGCGGTGGACGTGCCGGTCAGCGCCGATCTGGAATCCGGCTATGACACCCCCGCCCCCGATCTCATCGCCGGGCTTCTGGCCGCGGGAGCCGTGGGGGTCAACATCGAGGACACCGTGCACAGTCAGAAGCGACTGCGCACCGCCGAGGAGCATGCCCAGTACATCTCCGACCTGCGTCGCGCGGCCGAGGCCCAGCGCGTCCACGTCGTCATCAACGCCCGCACCGACGTGTTCAAGCACGCCGACGAGTTCTCCGATCCCACCGCCGAGGTGGTGCGTCGGCTGAATCTGTGCGCCCAGGCCGGTGCTGACTGCGTCTATCCGGTGGCGATGCCGACGACCGATGACCTGCGCTCGGTGCTGTCCCAGGTCCCGCTGCCCCTCAATGTCACGGCTCATCCCCTCGCCGGAGCCGTTCCCGACGGGCTCGACCTCCCCGCGCTGCGCGAGCTCGGCGTGAGCCGGGTGACCTTCGGCCCCCTGCTCCAGGCCGCCCTGCAGCAGGATTTCGCCGAATTCACCAGCAAGTGGCATGACCTTTCCGCCCCGGCCGAGTGAGACCAGCACGTCCGCAAAGAAATTTCGAAGAGGAGATGCAATGCCAGAGAACGCCCGTCAAGGTCAGCCCGTGTGGATCGATTACGTCTGCCATGACCTCGAGACCACGAAGAGCTTCTACGCCGAGGTGTTCGGCTGGGACATCGTCGACCAGGGGCCCGACTTCGGTCACTACCACCAGATCATGCAGGGTCAGCACCCGGTCGGCGGCTTCATGCAGGCCATGAACATGGACGGCTCCCCGAACCCGTCGATTCCCGCGAGCTGGACGACCTATCTCCACGCCGACGACATCGAGGTCACCTACACCTCAGCCGTCAAGGCCGGCGCCGAGGCGATCACACCTCCGATGCCCGTCGGCCCGCTCGGACAGATGGCGGTCATCGCCGATCCGACCGGGGCCGGTGTCGGCCTCTGGCAGCCCGGCCAGTTCTCGGGCTTCGAGACGCCGCTGGCTCCAGGCACACCGGTATGGTTCGAGCTCATGACCGTCGACTTCGAGCGGGCGACCGACTTCTACCGGGACGTCTTCGCCTGGGACCTGGCTCCCATGCCCGGAGGGATGAAGTACTCCACGCATGGGGCAGGTGAGAATGCCGTGGCCGGAATCTGCGACGCCAGCCAGTGGAGCGATGCGTCCTACTGGCGCACGTACTTCAACGTCGAGAGCGCCGATGCCACGACCGCGAAGATCGTGGAGCTCGGCGGAACCGTTCTCGACGGACCCGAGGACACTGAGTTCGGCCGCATCGTCACCGTCGCCGACCCGGAAGGCGCGAGGTTCCAGCTTCAGCAGAACCTGTGACGAGCTGAATGGGGCACGTCCCGCGCCGGCGCCGATTTCGGGATCCTCGGCACAGGTACCTCAGTCTCGGGCTCGGCGAGCTCACAGCCCTGCTCGTGTTCGCCCTGGTGCCGCTGATCGGCATCCGGGGCTTCCTCACGGCGACGGGAGCCCTGGTGGCGCTGTGGTTCGCACTCGCCCCGCTGCTGTTCATTCTGCTTCAGGCCGGCGCCTACTGGCTTCTGGCCCGGAACTGGGTCGGCTCAGGATCGATGCCCATTCCGCTGGCGCGCATCTATGCCGGAATGCGGATCATCGATCCACTCGTGCTGGTGCTCGGTCTGGTCGGGGTGCTCCTCAATCTGCCGTCCGCTCCGCCGGCGGTGGCTCTCGTCGCCCTCGTCTGGGTGTTCGGCGCGGCGGAGTACGCCAACTACTACATCGTCCGGCTTTCCTACCCTCTCCGGGACTGGCCTGCGTCGGTGATGCAGGGACGAACACCGAGGCTGATCAAGGATATCCGGGCGGCGCTGCGTGCCGACGAGAGCTGATGGCCCTGCCCCTAGGCGCGCTGTGCCAGGGCGAACGGCAGGACGGCGGTCGCGCCGGCCTGCCGGAGGATGCTGGCGGCGGTCGTCATCGTCCAGCGCGAGACCACCTCGTCGTCGACGAGCAGGACCGCGCGGCCGGCCACGGCCTCCTGCATCTCGGGCGGCACCGCGAACGCATCGTGGAGGTCTTTGACCCGGAAGGCGCTGTTGACCTCGGGCGTGCCGTGGTCGTGGACCTGCACCAGTTCACCGGCATCGACCAGCCGTCCGGCGGCGGCCAGATTGGCGGCCAGCGACCTCACCGTCACGGGTCGCCGAGCACTCGGGATCGACACGACCACCTCCGGTCGCTGTGGCCAGTTCCACTGCCCCAGGACCTCCAGACACCACCTCCCGATCTGGGCCGGCACCTCGGCGTCCGGGGCTGAGGGGTCGAGGAACTCTCGCAGCGCCTGTCCCTGGCCGAGATCGCTCAGGCGGGCGATCACGCGGCCCTCCTCCGCCAGCTCGCCGGCGGGAATGCGACCCTTGAGCGCGACGCCGATGGTGGCCAGGCCGCTCGGCCAGGTGCTGCGCGGTTCGACGGGCAGACCGGTCCGGTGCAGGGCGCCGGCGGTCGCCTGTCTGCTCTCGGCCGAGATCTCGGTCGACCACCAGACGCCGGCGCAGTTGTCGCAGCGTCCGCAGGGACGTGGATCGGGATCGTCGAGCTGGCGGATGAGGAACTCCATCCGGCACCCGCGCGCGGCCTCGTAGTCGAGCATCGCCTGTGCCTCTGCCGCCCGCACCCGCGCCACATGCTCGTAGCGCTCCTGGTCGTAGGTCCAGCCGCGGCCGGTCGCGACGTATCCGCCACGGACCTTGTTCACGGCGTCCTCGACCTCAAGGGTCTTGAGCAGCAGCTGCAGTCGGCTCCGCTTGGTTCCGACCAGGGTCTCCAATCGGGCCACGGACAACGGCGCATCCGTCTCGTCGAGGGCCCGCAGGACGGCGGCGGCATCGTGCTGGTTCGGCATCGAAGCGGTGGCGAAGTACTCCCAGATCCGCTCATCCTCGGGCCCGGGCAGGAGGAGGACGTCGGCGGAATCCGTCGCACGCCCCGCACGGCCGACCTGCTGATAATAGGCGACGGCGGAGGACGGGGCGCCGATGTGGACGACGAAGCCGAGGTCGGGCTTGTCGAAGCCCATGCCCAGCGCCGAGGTCGCCACCAGCGCCTTGATCCGATTGTCCTTGAGCTGCTGTTCGAGCTCGGCCCGCTCCTCGGCGTCGGTGCGGCCGGTGTAGGCGCGCACCTCATGACCCTGGTCGCGCAGGATCCTCGTGATGTCCTCGGCGGCGCTGACCGTGAGGGTGTAGACGATCCCGGAACCCGTGAAGTCGCCGAGGTGGCCCGCGAGCCAGGCGATCCGCTCGCTCGCGTCGAGGCCGGGCAGCACTCCCAGGCGCAGCGAGTCGCGCGCGAGCTCCCCGCGCACGATCGTCGTGTGATCGCCGAGCTGTTCGGCGACGTCGGCGACGACCCGGGAGTTGGCCGTGGCCGTGGTCGCGAGCACCGGCGTGTCCGATGACAGGTTGTGGAGGATGTGCCCGATGCGGCGGTAGTCCGGCCGGAAGTCGTGACCCCAGTCGGAGATGCAGTGCGCCTCGTCGACGACGATGAGGCCGAGGAACTGCATCAGCTGGGGCATGATCTCGTCGCGGAACTGCGGGTTGTTCAGCCGCTCCGGGGACACGAGCAGCACGTCGACGGTGCCGGCCCGCAGGTCGCCGATGACCCCGTCCCACTCGGTGACGTTCGAGGAGTTGAGCGAGGCCGCCCGCACTCCGGCCCGCTCGGCCGCCGCGATCTGGTCGCGCATGAGCGCGAGCAGCGGGGAGATGATGAGGCTCGGGCCGGTTCCCGCCGCGCGCAGCATCCGGGTCGCGACGAAGTAGACGGCCGATTTGCCCCAGCCGGTCCGCTGCACCACGAGCACCCGCTTCTTGCCGACCACGAGGTCGTGGATGGCCTCGAGCTGCCCGTCGCGGAAGCGCGCGTCCGGGTTCGCGGTGAGTTCGGCGAGGATGGACTGCGCCTGCGCCTCGAAGTCCGCGGGCACCGAGGCGGACCGCGAGACGGCGTGAGAGGCATGCTCGCCGGAGGTGGTGACTGATGGCGGGGTGGCTGCGGTCATGGGGTCAGTCTAGGGGGAGGCCCTGACACGGCCACGCAGTCGACGAAGCATCGGCACGGGGACGCCGGGCCACCTCGGCGAAGGGAGGCCAGATGCGGCGAACGGACGCCGCGCCGCCTCGGCGAAGGGGTGTCGGGCCGGCGAGGGGGGCGTCGAGGGCGTGTCGGGTCAGCGGGTGACGAGGTTGATGCCGAGGACCGCGAGGACGCCGAACGCCACTCCCCAGAGGATGATCGAGACGATCTGCCACACGGCGACGCCGTTGCGATTGGCACCGAAGCCCACCATCGCCATCGAGGTGATCTGGGACGGCAGCACGGTCTGCCCGAGCAGGGACACGCCCGGGACGCCGAACCGGTCGAACATCCGCTTGAGGCGTCGGCGCTTCGGCGAGTCCTCTGACGACTTGTTCTTCCTCGCCCGGTCGCGCAGCCTCCCGGCCCCGTAGACGAACGCGAGCATCGAGATCACGTTGCCGATGATCGCCATCAGGATGGCGACGACAGGGTGGAGCCCGATCGCGATTCCGATGACGGAGCCGAAATAGGACTCGACGAAGGGGACCGCGGAGACCAGGAGCACCCCCGCCCATTGCAGCCAGTCGGGGAACGAAGCGGCGAACTGGTGAATGCTGTTGATCATCGGGGTCTCCATTCTGAGGGGAATGCGGTGATGGGGATCGTACTAG
>JAPSIC010000143.1 GCA_031179165.1 Brevibacterium sp.
CCGACTCCGTGCTCAAGGGCCTGTCCGCCCTGGTGCTCGGCATCGGGATCTCGGTCATCGGCATCGACTCCGTCTCCGGCACCGAACGCTTCACCTTCGGGGTGCCCGAGCTCTTCGACGGCGTCTCGCTGGTCACGGTGACCGTCGCGCTGCTGGCCCTGGGTGAGGTGTTCTTCATCGCCTCGCGCATCCGCAGGCAGGTCCGGGACAACTCCATCAGCTCCTCGGGTCGGCCGTTCCTGTCCCGCAAGGAGTTCGGCGAGGCGGTGCCGGCGTGGCTGCGCGGAACCGCGATCGGTCTGCCCTTCGGCGTCATCCCGGTCGGTGGCGCCGACGTGCCGACGTTCATGGCCTACGGCCTGGAGCGCAAGCTCGATGCCAAGCGCAAGGACCCGCAGTTCGGCCGCGGCGCCATCCGCGGACTCGCCGCCCCTGAAGCCGCCGGAAGTGCGACGACGGGCATCGCGATGGGTGCGCTGCTGGCACTCGGTCTGCCGATCTCGGCGACCGCGGCGATCATGTTGGCCGCGTTCCGCCAGTACGGTCTGCAGCCGGGACCGCTGCTCTTCGACCGGTCCCCGGAGCTCGTCTGGGGTCTGCTCGCGAGCTTCTTCCTCGCCATGATCGTCCTGCTCGCGATCAACCTGCCGTTCGCTCCCCTGTGGGCGAAGCTGCTGAAGATCCCCGACCCGTACCTCTACGGCGGCATCGCCGTGTTCTGCGGACTGGGCATCTACGCGACCTCGGCGTCTCAGTTCGAGCTGTTCATCCTGCTCGGTATCGGCATCATCAGCTTCGTGCTCAAGCGCTACGGCGTGCCGCTGGCACCGCTGATGATCGGCATGGTCCTCGGTCCGCTGGCCGAGACCAGCCTGCGCGATGCCCTCATCGCCAACGACGGCAACTGGGCGACGCTCGTGTCCTCACCGATCACGATCGTCCTCTACGTCCTTCTCATCGGCGCCCTGGCCTACACCGGCACCGGTCGCGTGCTCGCCCGGAGGAGGCAGAAGAACGAGTTCGGCTCCCGGCCCCGTGAGTCGAGCACGCCGATGATCTGAGGCACGACGGTTTCGTCAGACACGACCACGATCGCCGAGGTGGTCCCCGAGAACCGGGGCCCGCCTCGGCGATCTTGTGGTTTCGGGGCGATTGCAGACCGGCTGCGGCTCGGTTTGCTTTCGGGAGCACTGGTTCCTTCAGACGCGTTCACGTTTGAGCATGACTTCCTTTGAATGGCACTGTTTGCAAACAGTGCCATTCAAAGGAAGTCATGCCGGATCGGCGAAACCGCGACCCTTCGTCAACGGACGCCGCCGGCGACGTCGAGGATCGTTCCGTTGACGTAGCTCGCCTCGGAGCTGACCAGCCACTCGACAGCGGCTGCGATCTCGTCGGGTTCGGCGGGCCTGCCCATCGGCGAGCGCCTGCCCGCTTCTGCCGCACGATTCGGTCGTCCTGCTCGGGCGTGGATGGTCGTGCTCGTGGTTCCGGGATTGACGGCGTTCACCCTGATGCCGAAAGGTGCGGCCTCGACGGCGAGCCCGGTCGTCAGTGCGTTCACTCCGGCCTTAGCCGCGGCGTACCAGACATACTCGTTCGGTGAACCGATCTTCGCCGCGATCGAGGACACGTTGACGATGCTGCGCGGGTAGGCGTGAACAGCGTCCCCGTGATCGTCGTGCTGCCCGTGCTCGGCGGCCGGTCCGTCGATCTGCGGCTCTTCGTCGCCCGACCACCGCCGCATTGCCTCTCTGCACAACCGGATCGTCGCGGTGAGGTTGACGTCGATGACTCTGCGGATGGTCTCGTCGGTGGCATCGCGCAGGGGGCTGATCGTCCCGGTGGTTCCCGCATTGTTGACCAGGATCGACGGGGTACCCAGCTCAGCCGCCGCATCGAAGATTCGGGCGGGTGCATCGTCAGTGGTGATGTCGCACCTGAACGGCACCACCGAGGCAGCCCCGGTCGAACATCGGGCGGCGGTCTCCTCAGCACCGCGCTCATCCTCGGTGAAGACCAGGAGAACGTGGTGCCCGGTCCTCGCCATTCGACTGACCACTTCCGCTCCGATACCGCGGCTTCCGCCTGTGACGATGGCTGTCGGGGTCATGGTGCTCCTTTGCCTTGGTGCCCTTCCCGAGGTGAGTGTCACCAGGTGAGGGATTTGCTGACGTGTGGACTTCATTCCATCATGTGCTCGCGGTGACGCTCGTGGTCCAGTCGGCACAAGTGGACGGTCAGACCATCTCGAGCCCCTGAGGCGCTGCGTGTCCTGCCGGGTGCGAGAGCTGTGTCCAGGTGTTCGCCAGGGTGCGCACTCCCTCGTCGAGATCGGCGATCGGTGAGGTGAAGGGCAGTCGGAGGAACCGTTCGAAGGCGCCGTCGATCGAGAACTTCGGGCCGGCGACGAGCGCGAGACCATGAGCTTCGCACAGGCTGGTCAGCGCCGAACTCGCCGGCCGGTCCAGTTGAGTCCACAGCGACAGACCACCGTGGGGCCGCGGCACCGTCCACCCGGGAAGATGCACAGCCAGGAGTCGGCTGAGCGCTTCCCGGTGCTCGCGCAGGAGTTCGCGTCGCTGAGAGAGCAGCTGGGGCAGGGAGGTGACGATCTGCTCCGCGAGCAGCTGCTCCAGCTGCGGGGTGCCGAGATCCCCGGCCGGGCGTGCCTGCACGAGGCGACGGATCACCGGGGTGGATGCTCGGATCCACCCCAATCGGATCCCGCCCCAGATCGACTTGCTCAACGATCCGAGCGTGATCACCCCGTCACTGCCGGTCGGCGATCGCCGGTGTGCATGCCGAGCGAAGGGGCCGTCATCCCAGCCTCGGTCGATGTCGAGGTCAGCGGTCGTCTCATCGATGACCAGCGTGGTTCCCGATGCCCGGGCGGCCTCGACGATGAGTGTCCGCTCCTCGGGAAGCATCGACGCTCCGGTGGGATTGTGGAAGTCGGGGACGAGGTAGGCCAGAGCCGGGCGTATGGTGGACACGACCTCGAGCAGATGGTCGAGATCCCATCCCTCGGTCGTCACCGGAGTCGTGGCGAGCCTGGCTCCTGCCCGTCTCAGCGCGTCGTAGGCGTGAGGGTAGGTGGGTGCTTCGATGAGTGCGATGTCCGGTCGCACGATCAGGGTGTGTGCGATCAGGGCGATCGCGTGCTGACCGCCCATCGTCACCATGATCTGATCCGGAGTCGTCGGGAGTCCGCGCTCGGAGTATCTTGCCGCCAGGGCCTTGCGCAGTGCGAGGTTTCCCTGCAGGTCGAAGCCCGGGCCGTTGAGAGCATCGACGAAGGACACCGAGGCGAACAAGTCGTCGAGTCCGGCGACCGGCGGCGGCACGGCCCGGGCGAAATCGATCGTCCGGCTCGCGCCTGCCGGAATCGAGTCCGCGCCGGGCAGAGCAGCGGTGCTTCCAGAACCCTGGCGACTGACCAGGTACCCGCCATCTCGCAGCGCCTGGTAACAGGCGACGATGGTGGTGCGACTCCTCCCCGCCTGCATGGCGAGTTCTCGTTCCGACGGCAGTCTCGTTCCGGTGGGAATCCTGCCATCGAGGATGAGCAGTCGAATCCTCTCGGCGAGCGCCTCATAGACGGCATGGGTGGGATCGAGCTCTCCGACGAGGTTGAGAAGAGCCCGAGCAGAGAGACGAGAGCTGCCCACGAGTCCAATTTAGCCGAAGTGGCACTGTTCGTCCTGACCTCTGACGCAATTGGATTGGCTCGATACAGGGCAGGACTGCGGATGAGGAGAAGCGAGGTCAGCATGACGTCAGTGCAGAGGCAAGCAGACGATCAGGCAGCTCAGACCGGGAGTCCGAAGGCTGCGACCCCGGACGTCGGGTTCATCGGGTTGGGGCTGATGGGGTCGGCAATGGCGGCCAACCTGGTCCAGTCCACTCCGCTCACGGTCTGGAACCGATCGCAGGCTCCCGCCGAGGCTCTTGGACAGTTGGGAGCCCACGTGGCGACCACCTCGGCGGAGGTGTTCGCCACGTGCCGCGTCGTCTTCCTCATGCTCTCCGACGAAATCGCCATCGATGCGGTGCTCCCCCGCGGAGGATCGGAGGACCTGCAGGATCGGATCGTCGTGCTGATGAGCACCGTGGCTCCCGCGTACTCGCGCACCCTTGCTGCAGAGATCGAGCGCCGAGGTGGGGCCTACGTCGAGGCGCCGGTCTCCGGCTCCCGGCAGCCGGCCGTGGATGCAAAGCTCATCGCCATGGTCGCTGGTGAGGATTCTGCTCTCGATGAGGTCGAACCGCATCTGCGTGCCATGTGTCAGTCGGTGGTCCGCTGCGGTCAGGCACCGGCGGCGCTGACGATGAAACTCGCCGTGAACACGTTCCTCATCACCGTGGTCACAGGCCTGGCCGAATCCTTCCACTTCGCCGAGGAGAATGGGCTCGACGTCGACCTGCTCCGCGACATCCTCGACGCCGGCCCGATGGCATCCGCAGTCTCTAGGGCCAAGAGCGAGAAACTCGCCCAGGGTGACTGGATACCGCAGGCCGCGATTCCGGATGTGCTCAAGAACTGCCGGCTCATCGTCGATCAGGCCCGACAGGCGGGCAACGCCATTCCGCTGATGGAGGCCTGCACTGTGCTCTTCGCCGAGGCGGCGACGTCCGGTCACGACCAGGAGGACATGGTGGCAGTCATCAGCGCCCTGCGGCACCGAGCGCATCGCGAAAAAACTGCTGGTCGGCACGAGCCCGGCCTGAGACGATAACCAGAGGGACGAGCGGACCGGCGATGGAGCGGTGATGAACGATCAGACCAAGGACGATCAGACCAACGTGACTGCACGCGGATACGAGACGGAGAGGGCGCTACTCGATTCTGTCGGCCGACAGGTCGCCGCCGTCTTGGAGTTCCAGCCAGAAGAACTCGAGACCATCACCCCCGTCCGCCACCTGCCCACTTGGACGTCCAATCTGAGAGTCGCCGGGCTCGCCGTCGACAGCGTCGCCCTCTCGTCTCTCGCGATGACCCTCCTCGCGCAGGATCGCGAACCCGCGGGAAAACAGAGCACGACAGGACACCGAGTCGAGGTCGATCCCGCCCGGGTCCAGTCATCTTTCGGCAGCGATCGAGTTCTGAAGGTCAACGGGGCCGCCCCGTCGGTGTGGGCACCCTTGTCGGGGTTCTGGCAGGCAGCCGATGGTTGGGTCCGTACTCATGGGAACTATCCTCATCATGCCAAGCGGCTCCTGACGCTCTTGGGACTTCCCGCAGACGCGGAGAAGTCGGCGGTCGCCGCGGCAATCCGAGGGTGGAAGCGGTTGGAATTGGAAGATCAGGCGGCGAGCGCAGGAGCCCTGGCCATTGCCGTTCGCGACACCGAGGAGTGGCGCGCCCATCCGCAGCACCCGGTCCTCGAGGCGACACCCATGCTGGGCTTCGCCTCCCACGGTGGTGCCGCTCCCCGACAGTGGCGCCCCGATGAGGGACTCCCACTCTCGGGAGTCCGGGTCATTGACCTCACCCGTGTCATCGCCGGACCTGTCGCCACTCGTGACCTCGCGCTGGCCGGCGCCGAGGTGCTGCGCATCGACTCGCCCGAGCTGCCGGAGCCGGAGTGGCAGCATTTCGACACCGGGCAGGGGAAGAGATCGACATTGCTCAACCTCGGCGATCACGGCGACAGTCAGCGGTTCGAGCGGCTGCTCGAGGACGCCGATGTCGTCGTCCACGGCTACCGTCCCTCTGCACTGGCTGCCTACGGCCTGGATGCGGCGACGCTCATCGAGAAGCACCCCGGTCTCGTCGTCGCCCAGCTCTCTGCGTGGGGAACGGAAGGCCCGTGGGGACAGCGGCGCGGTTTCGACAGCCTCGTCCAGGCGGCGTCGGGGATTGCAGTGGTCGAGAGCAAAGACGGCGGGGCCACTCCGGGGGCGCTGCCCGTGCAGGCGCTCGACCACTCCGCCGGGCATTTCCTCGCCGCCGCTATCGCCACAGCGCTGCGGCGCCAGCGAGCCCAAGGCGGTTCCTTCGCGATCGACATCAGCCTCGCGCGCATCGCCCTTGTCCTTCTGGCTGCGGGCCCGGCGGACCAGGGCCCGGTGGACCAGGACCCGGGACGACCGGATTCCTTGCAATCCGCGGCCACACCGCACCGCTTGCATCCATCTCAGTCCGCATCAGGAAGCGCCGGCGTCAGTCTGCCGAGCACGGTGGTTCCAGTGGCAACGAACTCGGCCGAACCGCTGTCGGTCGAGTGCGCGCCCCCGGTTCTCGATTTCCCGGGGGCGCCCACTGACTATCCGATGCCGTTGCACCCGTGGGGATCCGACCCAGCGGAATGGTCGGGCTGACCGAACTGCTGGCCCGAACTAGGAGCGGCAGGCCTCAGCGTCTCGTTCATTGATTTCCTCCGTCTCGACAGCGGCAGTCCGTCCCGCGCCCTTGAGCCCGAAGGCGGTGAGGACCGCCGCCAGGACCACGACTCCGGCGGCGACACCTGCCGAGACCTGCACTCCGTGCTCGAAGGCGAGAGTGGCGGCATCGGCGATTCTCGTCGCCGCTGCCGTTCCCAAGGACTCGGTGTATTCGAGCGCCGAGCCGAGCGTCTCGAACTGGCTCTTCTCGGCGCGGGCGCCGATGAGCGATTCGAGGTGCCCGCTGTAGGTCATCGTCGCCAGCCCGCCGAGGACGGCGGTGCCGATGACCGAGCCCACCTCGTAGGCGGTCTCCGAGATCGCCGAGGCGGCTCCGGCCTTCTCCGCCGGGACCGCGGCGATGATGAGGTCGTTGGTGATCACCTCGGCGGTGCCGATGCCGGCGCCGAGGAGGACGAACGAGATCGCCATGCCGATGACGGAGTGCTCGGGGTCGAAGGCCACGATGCCGAGGCCGACCGCGTTGAGGACCAGCGCGCACGGAACGACCACGCGCGGCTGCAGTCGAGCGACGATCGGCACCGCTGCGTAGCCGGAGACGACGGCGACGACGAGGCCGGGCACCAGGACGAGGGCGGCCTCGACCGGGGACAGACCGAGCACCAGCTGCAGCATCTGGGTGCCGAAGTAGAGGAACCCGGCCATGCCCATGACGCTGAGCAGGTTCGAGGTCACCGCCGAGGTGAAGACCTTGTTGGAGAAGAGCCTGACGTCGAGCATCGGGTTCGTCGCGGCGAGCTGGCGCAGTGCGAAGCTCACTCCGGCCGCCACGGCGATGCTCATGCTGATCCAGAAGAGGAGGTCGGCGCCGGCCTCCATGGCGTGCTTGATCGCGAATACGAATGGCGCCAGCGTCAGCATCGACAGCACGATCGAAGACGGGTCGACCGGTCCCGGGTTGGGGTCGCGGGATTCGGGCAGCAGCAGGAGTGCTGCGGGGAGGAAGAGGGCGATCAGCGGGAGGTTGATGAAGAAGACGGAGCTCCAGTGGAAGTGTTCGAGGAGCATCCCGCCGACGATCGGGCCCAGTGCCGCGCCGCCGCTGAACATCGCCGCCCAGGTCGCGATCGCGATCTGGCGGTCCTTGGCGTCGTGGAAGATGTTGCGGATGAGCGACAGGGTCGAGGGCATGAGGGTCGCGCCGAAGACGCCGAGCAGGGCGCGCGCGAGGATGAGCATCTCCGCCGAGGTGGAGAACGCCGCGAGCAGTGAGGCGAGTCCGAAGCCGACCGCTCCGATGAGGAGGAGTCGACGGCGTCCGAAGCGATCGCCGATGCTGCCCATCGCTACGAGGAGACCCGCGAGCATGAGGGGGTAGATATCGACGATCCAGAGGAGTTGGGTTCCGGTGGGATGCAGCCCGGTGCTGATTGCCGGTATTGCGAATCCCAAGACGGTGTTGTCAATCGAAATCAGCAGAACAGGAATCATCAGCACAGCCAGGCCAGCCCATTCACGCCGGCCGGCGCGCTGTCGTGGTGTCTGTGTGGTGAACATGCTTCAACTATACCGTCTGGACGGTATAGTTTGAAAGTCGCAAGCGCGACCGCGCATGAACGCCCAGAGAAGTTTCAGTTAGGCTCACCCATATGGCTCGCAAGTCCACCGACACCAAAGAGAAGCTCCTCGACGCATTCGAGACCCTGCTCGAACGACATGGCACCTCGGGTGCGACCCTCGACGCGGTGGCGGCCGAAGCCGGAGTCTCGAAAGGCGGACTGCTCTATCACTTCGGGTCGAAGGCGGAGCTGGTCAAGGGCAGCCTCGACCGCCTCCGGGTTCTCGTCAGCGAGGACATCGAGGAGATGAAGGCCGCCGAGGCGGGGCCGCACATCTTCTACCTCGAGACCTCGGCGGAGATCGGCACTCCCCTCGACCGAAGCCTGGTCGCCGCAAGCCGGCTGTCGCATGAGTACGATGAGGCTCGCGAAACCCTCCGGGATATCCGCAACGCATGGCTGGAGGTCATCAACGACCACCTGGGCGACATCCACCTGGCCCACACCATCCAGCTCATCGGCGACGGTCTCTACCTCAAGGAGAGCGTGGGCCTGTCAGCAGAGGAAGCCGTCGAGCACGTGAAGAACGTGCTGGCCCGGTTGGGGCTTTAAGGAGGTTCAACCTCCTTGAGCCGACAGCCTGAGCGTGACGGCGGCAAACCCGGCGTCGCTGCCTCGAGCTCGAGAAGAACGAGTCGAGAACCGTCGCTGGCTCAAGAGGAACGAGTCGACTCGTCCTCAGCAGCCGGAGGACATCACTCGTCCCGAGCCGATCCGCCT
>JAPSIC010000021.1 GCA_031179165.1 Brevibacterium sp.
GCAGCGGAATGCCGGCCGGACTTCGGGCGCGGCTTCATCGCCGCGGCGATGGACTTCAGTGCGTTCGGCCGTGAAGCAGAGTGTTTACCCACAGTGCAGACTCCAAGTTATCGGATTGTTACCTGGAATCAGTGTAGTTAAGAAACTGTTACATTCACAACTCGACCTCGGCCACCGCGGTCGAACCCCTGCGAGCGGCCGTCATTCGCCCCGGCGGCGCATCAGCTTCCGGGCGTTCTCAGCGCCGGTGCTTACGGTGTGCTGGGCCTTCTCGAAGACCCGGTCGACCTTGCCGGTGCGCACCGCATCGTCGATGGCATGGGAGGCCCTGCCGAGCAGCCGGTTGACGGTCGTCTCGGTGGTTTCGATGAGACGCGAACCCGAGGCCGCCTCACGCACCGTCCTGGCCCGCGAGCTCGCCTTCGAGTAGGCCCTGCCCGCGGCCGTGCGGACCCTGTCGGTCGGTGTGCGCTCGGTGGAATCGATGACGTAGTCGGGCTCGATCGGGTCGTGTCGTTGGCTCATGTCCCCATCCTCATCGACACGCGGTGACCGGTCAACAGCAACCTAGGATTGGACCATGAATTCCCAGGCAGAGATCATCGCCCACCGCGGCGGCCGGTGGCCGGGGATGAGCGAGAACACCCTCGACGCCTTCACCACCGCCTTCGACCATGGCGTGATCTGGATGGAGACCGATGTCCACGCCTCCGCCGATGGCATCCTCTTCGCCGCTCACGACGAGGATCTCGGCCGGATCGCCGGCAGACCCCACCGGATCGGGGACCTGACGGCCAGCGAGCTCGATGCGGTCGACCTGCGCGGCGGCGGTCGCCTGCCGCGGATGGGCGATCTGTTCGAGGCCCTGCCGGAGGCGCGGTGGAACATCGACGTCAAGGCCGGGCACAGCATCGCCGCCACGGTGCGGACCCTGCGCCGGTGCCGTGCCGAACGGCGGGTGCGGCTGGCCTCCTTCCACTCCTCCACCCTGCGACGGCTGCGCACAGCACTTCCCGGGACCCTCACCTCGGCGGGGACCTCCGAGGTCGCACGCTTCGCCCTCGCTGCCGCGGTGGGCCTGCCCGCCGGCCTCGCGCCGATGCCGGCCGGGGTCGATGCCCTCCAGGTCCCGGTCCGGGTCCGGGGCGTGCCGGTGATCACCTCCGGCCTCGTCTCCCGCGCCCATGAGCGCAATCTGCTCGTCCACGCCTGGACGGTCAATGCCGCGGAGGACATGCGCACCCTCCTGGCGCGCGGGATCGACGGGATCGTCACCGATGAGGTCGCCCTGGCCCTGTCCGTGGTCCGCTCTCCGCCGATCCGGCGGAATAACCGGAGGCGATAGACTGTTCCCTCGTATCAGAGGTCGGTAGTCCAGTTGGAAGGTGACACAGAAGTATGAGTGAACGCAGTCTCCGTGGTACACAGTTGGGCTCGCGCAGCCTGGAGTCGGAAGAGGGCGTCGAACCCGCGCCGCGTCAGATGGTCGAATTCGAGTGCGAGGACGGCACCCGATTCAAGGTCCCGTTCTCCATCGAGGCAGAGGTCCCCTCGACCTGGGACTCCGGCAAGCACGGCATCGGCGTCCGGGTCGGCGTCAACGAACCCGATGGCGAACCCGAGAAGCACGTGCGTTCGCACTGGGACATGCTGCTCGAACGCCGGTCCTTCGACGAGCTCCAGGTCCTCCTCGACGAGCGCCTGGCGATCCGCCGAGGAGAGGCCCCGGCCCAGAGCTGAGGCGTCAGGCCCGCCAGGGAGCAGGGCGGGTGAGGTGCGGCAGCAGCACCTCACCCGCCCTGCTCGTGTCCGCGAGGGCCGCGCCCGGCCGTGGTCAGCGCGCCTCGGCGTGCCGCCGGGAGGACCCGGCCACCCGGGTGAGGAGGCCGCGCACCTGCCGCCCGCGCCGCGCCAGGCCCCACCCGGCGACCTTCGTGAAGGCCTCCGAGATGATCGAGGAGCTCATCTTCGACTCCCCCAGCTCACGTTCGACGAACACGATGGGCACCTCGGCGACCCGGAAGCCGGCCTCGACGGTGCGATAGGTCATGTCGATCTGGAAGCAGTAGCCCTGCGACTGGACGTCGGAGAGGTCGAGGCTCTCGAGCACCTCGCGGCGGTAGGCGCGGAAGCCCGCGGTGGCGTCCCTGACGCCGAGGCCCATCACCGTGTCGACGTAGATGTTGGCGCCGCGGGAGAGGAGGAAGCGGGAGCGGGGCCAGTTGACGATCGCCCCGCCGCGCTTCCACCGCGAACCGATGACGAGGTCGGCGCCGTCACCGCGCGCGACATCGAGGAGCTGACCGAGGTCGATGGGCCGGTGGGAGCCGTCGGCGTCGAATTCGCAGATGATGTCGTAGTCGCGCTCGAGCGCCCAGGCGAAGCCGGCGATGTAGGCCATCCCGAGGCCCGCCTTCTCCGCCCGGTGCAGGACGTGGATGCGCGGATCCCGCTGCGCCTGCTCATCGACCCAGTCCCCGGTGCCGTCGGGCGAATCATCGTCGACGACGAGGACGTCGACCTCGGGGCGATGCTCGAACAGCCCGGACAGGGTGACGGGAAGGGCGAGCCGTTCGTTGTACGTCGGGATGACAACCAGAATCTTCGAAACCACGGCCACCACCCTACGCCCGCCGCGCAGAGAATATTGAGCCGACACCCCCGCCTTCGGACCACGTTGTGCAACGAGTTATCTAATGACGGGGGCGCCGGCCCCATTCCGTTCTCTCCGGAATGACAGACTCGAATCTACTTGCTGGTCGGGTCTTTGCAAAATCCCTCTGACCTGCGCTGATACTCGAATCCGCTGGTCAGACGGAGAACGGCGCCGAAGAGATTGTTTTCCTCCTCGGCGTGTCGGCTTGAGTTTCGTCTCAATCGAGGCCCACCCGGGTGGGCAGGGGCACGGTGTCGGAGAGTTCCGGCAGGCCGGGTGTGCCCGAGCGGGGGTCAGTGCTCCAGGCCGCGACACGCGGATCCGAGACCTGGACGACGAGGCGTTCGACCTGCCAGCGCATGATGTCGGCCCTCGCCCCGGGGACGAGGACTCCCCCCTCCGGGTTGCCCGCCGCACGGTGGGCGAAGCGGGTGGCGGCGTTGAAGGCGGCTCGGGCGGAGATCCCGTCCTCGCCGAGCACCGCCGAGCGCACGCTCGCCCACGGCGAGGACTGCGAGTACGTCCAGGACAGCTGCGTCCCGGCGGAGAGGAGTCGGGCCAGGGGCTGGGGCCGATCGGGGTCGAGGGTGATCGCGATCCCCGAACGCCCCAGCGCCTCGACGTCGTCCGCGGCGACGTCGAGGTCGAGGAGGAGGCGATAGCCGTGACGCTGGGCGACGGCGGCGCAGTCGCGGAGGCGGTCGAGGACGGACCGCAGCGCCGGAGTCGACGACACGCGCACATACAGGGTCTCGGCGGGTGCGGCGTCGAGGCCGAGGAAGTCCTCGGCGCTCAGGGACACTCCCCCGACCACCGCCGTCCCGGGATCCGGGAGCGCGTCCGCGCGGGCTCCGGCCTCGGGATAGGCGATCACCTCGAGTCCGGCCGGAGCCGCGGCGGCGAATGTGCTGATCGCCTCCGCCGGGCCGAGCACGTGGACGTGGGAGAAGCCGCGGTCGGTCAGCTCGGCGCCGGTGGGCGCTTGCCCGTCGAGGACCAGCCCGGCATGGACGAAGCCCGGAGTCAGGAAGTCCCCGCCGAGGTCGAGCGCCGCGGGGTCGAGGGCCAGGGCGGCCTCGTCGGAGCCGATGAACGACACCCGCCCATCGGTCGTTCCCAGTGCGGTCGCGAAGGGATCGGCACTGCTGTACACATCTCCACCGAAGTACATAGTCACGACCGCCAGGGTACACCTGCCAGGCGAACGCTCCCTGCCCGGGTCAGGGGCGTCCGGTATCGTCACGGGTGTGAAGCCATTGGTCCTGATCGACACGCCCGCCCTGTACTACCGCGCCTTCTACTCGGTGCCCGACTCGATCGTCAACGACGACAAGATGCCGGTCAACGCCGTGCGCGGCGTCCTCGACGCGATCGCGACGATGATCCGCCGCCTCGGCTCCGACCGGGTCGTGGCGACCATGGACGCCGACTGGCGCCCGGAGTTCCGGGTCGCGATCATGCCCGAGTACAAGGCCGCCCGGGTGCGCGACGAAGAGGCCGGCACGGAGATCCCCGACCTGCTGGCCGCCCAGCTGCCGCTGTTGCGTCGGATGCTCACGGCCGCCGGCATTCCCATCGCCGAGGTCGACGGGACGGAGGCCGATGATGTCATCGCGACCATGGCCGCCCAGTCCCGGACTCCCGTCGTCATCGTCTCCCCCGACCGTGATCTGCTGGCGCTGCTCGACGCCGAGCGCGACGTCAGCGTGCTGCGCCCGCGCAAGGGCGGGGAGTGGGAGGCGATCACCGCCGCCGACCTGCCGCAGATGTACGGCGTGGCCGACGGCACCCGGTACCGGGAGCTCGCCGCCCTGCGCGGCGATCCCTCCGACGGTCTGCCGGGGGCGCCGGGCATCGGGGAGAAGACCGCGGCGACCCTGCTGGCGAACTTCGGGTCCCTCGAGGCGATCATCCGAGCCGCGAAGGCCGGGGTGAAGACGGGCGGTCTGAGCCCGAAGCGGGCCCAGACCCTGATCGAGCACGAGGACGCGCTCCACGCCACGGTCCAGGTGATGTCGTGCCTGACGGACCTCGACCACGGCATCGACCTCGATGCGATCCCCCACCGGTTCGACCGCCGGGCGGTGGAGGAGGCCGCGCGGGGGCAGAACATCGCCCGCTCGGCCGGGGCCCTGCTCGACGCCCTGGTCGAGGCGCGGCCGACCGCGGCGGGTCCGGCCACCCTCGCGGCACCGGCCGTCCCCTCCGTCTCCGCTCCCCTGCCCTGGTCGCAGTGCCGGCTGGTCGGCTTCGACCTGGAGACCACAGGGGTCGACCCGGCCACCGCCCGGATCGTCACCGCCGCCTTCGTCGAATCCGCCCAGCAGATGCGGACCTGGCTGGCCGACCCGGGCATCGAGATCCCGGAGTCGGCGCGGGCGGTGCACGGGATCACCACCGAGTACGCCGCGGCCAATGGGCTTCCCGCCGCCGAGGTGGTCGCCGAGCTGTGCGCCGTCCTCGCCGAGCTCAAGGCCGAGGGCGGAGTCCTCGTCGGCCACAACATCGTCTATGACCTCAGCGTCCTGGCGGCCGAGGTCGGCAGGCACCACCCCCGGCTCGACCTCGCCGCCGTCCTCCCGGCCGTCGTCGACACCTATGTCCTCGACCGTCAGGTCGAACCGCGGCGGCGCGGCAAGCGCACCCTGACCCAGACCGCGATCCGCTGGAACGTGGCCCTGCTCGACGCCCACGACGCCGCCGCCGACGCCTTGGCGGCCCTCGAGATCGCCCGCGCCCTGGCCTTGAGCTCCGCCGACATCGCCGGGCTGACGGGCACCGAGATCATGGCCGCCCAGGGCACGTGGAAGCGCGCCCAGGCCGAGGATCTCCAGTCCTGGCTGCGGCGCAATCGCGACCCGCTCGCGGTCGTCGACGCGTCCTGGCCGATGGCCGTGGACGTTAGAATCGACACCGACCATCACAACCTCTGAAGGACGACAATGGGATTCCTCTCTCGCCTGCTCAACCGCCCGGGCGCCCAGGCCGACAAGACCACCGGCTGGTTCGACCGCGCCGCGGACGACATGGACGCCGCCGCGCGCGAGTTCGCCCACCGCGACGACAGGCAGCTGCGCGAGGCGGCGGGAGAGATCTTCACCTCCGGGGCCGAGAAGGACAACCTCATCCGCTTCTGCGCCCTGGCGCGTGAGGTCTCCGACCGCGCCCTCGACGAACGCGCCTATGACACGCAGCTCAAGGGTCTCATCGGCCTCCTCCAGGCCCATGTCGTGCAGATGGCCACCGGTGAGGGCAAGACCCTCGTCGGAGCCCTGGCCGCGGCCGGCTACGCGCTGCAGGGGCGCCGGGTGCATGTGGTCAGCGTCAACGACTACCTCGCGGTCCGCGACCGGACCTGGATGAAGCCGGTGTTCGACCTGATGGGTGTGAGCTCGGCCTCGATCTCCGCGGCGATGAGCGATGAGGAACGGCGTGCGGCCTACCGCGCGGAGGTCCTCTACGCCTCGGTCACCGAGGTCGGATTCGACGTCCTCCGGGACCGGTTCATCACCGACGACGCCCAGGTCAGGGTTCCCGAGCGCGACGTCGTCATCGTCGACGAGGCCGATTCGGTGCTCATCGACGAGGCCCGCGTCCCCCTCGTCCTCGCCGGTTCGGCGAGCATCGAGGACGCCGATGAGAAGATCGCGGCCCTGGTCGAGACCCTGACCCCGGGCCTCGACTACGAGATCAGCCCCGACCACCGGGCGGTCTCCCTGACCGACGCCGGGATCACCAGGGTCGAGGCCGAGCTCGACGTCGACCTCTACGGCGAGGACTCGAGCACCCTGGCCGCCGTCAACCTCGCCCTCTACGCCAAGACCCTGGTCAAACGCGATGTCGACTATCTCGTCGTCGACGGTCGGATCAAGCTCATCTCCGCCTCCCGCGGGAGGGTCGCCGAACTCCAGCGCTGGCCGGACGGGCTGCAGGCCGCCGTCGAGGCGAAGGAGAAGGTGACGACGACCGAGAGCGGGGAGATCCTCGACCAGATGACCGTCGAGGAGCTCATCCACGGCTACACGACGGTGTGCGGGATGACCGGCACGGCGCTGGCCGTCGGCGACGACCTGCGGGAGTTCTACGACCTCGAGATCGTGCCCGTCGACACGCATCTGCCGGTGATCCGCGTCGACGAACCCGACCGGCTCTACACGTACCAGGAGTCGAAGGAGCGGGCGATCGTCGAAGAGGTCATCGACAACCATGGCAAGGGCCGGCCGGTGCTCATCGGCACCTCGTCGGTGGCCGAGAGCGAGTCCCTGGCCGCCCGCCTGATCGACAAGGGCATCGACGTCAGCGTCCTCAACGCCAAGGACGATTCGGCCGAGGCGGAGATCATCGCCGCGGCCGGTCGGCCGGGCGCCGTCACCGTGTCCACGCAGATGGCGGGCCGCGGCACCGACATCCGCCTCGCCGGCGAGGACGTCGCGGAGGCGGGCGGGCTGCTCGTCATCGGCGCCGGCCGCTACCTGTCGTCGCGTCTCGACGATCAGCTGCGCGGGCGCGCCGGCCGGCAGGGCGACCCGGGCACCTCGGTGTTCTTCACCAGTCTCGAGGACGAACTCCTCACCCGGGTGCCCGAGATCCAGCGGTTCGTCTCGGAAGGCGACGAGACCGGGCGGATCGAGTCGAAACGCGCCCTGCAGCTGGTCGAGCACGCCCAGCGGATCGCCGAGGGGCAGAACACCGCCCTGCACCGCGACACCTGGAAATTCTACGAGCTCATGGCCAAGCAGCGCGAACTCGTGCTCGAGCGCCGCCGGCAGCTGCGCACCGAGGGCGACGGGGTCGACGAGCTCAAGGACCGCCTCGGCGAGGTGGCTCGCGAGCTCGCCGAGCACCACCCGGCGGAACTCGTCGACCGGACACTGGTCGAGGTCATGCTCTTCCACCTCGACGCCCGCTGGGTCGACCACCTGGCCTTCCTCAACGACCTGCGCGAGGGCATCCACCTGCGGACCTTCGCGCGGGAGAAGCCGCACGAGGCCTTCAACACGGAGTCGATCCGCGTGTTCTCCTCGTTCTGGGCCGACGTCATCGACGATTCCGCGCAGACGGTCGAGGACGCCGAGTTCACCGACTCCGGGATCGATCTCGCCTCGCACGGCCTCAAACGCCCGTCGTCGACCTGGACCTACCTGACGACGGAGAGCGCGTTCGGCTCGGACATCGAGAACATCGTCAAGAAGATCAGGCGCTGACCCGGACGCCGGGTGATCAGTCGGCGACGACTCCTCGGCGGATGGCGTCGATGGTGCGGCGGATCCGGACCGCGGTCTCGGGTTCGACCACCTCGGCGATCTGACCGAGGAGGTCGAGGCTCTGCTTCGCCCAGCGGACGAAGTCGCCGGCGGCGATGTCGGTGCCGCGCAGGGACTCGGACAGGTTCTTGCCCTCGGTCCAGCGGTACATCGGTTTGAACAGTCCCCGATCGGGCTCCGGAGTCGTCGGCAGGGCATGCTGCTCCTCGAGCAGGAACAGCCGCCGCCACATCGCCACGGCCTCGTCGCCGACCACCTTGAGGTCCCGGCTGGGGGCCCGTTCCGGGCGGATGGGGTCCCCGCCCCGGGACTGGAAGACGAAGCATGAGGAGAAGGCGGCGAGTTCGGGTTCGACGAGCGAGTCCCAGAGGCCGTCCCTGACCGTGAGGGCGACGAGCAGATCCCGCTCGCCGTAGATGCGGCGCAGCATGGCGGAGTCGTCGGGCAGGAAGCCGAGGATCCTCAGCACGTCCTGGACGCGCTCGAACACGAGCGCGATCGACGTGGTCCGCCCCTCGATGCGCGAGATCAGGGAGCTGTTCTCCTTGACCAGCTTCGCCGCGCGGTTGGCCCACCGGGCGTGGATCTCCCGGTCGGGGCAGTCATGGCAGGGATGGGCGCGCAGTCGTGCGGTCAGCTCGGAGACCTTCCGGCCGTCGCCGGAGCGCTCCTCCGGACTCTCCCAGTGCGCATGCCAGTCGACCTTGCCCTCGGCCTTGGCCTCGGCGAGGATGGCCAGCAGCTGCCGCCGGTCGCCGGCCTGCCGGTGGTTGAACTTCTTCGGCACCCGGACCCGGCCCATCGAGGCCACCGGCTCGGTCACCTCGTGCGGACGCAGATGCCACACCTTGCCGGTCTCCGTGAGCACGGTCGGCAGTCTGGACACCCCGTCGCGGCTGCTCATCGGGGCGATGATCACGGCGGTGCCCTCGACCCGACGGGTCGGCAGGGTGACGACGTCGCCGACCCGCAGGGCGGTCAGCGATTCGACGACCTCCCGCTGCCGGTTGCGCGACCGGGTCCTGGTCTCCTGCTTCTGGGCCTCGGAGATCTGCTGCCGCAGGGAGGCGTACTCGCCGAAATCGCCGAGCTCGCACTGCATCGACTTCTCGTAGGCGGCGATGGTCGTCTCGTTCTTGCGCACCTTCCGGGCCAGGCCGACGACGGCCTTGTCCGCCTGGAACTGGGCGAAGGAGGTCTCGAGGACCTTCGCGGCCTCGTCCGAGCTCATCCGGGAGAGCAGGTTGGCCGTCATGTTGTAGGTGGGCCCGAAGGCGGAGTTGAGCGCGTAGGACCGGTTCGAGGCGAGAGCGGCGAGCTCGCTGACCTCGAAGCTCGGATGCCAGACGACGACGGCGTGGCCGATCCGGTCGATCCCGCGGCGCCCGGCCCGCCCGGTCAGCTGCGTGTACTCCCCCGGGGTGATCGAGACGTGGGCTTCGCCGTTGAACTTGACGAGCTTCTCCAGCACCACCGTCCGGGCCGGCATGTTGATGCCCAGGGCCAGCGTCTCGGTCGCGAAGACGACCTTGATGATCCCGGCCGAGAACAGCTCCTCGACGAGCTCCTTGAACTGCGGGATCATCCCGGCGTGGTGGGCGGCGACCCCGAGCAGGAGTCCCTCGCGGAAGGAGTGGAAGCCGAGGATGCCGAGGTCCTCGTCGGAGAGTTCGTAGCGCAGCTCCTCGAGCCGACGGTTGACGATGACCTTCTCCTCCCGGGAGTTGAGGTCGGCGCCGCCGGCGAGGTACTGCTCGACCGCCTCGTCGCAGCCGTTGCGGGAGAAGATGAACATGATCGCCGGCAGCATCCCCGATTCGGCCAGGGCCGCCACGACCTGGGTGCGGCTGGGCCGGCGGAAGCGGGCCCGCATCCCGCGTTCGCGCTTCGACCGGGGTCCGCCGTAGGTGCGGGTGGCGTGCCCGAGAGCGGGGTCGATGCGCTCGGAATCGTGATGAGTGAACAGGTCGTACATCCGGTGCCCGACGAGCACATGGTTGACGAGCGGGACCGGCCGGTGGTCGGTGGAGATGACGGTGGTCGGACCGCGCACCTCCCGCAGCCAGGCGCCGAACTCCTCGACATTGGACACGGTGGCCGACAGGGACACCATCTGCACCCGGTCGGGCAGGTGGATGATGACCTCCTCCCACACCGGCCCGCGGAACCGGTCGGCCAGGTAGTGGACCTCGTCGAGGACGACGAACCCGAGGTCGTGCAGCCCGGACAGGTCGTTGTAGAGCATGTTGCGCAGGACCTCGGTGGTCATGACGATGATCGGGGCGTCGCGGCGGATCGTCGTGTCCCCGGTCAGCAGCCCGACCGCGTCCTCACCGTGGACGGCCATGAGGTCGTTGAACTTCTGGTTGCTCAGGGCCTTGATCGGGGTGGTGTAGAACACCCGCCGGCCCTCGGCCATCGCGAGTTCGACCGCGAACTCCGCGATCAGGGTCTTGCCCGCCCCGGTCGGGGCGGTGACGAGGACGTCCTTGCCCTCCTGCAGTTCCCGGCAGGCCTCGAGCTGGAAGTCGTCGAGGTCGAAGTCCACCCGGGCCCGGAAGGCGCCCAGCGGGGTCGCGGCCTCGTCGGCATCAGCCCGGTATCGGGCGTAGGCCGCGGACGGGCTCAGGAATTCAGTCATTGTCGTCCAGTTCTTCGAGTTCGGTCTCGTCGACCCAGAGTCCCTGGGCGATGAGCTTCTTCTTCCGTCTCCGGTCGACCAGCACGCACACACCCCAGGCCAGGGCGAACAGCGTGAGCATGGGGATGACGAGGAAGAACATCGACATCGCGTCCGGGGTGGGGGTGGCGACGGCGGCGAACACGAAGACGATGAGCACGATCACCCGCCACGACTTCCGGATCGTCGTCGCCGACAGGATGCCCATCATGTTCAGGCCCACCATCAGCACCGGGAGCACGAACGCCAGCCCGAACACGACGATGATGATCATCACGAACGTCAGGTAGTCCTGGGCCGGGATGATGTTGGCCGCGCCCTCGGGGGTGAAGGAGGTGAGCGCTTTGACGGCGTTCGGCAGGGCGAAGAAGGCCATGGTCGACCCGGCGAGGAACAGCGGGATCGCCGCGGCCAGGAATCCGACCGAGTAGCGCTTCTCCTTCTTCGTCAGACCCGGCATCACGAATGCCCAGACTTCGTAGAGCCACACCGGGCAGGAGATGAAGATGCCGATGAAGAACGAGAGCTTGATCTTCATGTCGAACGGCGAGGCGACCCCGGCGAAGTTGATCTGGGCGTTGCGCCCGGTGGAGTCATTGATGGTCCGCACCGGCTCCTGCAGGATGTCGAGGACGGGGTCGTAGAGGAACCAACCGACGACGGCGCCGAGGACGATCGCCAGCACCGAGATGAGGACCCGGTTGCGCAGTTCGATGAGATGCCCGAGCACGGGCATCTTCTTCTCGGGGTTCTTCTTCCTGTCTGCCGAGAACGGTTTCCGGTCGCTGTGCTCCTTCACTTCCCGTGCGTCTGCGGATCCTGCTTCTCATCGGTGCTGCGCTTGGCTCCCGCCGTGTCGGGCCCAGTGGCCGGGGAGTCGCTGGCACCGGTGCCGAGTTCGCCCGGTTCCGTGGTCTTGGGGTCGTCGTCGCGCAGGTCCTTGACCTCGGACTTGAAGATCTTCAGGGACTGGCCCAGGCTGCGGGCGAGCATCGGCAGCTTCGGGGCCCCGAAGATGAGGACGATGACGGCGATGACGATGAGAATGTGGGGCAGGCTGACATGTCCCATGGGGGCGGCTCCTTAGGTAGAACGGGCACTGACGATTCTACGCCGTGCGGCTGTGCCTTTCATCCTCGAGGCGTGTCAGGGCCGCGGCCACGGCCTCCATGTCGTCGATCTCCTCGACGACATCGGCGTGGCAGAGCAGGAAACGGCTCAGCCAGTCGACCGAATGGACGACCATCCTGATCCGCACGCTTCCATCGCCGTTCGCCGAGTATTCACGCTCGAGCAGCTCGAGTTCGTCCGCCAGCCACGCCCCGGCCGCGGACAGCCGCATCGTCACCTCGCGGCTGGTCGACTGCGCCGAGGCGGTGATGAGCGGCGGGTGCGCCGCGGGCCGCCAGGACCGGATCTTGCTCAGCGCGAACCGGCGCGGGGCCTGCACCTCGTAGCACCAGGCGTCGAGGTACCAGTCGGCGCCGGGAACCAGCCGATGCGGGGCGATGACCCGGGAGGTCAGCTCGTCGCGGGAGGCGACGTAGTAGTCGATGCCGACGGCGGACTCGGCGGCGATCGCGGAGCGGAGGAACTCCATCAGCTCCGCGTCGGCGGGCAGCGGTGCGACCTCGACGGGGGTGTGCAGGTTCTCCCCCGCCGCCTGCCGCAGCTTGCCCGCCGCCGTCCGCACCGCCTCGGTGTCGAGTCCCGGGGTCAGCTCGATGAGGTCGAGGGCGAGCACCAGGACTCCGGCCTCCTCCGCGCTCAGGCGCACGGGCACCGACACCTCCTCGGCGTTGGAGATGTAGATCTTGCCGCCCTCCCAGGAGGCGTCGATGAGGTCATCGGGCATGTGCCCGGGCCGGCCGGTGACGAAGAGCAGCTGCAGGTCGTCGATGAGGGTCTCGGCGTCGACGCCGAAGTAGTCGGCCGTCTCCTGCAGGTCGGCGCCCGGGTGGGCGTCGAGATAGGGCACCAGGCTGAGCAGCCGGGTCAGGCGTTCACGCGCTGAGGACATCGCGACCTCCCAACCGGTTGAGGGACTTGACGATCGTGGTCCGGCGCGCCTCGACGGCCTGACTCAGCTCCTCGGGACCGACCACCTCGACGGCGCTGCCGTAGCTGACGATCTCCGCGGCCAGGGCCGCGGCGTCGCTGTACTCGATGACGATGCAGTCGTCCTCGGTGCGCACCTGCCGCCGGCGGAGCGGATCGGCACGGTGAGCGCTCAGGCGCAGCCGGGCCTCGCCGACGGCGGCCATCTCGGAGCTCGAACTCAGGGTCAGGTGCGCTGCGAAGTCCGCGGGGATCGCGTAGTCCCCGGGCTCCCGGCCGGCGAGCTTGGACGGCCTGCCCTCGATCCGGCTCAGCCGGAAGGTGCGCTGGGCCTGCCGGTCGAGGTCGTGGCCGATGAGGTAGACCCGGTCGCCGCGGCTGAGCAAGGCGTAGGGTTCGAGCCGGACCTGGCGCGGCTGCTGCCCCGGTTTGTGGTACTTGAAGCCGATCGCCTCCCGCGCGTTGATGTGGCGCAGGGCGGTGGCGAAGTTCGCGCTCGAGAGCCGGCTCGAGGCCATGACGTGGTGCTCGCCGACCTGGCCGGGTGCCTCGACGAGGTCGACGCCCAGCGCCCGCAGCTTCGTCAGCGCCTGGCCCACGCTCTCCCCGAGCTCCGTGTTCGACCAGAACTGGGCGGCCACGGCCACGGCCGCGGCCTCCGCGGGGGTGAGGTCGACGTCGCCCATCGCGTAGTCGTCGGTGGAGATCCGATAGCCGGTCTCCCCCTCGTCGCCGTAGGCGTCGTGTTCGGCGCGGGTGGCGATCGAGATGCCCATCTGGCGCAGCAGCTCCTTGTCGCGGGAGAACTTCCGGTCGAAGGCGGTCTCGTCGAGCCCCGCATAGCCCTCGATGACCCGCATCAGGGTCCGCCGGGAGACCCACCCGTGGGCGGCGCGCAGGGCGATGAGCAGGTTCATCAGACGTTCCGTCTGCTGTCTCTGTCTGCTGGGGCGAGGAGTGTTCACGATTCCACCGTAGCGCAGACCGGCGATAGTCTTGGGACCATGATCCATTGGCGCAAGGGAATCGTGACCGCGATCCGCTCCAGGCGGCCCGGCTACACCGAGGTCGAGGCCGAGCTCGAGCGGCCGCTGCCGGGGACCGACATCGTGGCGATCAGGGCGGTCGCCTACACCGAGGCCGTGGGCGACCCGCAGGTCGGCGATGTCGCTCTGCTCAACGTCTCCGCCCTGGCCAAGCGGCTGGGCACCGGTGGGTTCGGGCTCGTCGTCGCCCTGCCCGAGGCCCTGCCCGCCGATCCCCCGCCCGGCCCCGGGCACCTCGTCAAGGACCGGTACTCGCCGCTGCAGACGATGGTGCTCGGAGTCGACGACCAGGAGTCGGAGCACCATGCCACGCTGGCGACGGCAGAGTCCCTCGATGCGATGCCGGTGCTGGTGGCGGATCTGCACTCCGCGCTGCCGGCAGTCGTCGCCGGGATCCGGGCCGAGAACCCCGAGCTCAGGGTCGCCTATGTCCTCAGCGACGGGGCGGCGCTGCCGGCTCCGTTCTCGCGCGCCCTGGCCGGGCTCAAGGAGGCCGGCTGGGTGGCGGGCTGCGTCAGCACCGGCCAATCCTGGGGCGGGGACCTCGAGGCCGTGACGATCCACACCGGACTGCTGGCCGCCCGGCACGTCATGGGCGCCGATGTCGCCGTCGTCACCCAGGGTCCGGGGAACCTCGGCACCGGCACGAAGTACGGCTATTCGGGTCTCGTCGTCGGCGAGCACCTCAATGCCGCCGCCCTGCTCGGGGGTGTGCCGGTCGGCGTCCTGCGGATGTCGAACGCCGATGCCCGCGGGCGTCATTTCGGCATCTCCCACCATTCCCTGACCTGCCTGGCGGAGGTCGCCCGCCCCGGGGTCAGGGTTCCCGTCCCCGACTTCTCCACCCTCGTCGAGGCGGAGCTCGCCCAGATGGACTCCGATCCCAACGGCCTGGCCGAGGTCACCGCCGACCAGCTCGGACTCCTCGGCATGCATGAGCTCGTCGACGTCGACCTGGGCGGACTGTGGTCGGCGCTCAAGGAGTGCCCGGTGGGTCTGTCGACGATGGGACGCGGACTGCCCGCCGATGCGGCAGCCTTCCTGGCTGCCGCCGCGGCGGGCAGAATGGTCGCGCAGCGTCTGGCGGGCGCGGCCTGAGGGTCGTCTCGCTCTAACGCACGTTCTCCAGGTCGCAGACGAAGATTAGGCTCTCACCGGGTTTGATGACGCCGCCGGCGCCCTGATCGCCGTAGGCCAGGTGCGGCGGGATCTGCAGCGTGCGCCGCCCACCGACCTTCATGCCCTGGATGCCCTGGTCCCAGCCGGCGATGACCATCCCGGAGCCGAGCCGGAACTCGAGCGGGGTGCCGCGATTGTAGGAGGCGTCGAACTCCTCGCCGGTCGAATGGGCCACGCCCACGTAGTGGACGGCCACCGTGTCGCCGGGACCGGCTTCGGGGCCCTCCCCGATGATGTCATCGGTGATGATCAGTTCGGTCGGGGCCTGGCCGGGGAACTCGACCTCCGGCTTCTGCTTGCTCATTGTGCTCCTCCTTGTGGTTGGCTCTCAGCCCTGGGCCGAGAGGATGTCGACGACGAAGATGAGAGTGGCGTTGCCGGGGATGTTCGGCGGGCTGCCCTGCTCGCCGTAGCCCTTGTCCGGGGGTATGACGAGGACGACCTGGCTGCCGACCTTCTGCCCGACGAGCCCTTCGTTCCAGCCGTCGATGACCTGGGCCTGGCCGACCGGATCGACCGCGAAGGGTCCGCGTCCTTCCTGCCAGCTCGAGTCGAAGTACTTCGAGGTGTCGTCCCACAGCCAGCCCGAGTAGTGGACGGCCACGCTCTGGCCCTCCTTGACCTCGGGGCCCTCGCCCTCGATCGTCGTGTAGGACTCCAGCTCGGCCGGCGGCTCCCCCTGCGGCGCGGAGATCGCGGGTTCGCCGTTGTCCGCCCAGGTCACCGTGACCGGGTTGCCCGACTGGTCGGCCTTCGCACCCTCGGCGCGGGTCAGGGGCTTCGTCGTCTTCTCCACGTCGATGACGTAGACGAGGGTCTGCTCCGGCTGTCCCTGCTGGGCGGCGCCGTTGAGGGACATGAGGACCCGCGAGCCGACGGGCACGTCGATGAGGGCGTCGTAGAGGTCCTGGGAGATCTGTGCGCTGTCCATCGGGAACCCGGCCGGCGCTTGCGCGTCGTAGCTGGACTCGACGACCTCACCGGTGGTTCCCGACACCAGCGTCATCTGCGCCGTGACCTGCTCGCCCGCGGCGATCTTGGCTCCGTCGCCTTCCGAGATGATCGTGCTCTCGCTCCCGTCGACGACGAGCGGGGAGGCGAAGGACACCGTCGGCTTCTGCCCGAACTCGCCCGCGACGGTGATGTCGGAGAGGCTGGTCGACTTCGCATCCTCGGCGGAGACCGAAGGTGGGGCGCTGGGAGCCGAGTCGTCCGAATCGGTCTCGCCGCAGGCCGACAGCAGCAGCACGGCGGCGGCGATGGCACTGAGCACTTGAGTGCGCACGTGGTTCCTTTCTCACTTCATGTGTGGACCAATGCAGGATCTTACCGCTCCTGCCGTCGGCGAGCTCTCAGAGTGGCTCTCAGACTCCGCCGCTCAGAGCCCGGCGATGAGGGCGGCGGCCTGCGGATGCGCGGATTCGAAGGGGTCCTTCAGCGCCACCGCCCGCCCGGATTCGTCGTTGAGGCGCAGGTGCACCCAGTCGACGGTGTAGTCGCGACGGGCCGCGTGGGCGGCGCGCACGAACTCGCCGCGGATGGCGGCGCGGGTGGTCTCCGGCGCCCGGTCCTTGGCGCGCTCGGCCGCCTCGGCGGGGACGAGGCACTTGGCCAGGCCCGCGGCCTCGAGCTTGGGGAACAGCCCGGTCGCGGGGGTGATGTCGTGGTAGGCGATGTCGAGCCGGTGGATGCGCGGGTCGGCGATGTCCTCGATCCCCCGGGCCAGGGCGCGGTCGATGAGGGACCTCTTCATCACCCAGTCGATCTCGCGGTCGACGGCGGTGAAGTCCTGGGATTCGACGCTCTCGAGCATCCGCGTCCACAGGTCGATGACGTAGCCGGCCATCCCGTCGTCGCCGAGGCTGTGGTCGCCGGAGTCGACGATGACCTGGGCCCGGTCGCGGTAGTCGGCGAGCAGCCGCAGGGGTGAGATCGTCGACCCGTCCGTGCGCTCCAGGGGCACCGAGCCGGTGAGGTCGCGGGCGACGAGCCGGATGTCGCGCACGGGGTGGCGCAGTCCGTGCTCGGGGATCCTCGCGCCCTGCTCGATGAGGTCGAGGATGAGGACCGCGGACCCGATCTTCAGCGCCGAGGTGGCCGTCGACATCGAGGAATCGCCGACGATGACGTGCAGGCGCCGGTACTTCTCCGAGTCCGCGTGGGGTTCGTCGCGGGCGTTGATGATCGGCCGGGAGCGGGTCGTGGCTGACGACAGGCCCTCCCACATCACGTCCGAGCGGGCGGAGAGGCCGAACATCTTCTCCTCCGCGCTGGCCTCCTCGTCGGGATGGAACGAGGACTTCGTCGGGATGATCGCTCCGGCCCCGACGAGCAGCTGCCGGGAGACGAGGAACGGCAGCAGCACTGAGGTCAGCCGGTTGAAGTCGAGGGTCCGCCGGATCAGGAAGTTCTCGTGGGAGCCGTAGGAGTTGCCGGCGGCGTCCGTGTTGTTCTTGACCATGTGGATGCGCCCGCCCACCCCCTCGGCGTCGAGGCTCGCCTGCGCCTGCTCGAGGAGGTCGATCATCAGCGCCTCCCCCGCCCGGTCCTGGGTCAGGAGATCGGTCAGGGTGTCGCATTCGGCGGTCGCGTACTCGGGATGGGATCCGACGTCGAGGTAGAGCCGGGACCCGTTGGGCAGGAACACGTTCGAGGACCGGCCCCAGTCGACGACGGGCCGGAACAGGTAGCGGGCGATCTCCTCGGGCCCGATCCGGCGCCGGTCGTCTCCCGGGGTGTGGGCCAGTCCGTATTCGGTCTCGAGTCCGTAGATGCGGGCCATCAGGTCTCCCGCATCTCGGCCATGGCGGCGTCGGAGAGGCGGCGGAAGGTGCGGTGGCCGGGCACGGTCCGGTCGAGCACCGCGGCCTCGAGATCGGTCGTGGGCAGCTCTCCCGTCGTCGCCTCCGCGAGTGCCCGCACACCGTGGTTGAAGACCGCGCGCAGGTCCAGCTCGGATGTCCTCAGGCCCGCCAGCGTCGCCGTGATCGCCTCCGCCTGCCCGCCGATGGCCACGTGCTCGGACTCGTCGATGACGGATCCGTCATAGGAGAGTCGGTAGAGCTGGTCACCGGCGCCGGTCTCACCGAGCTCGGCGACGACGAGCTCGACCTCGAACGGCTTCGATTCGGTGGTGAAGACGCCGGCCAGGGTCTGGGCGTAGGCATTGGTCAGCCCGCGGGCGGTGACGTCGGTGCGGTGATAGGAGTAGCCGCGCAGGTCCGCGTATCTCACCCCGGCCTGGCGCAGGGTCTCGAACTCGTTGTACTTCCCGACCGCCGCGAATCCGATCCGGTCGTAGATCTCGGCGATCTTGTGCAGGGTCGGGGACGGGTTCTCGGCGAGGAAGAGGATGCCGTCGGCGTAGCGCAGGACCACGACGGACCGGCCGCGGGCGATGCCCTTGCGGGCGAAGTCCGCCCGATCCTTCATCAGCTGCTCGGGTGAGACGTAGAACGGTGCCTGACTCATGCCTGTGCCCTCCTGGTCCGCCGCGTGACCACCTCATCGGCGGTGGCGAGGATCCGACCGGGGTCGACCTCCTGCACCCCGCCGACGGAGTCGACGGTGAAGATCGTCGGCGCGATCCGCCGGACGAAATCCGGTCCGCCGGTGGCCGAATCGTCGTCGGAGGCGTCGAACAGGGCCTCGACGGCGACGGTGACGGCGGCATCCGCGTCGAGGCCGGGCTCCCACAGCTTCTTCAGGGCCCCGCGGGCGGGGCCCGACCCGGAGCCGATGGAGTGGAAGCGGTGCTCCTCGTACTTGCCGCCGGTGACGTCGAAGCTGAAGATCTGCCCGCCCGGGGAGGAGTCGTCGACGCCGGCGAACAGCGGGACGACGGCCAGCCCCTGCATCGCCAGGCCCAGGCTGCCGCGCAGCATCGAGGCCAGCCGGTTGGCCTTGCCCTCGAGCGAGAGCCGCGCGCCCTCGATCTTCTCGTAGTGCTCGAGTTCGAGCTGGAACAGGCGGATCAGCTCGAGGGCGACTCCGGCGGTGCCCGCGATCCCGATCACCGAGGAGTCGTCGGCGGGGTGGACCTTCTCCATCGCATGCGAGGCGATGACGTTGCCGATCGTGGCCCGGCGGTCACCGGCCATGAGGATCCCGTTCGCCGTCTTCAGGCACACGATCGTGGTGCCCTCCGGCACCTGGCCGTGCAGTTCGGACCCGGTCATCCGCGGCAGCGCCTCGGGGGCGGCGGTGCGGGCGAATTCGATGAAGGAGTTGCTCGTCGAGGTGAGGAAGGCAGGAGGGAATCCTGCCATCTCACTGTCCGCCCTTCTGGACGAAGTTGCGGACGAACTCCTCGGCATTCGACTCGAGGACGCTGTCGATCTCGTCGAGGATCGAATCGACGTTCTCTGTGCTGATCTGCGCGGACACGGCTGTCGGGGGTTCGGCCGGGGGCTCGCCGCCGCCGGCGGAGTGGTCCTTGTGGATCTGTTCGTTGGAACTCATCTCATACCTCGTCATCTCGGTTTGGCTCAAGTCTAGTCACTCCCAGCGCCCGGAGAAGCTCCTCACCGGTGTGGACGTCGGCGAGCTTCTCCGCGAGCAGCTCCCGGTTGCCCTTGAGCGGTTCGGACATGGGCAGCCGCACCGTTCCGTACTCGCCGGCGTCGAGCACGAGGGAGTCCCAGCTGGCGGCGACGAGGGAGTCGGAGAAGCGGGTCACCGCCAGGGAGCGGAGGTAGGCGCGGGTGCCCTCGGGCGGGGTCACGACGGCCCGGTCGACCTCCGCGTCGGTGGTCATCCGGCGGATCCGCCCGGCCTTCTCAAGGCGGTGGAAGAGCCCCTTCTCCGGCCGCACATCGTGGTACTGGACGTCGATGAGCGCGAGTTTGGGGTGGTCCCAGTCGATGCCCTCACGCTGCCGGTAGCCGTCGAGGAGGACCCATTTGGCCACCCAGTCGATCGAGTCGGCCAGGCTCCGCGGTTCGGTTGCGAGTCCGTCGAGGAACCGGCGCCATTCGGCCAGCACCTCACTCGTGTCGGCGTCGCCTCCGGCGTGCTCGGCGCAGGCGGCCCAGTAGATCTCCTGGATCTCCAGAGCGGTGCGCGAGCTCCCGTCGGCCAGGGGCAGCTTCGCGCCGAGCGTGAGGTCATGGCTGACGTCCCACAGCGACTGCAGGGGGTCGGCGAGCTCGAGCTCGGGCGCCAGTCCCGCCTCGATCAGGCCGAGGACCAGCGACGTCGACCCGAACCGCACGAAGGTGGCGGGCTCCGCCAGGGTCGCATCGCCGAGGATGACGTGGAGTCGGCGGTACTTCGCGGGATCGGCGTGCGGTTCGTCGCGGGTGTTGACGATGGGGCGGCGCAGGGTCGTCTCGAGCCCGACCTCGGCTTCGAAGAAGTCGGCCCGCGACGAGATCTGGTAGCCCTTTGCCTCCCCCTCGCGGCCGATCCCGACCCGACCGGCTCCGCACAGGATCTGGCGGGTGACGAAGAACGGGATCAGCCCGGTGACGAGACGATCGAAGTCGACTCCGCGGTCGACGAGGTAGTTCTCATGCGCGCCGTAGGAGGAGCCCTTGGAGTCGGTGTTGTTCTTGTACAGATTCACCGGTTCCGACGACGACGCCAGTGCCCGCACCGAGGCCAGCGCCACGAGGTCCCCGGCCCGGTCATAGGTGACGAGGTCGCGCGGGGTGAGAACCTCGGGCGAGGAGTACTCGGGGTGGGCGTGGTCGACGTAGTAGCGGGCCCCGTTCTCGGTGACGACGTTGGCGAGGTACTGGGCCTCCACCGACTCCTGCGGCAGATGGGTGAGCTGGGAGATGTCGGCGTCGGCGACGTTCATCAGGAACCCGCGCGCGTCCGCCAGCGGGGATTCGGTGGCGAAGTCCCAGAAGCTCTGGGAGGACTTGAGTCCGCGCGGTCCCGCATACGCGTCGATGACCCGGGCGGAGTCGCGCATCGGGTTCGCGTGCGGGTTGTCGGGCTGCGAGATCCCGAACTCGGTCTCCGAACCCATCACACGGTGCACACTGAACAACTGGGCCTCCCCTGGCGTTTAGACTCGTGGCGTGGCTGCGAAGAAATCTCATCTCCCGATCGCCCTGACCGTCGACCTGATCCTGGTGATCCTGTTTGCGATCATCGGCCATTACACACATTCTCACAACTTCGACCCGGCCGGGCTGTGGTCCACGGCCTGGCCTTTCCTGGCCGGACTGGGCCTGGCCTGGCTGCTCGCGGCGGTGTGGGACCGCCCCGTCTCCCCCCTGCACACGGGTGGAGCGGTGTGGGCGATCACCGTGCTCACGGCCCTCGTCATCCGGGCCCTGACGGGTCAGGGCACCGCGGGTGCCTTCATCGTCGTCGCCGCCGCCCTCAACCTCATCACCCTCGTCGGGTGGCGGGTGGTGGCGGCGGCGCTGACGAGGTCCGGGCGCTGAGTCACCGGCCGCCGCGGTGCTCGGCGCTCAGAGCAGATCCGAGTTCGGGTACACCTCGGCGATGCGCTCGGACTCGTAGGGCAGGGTCGTCGGGCAGCGGTCGGCGCCGAGGTGCATCATCCGCAGGTGGGTGACGCGCTCCCCCTTGCGCCCGGAGATCCGGGCCCATTCGTCGGGGTTCGTCGTGTTCGGCAGGTCCTCGTGCTCGCTGAATTCCTCGGCGATGGCCGCGGCGAAGTGCTCTCGCCGCAGACCCCGCTCGCCCGAGTCGAGGAGGGTCTTGATCGCGCCCTTCTTCGCCCGGTCGACGATGTTGTGGATCATGGCGCCGGAGGCGAAGTCCGAGAAGTGCAGCACCTCCTTCGACCCGTCGGCGTAGGTGACCTCGACGAACTCGTTCTCCGGGGTCTGGGCGTACATCCTCTCGACGCAGTAGCCGATGAGAGCCGCGACCGCCTCGGCGCGGCTGGCGTGGCCCTCGAGCACGCTCGGGTGCAGGGGCAGGTCCGCGGTGATGTACTTCTCGAAGATGTCGCTCGCGGCGGCCGCGTCGGGCCGTTCGATCCGGATCTTGACGTCGAGCCGGCCGGGGCGCAGGATCGCGGGGTCGATGAGGTCCTCGCGGTTCGAGGCCCCGATGACGATGACGTTGTCGAGCTTCTCGACCCCGTCGATCTCGGTCAGCAGCTGCGGCACGATCGTCGTCTCCACGTCCGAGGACTTCCCGGTCCCACGGGTGCGGAAGAGCGACTCCATCTCGTCGAAGAACACGACCACGGGGAAGCCCGCCGACGCCTTCTCCCGCGCCCGGGCGAAGATGATCCGCAGCTGCCGCTCGGTCTCACCGACGTACTTGTCGAGCAGCTCGGGGCCCTTGATGTTGAGGAAGTAGGTCTTGCGGCCGGCCCCGGCGCCCGAGCGGTCGGCCAGCGAGTTGGCGACGGCCTTGGCGATGAGCGTCTTCCCGCAGCCGGGAGGACCGTAGAGGAGGATGCCCTTGGGCGGTTTGAGCCCGTGCTCGGTGTAGAGCTGAGGGTGTTCGAAGGGCAGCTCCACGGCATCCTGGATCTGGCCGATCTGGTCGGACAGCCCGCCGATGTCGGAGTAGGTGATGTCGGGGACCTCTTCGAGCAGGAGGGAGGAGACCTCGGGCTTCTCGACGATCTGCAGCGCGAAGTGCGACCGGGTGTCGACGACCACCGCGTCGCCGACGCGCACGCCCGCGTCGATGAGCTCCTGGCCGAGGGTGTAGACCTGCTCGTCGTCGCCCGGGGCGCCGACGAGGATGCGGGTGTCGTCGACGAATTCGCGCACCGTGACCACCCCGCCCACGGGCGGGAAGTCACCAGTGCCGATGATGACGAGGCCCTCGGACAGGAGCACGTCGACCCCGGCGCGCAGTGCCGCGGGCTCGACCTCGGGACCGACGGCGACGCGCATCCGCCGTCCGCCGACGATGACGTCGGCGGCCAGGCCCGTGTCGGTCAGGCCGATGAGGGTGCCCCAGTTGTTCGGCGGCTCGGTCAGCCGCCGCGCCTCCTCCTTGATCCGGTTGAGCTCATCGCGGGCCGTGCGCAGGGTCTTCGACAGGGCCTCGTTCCGCTTGCCCGCGCTGAACAGCTGCTGGCGCAGGGAGGCGGTGTCCTCGCGCAGCTTCTTGACCTCGGTCGTCGTCTCGGTCACTGGTCCTCCTTCGAGGTCGGGAACTGTCTGTCCAAACGCCTGCCTGCCTCACGCATCACGCGGCGCAGCTTCTTGCCGGTCGCGACCCTGGTCCCGACCGCCTCCTCGGTCACCTCGGGGCCGGTCCAGGCCTCGACGTCCTCCGGGGAGGCGGCCGAGCCCTGCGGTCGTCTCTTCTTCTCCAGCGGCGCGACGCCCGGCGCCATCCGGCGGGCGATGACGAGGAAGCCGGTGTGGGCGATCATCCGGTGGTCGGGCCGCACCGCCAGCCCGTCGACGTGCCAGCCGCGGACCATCGACTCCATCGACTGCGGCTCGCTGAAGCTGCCGCTGGCGCGCAGGGCCTCGACGAAGCGCGACAGCTGCGGGACCGTGGCGACGTAGGCGATGACGACGCCTCCGGGAGTCAGCGCCCGGGTCACCGCCTCGAGGGTGGTCCAGGGGGTGAGCATGTCGAGGACGATGCGGTCGACGGTGCCGTCGGGATGCGCCTGCGGCAGCTGATCGGCGAGATCACCGACGGTGACGTCCCAGTTCGGAGGCCGGCCGTCGAAGAAGTCGGCGATGTTGCCGCCGGCGATGTGCGCGAACTCCTCGCGCAGCTCGAAGGAGTGCACGCGCCCCGTCGGGCCCACGGCCCGCAGCAGGGCGATCGACAAGGCGCCGGAACCGACACCGGCCTCGACGACCCTCGCGCCGGGGAAGATGTCGCCGAGGGTGACGATGAGCCCGGCGTCCTTGGGGTAGACGACGGCGGCACCGCGCGGCATCGACAGGACGAAGTCCTCGTAGAGGGGGCGGAAGACCTGGAAGTCGACGCCGCCGGTGTTGGTCACCACGATTCCCTCCGGGCGGCCGATGATGTCCTCATGCGGGATCAGGCCCTTGTGGGTGTGGAACACCTCCCCGGGAGCCAGCACGATCGTGTGCATGCGTCCCTTGGGGTCGGTGAGCTGGATCTTCTCCCCTGCGCTCAGCGCTCGGTCGGATTGCATCTGGATTGGCTGGGTCATGATGGCTCTACTCTACGCCGAGGAAGGGGGACCTAAGAATACCGGTTCAGGCAGCGAGAAGCTCGTCGAAGAACTCCTGCAGGTCGATGACGCCGACCAGCGTGTTCTCGTCCATCACGAGGCAGAACTGGGCCTTCGGGCGGTGGGTGAGCGATTCGAGCAGGTGCGGTGCCGTGATGTCCTTGGGCACCCCGATCCATCCGCCCAGGGGCCGGGCGACCTCACCGGCGGGAACCTGCGCGAGGGAATCGCTCAGCCGCCCGGCCGCGGCATGGCGGTCGACGAGGCCGAAGGGCAGCCCCTTCTGATCGAGCACGACGATGAGCGTGCGCTCCTTCGCATGGCCCAGCGTATTCGCGTAATCGAGGGTGTCGGCGAGGTCCGCGTCCCAGGTCGCGGCGATCGCGGGCTGGATCACCTGGGACAGATCGTAGGTCTCCATCTTGCGGGCCCGCTTGGCGTGCGTGGCGGCGTCCCCGGCGGAGAACCAGAGCATGATCGCGATCAGCGACATCCAGGCCACGGTCAGCGGATCGGGACGCTCACCGGCCAGCAGCGGCGTGATCACCGACCAGCCGATGAAGCCGACGGCGATGATCCGCCCGACCCAGCTCGCGACGATCGTGCCGAGGTACTGCGAGCCGGTCAGCCGCCACATCAGCGCCTGCAGCGCCCACCCGCCGTCGAGCGGGATGCCCGGGAGCAGGTTGATCGCACCGAGGGCGACGTTGGCGAAGGTGACGGCGATGAGCAGCAGCCACGCCACCGAGGCCTGCGGGACCGCGCTCAGCGCCCACCAGCCGAGCAGGGCGAGGACGATGTTGACGATCGGTCCGACGATGGAGATGACGAAGCTGGTCAGGGCGGCCCGGTCGCGCGGGTTGTCGACCTGCGGCTCGAACCGGGTGAAACCGCCCCAGATGTTGAGCTCGATGGCCGCGACCTTCTGCCCGTAGAACTGCCCGGCCACGCCGTGGGCCAGCTCATGGAGGAACACGGAGAAGAACAGCAGCACAGCGTAGGCGAAGGCGACCAGCCAGGCCCACATGCCCAGGTCCGGCCGGACCGAGTTGAGCCAGGGGGCGAACAGGATCGTGATGACGATCGCGGCCAGGAACCAGGACCACGCCAGGATCACCGGGGCGCCGAGAACGGTCCCCAGGCGCAAGCCCGAGGAGGCACCGGTCAGGTGATTTTTCGCGGCCATCGAAGGAAGTCCTCATGTTTCGGGGTCGGGAACTCTCAGCCTAACAGTGGTCACAGACGACATTTCGTCACGTCTCGCCGTGTCAGTCCCACTCGTTAGAGTGGGTGCATGGCCGAGCTCACCAGTCTCTCACCCTCCCGCGCGAACGACTTCCTGCAGTGCCCGCTGAAGTTCCGGCTCCGCAGCATCGACAGGCTCCCGGAACCGCCCTCCCTGGCCGCATTCCGAGGAACGCTGGTCCACTCCGTGCTCGAGAAGCTGTTCACGCTCCCGGCCGAGGAGCGGACGCAGCCGGCCGCCGACGAACTCCTCCTGCCCGCCTGGGGAGAGCTCCTCGAGAAGGACCCGACCGTGCTCGAGCTGTTCGCCCACGAGGCCGAGAAGGAGACATTCTTCACAACCGCCCGCGCGCTGCTGCAGTCCTACTTCACCCTCGAGTACCCCGAGCACCTCGAACCGGCCCAGACGGAGAAGTACGTGTCGACGACGCTGGAGAACGGACTCGAGCTGCGCGGCTTCATCGATCGCGTCGACGTCGCCCCCGGCGGGGAGAAGCGTCTCGTCGACTACAAGACCGGCAAGCAGCCGAAGCCGCAGTACGGCCGGGAGGCGAAGTTCCAGATGGGCTTCTACGCCCTCGTCGAGTACCGGCTCTCCGGCGACCTGGTCCACACCCTGCAGCTGATGTATCTGGGCTCGCGCAGCGTGGTCAGGATGCATCCGAGCCCCGCCGACCTCGACCGCACCGAGTTCGAGATCGCCGCGATCTGGAAGGACATCGTCGCCGCCGCCGAGTCCGACCGGTGGCGGCCGCGGAAGTCGCCGCTGTGCGGCTGGTGCAGCTTCAAGCCGCTGTGCCCGGCGTGGGGCAACACCGCCCCCGACACCCCGGAGATCACACGGATAGTCGGGACCTGAGCTCGCGCAGGTCGGCGATCGACCGGCCCTCGAGGCCGGACCACAGGTGGCGTCCCGGCAGCGGTTCGAGCTCGACCAGGTGCGGGATGCCGATGGCGATGGTCCCCGCCGCCTCGGCGCTGGTCAGTCCCGGCACCGAGTCCTCGAGGGCGACGCAGTCGGCGGGGTCGAGGCCGAGCATCGCCGCCGCCTTCAGGTAGGGCTCCGGATCGGGTTTGCCCGCGCTGACCTCGTCGCCGGCCACGATGCCCGAGAAGCTGCCCGCCGGGCAGGCCGACACGACCGCCTCGGCGAGACTGCGGTAGGACATGGTCACGAGCAGGCAGGGGATGTCCTCGGCACGCGCCTGGGCGAGGAACTCGAGGGCGCCGGGCCGAAACGGCACGGCGACCCGGACGCGGTCGATGACCTTGTCCAGCAGCTTCTCGACGATGACCTCGAGCGGCAGGTTGAGTCCCGCGGCCCGGAGGATCCCCGCCGAGGTGAGCAGGTCGTTGCCGACGAACTGCAGCCCCTGCTCCGCGGTCCAGTCGAGACCGTGAGCGCGCATCAGCTCGATCTCGGCCTCGATCCAGTACGGTTCGGTGTCGACAAGGGTTCCGTCCATATCCCAGAGGATCGCAGCAGGGTTCGTCATGATTCCAGCGTAATCTTGAAGCATGACTTTTCTCCCATCAGGGTCGCACTCACTGGTGTTCGTCGCCTTCGAAGGACAGGACGCCGACGCCTCCGAAGCCGCCAGTTCACTGGTCAAGGACCTCATCGACGTGTGGCAGCTGAACGAGAGCGAGATCCTCGACACCGACGGGTTCTACGAGTTCCGCTTCTCCGAGCCCGAGATCGTCCGCGACGACACCGGGCGGGCGAAGATCGCCTGGCCCGGCATCGAGGTGCACCGGGGCAGCCATGACGGGATCCCCGTCACCGTCATCCACGGGCACGAGCCGGGGCTCAAGTGGCGCGAGTTCCTCGCCCTGATCATCAGCCGGATCGAGGTCGGGGACGCGGTCGTCCTGCTCGGCGGGCTCCACGCCGAGGTCCCGCACACCCGGCCCCTGCCCGTCGTGGCCAACACCGAGGACCCGGGGCTCGCCGCGGATCTGCACGTCGAGATCAACAGCTACGTCGGCCCGATCGGCATCCTCGGCCTCCTCGGAGTCGAATGCGCCTGGCACGGGATCCAGGCGGTCAACCTCTGGGTCGGCGTCCCCGACTACCTGACGGACTCGCCGTCGCCGAAGGCGGAGCTGGCGCTCGCTCGGGCCGTGGAACGGCACACCGGCCTCGAGATCGACATCCCGGTGCTCGAGGAGGAGAGCCAGGCCTGGGAGCTCGGGGCCGACGAGCTCGTCGCCCTCAATCCGCAGCTGGGCGAACTCGTCAAAGGCCTCGAACAGCTCAATGACTCGACGGAGCTGCCCGAGGCCAGCGGGGACGCGATCGCGGCGGAGTTCGAGCGCTACCTGCGCAAGCGCGGCCGGGAGAAGTAGAGGCGCACGGCCTCGGCCGCGCGCCTCGTGCCGGTCAGTCGAGCAGGCGGATGCCGAGCAGCGCGTCGACGGCGTCGGCGACCCGGTCGCCGCTGACGGGGCCGTGGTCGCGGACCGGGGTGTCGGCGTAGTGATCGGCCCATTCGTCGAGGATGCCCAGCGCCCGCGGGGCGTCGAGGTCGTCGGCGAGGGCCTCACGCAGGAGCCCGATGATGTGGACCCGCAGCCCCTCCCGGCATTCGGATTCGCATCTGGCCGCGTGCCGCCATGCCCGCAGCCGGGCCTCGGCGGTGGTGAGGAGCTCGTCGGTGAAGTTCCAGTCGCTGCGGTAGTGGTTGCTCAGCAGCACCGTCCGGATCGCCATCGGGTCGACGCCGGCCCCGCGCAGCTTCGACACCAGCACCAGGTTGCCCTTCGACTTGCTCATCTTCTCGCCCTGGTAGCCGACCATCCCGGTGTGCATGTAGGTCCGCGCCAGCGGGGTCCGCTTCCACGCCGCGGTGTGGGCCGCGCCCATCTCGTGGTGCGGGAACACGAGGTCGCTGCCGCCGCCCTGGACGTCGAGCGGGAGTCCGACGTAGTCGGCGGCGATGACGGCGCATTCGATGTGCCAGCCCGGTCGGCCGCGGCCCAGGCTCGCCCCGTCCCAGGACGGTTCGCCGTCACGCTTCGCACGCCACAGCAGCGCGTCGAGCGGGTCCTCCTTGCCCGGTGTCTCGGGGTCTCCCCCGCGCTCGGCGAAGAGGCGCAGCATCGTCGCCCGGTCGTCGTGGCTGACGCTGCCGAAGGGCGGCTGGACGGGAGTGGAGACACGGTAGTAGACGTCGCCGTTGTCGAGTGCGTAGGCGGCGCCGGAGGCGATGAGCTCCTCGACGGCGGACACGACCTGGGGAATGGATTCCACCGCGCCGATGTAATGGTCGGGCGGGAGGACGCGCAGGGCCTCCATATCGGCCCGGAACAGGTCGATCTGGTCGTCGGCGAGTTCGCGCCAGTCGAGTCCGCGTTCGTTCGCCCTCTCCAGCAGCGGGTCGTCGACGTCGGTCGTGTTCTGCACGTAGACGACCTCGACGCCCGCGTCGCGCCAGACCCGGTTGAGCAGATCGAAGGCGACGTAGGTGGCGGCATGTCCCAGATGGGTCGCGTCATACGGGGTGATCCCGCAGACATAGAGTCCGGCGGTGGAGCCGTTGCCCTTGAGTGTTCTGGGGCCCCGGCTGCCGGTGTCGAAGACGGTGGGCACCGTGCCGGGATGCGAGATTCGGGGGAGTTGGGGTTCGGACCATGACTTCACGGCCCCAGCCTAACCGAGACCTCCCGGCTTCGGCATTTTCGCGGAGCGGGAGCGGCGCCGCGGATCGGCGCCGGTGTGCTAGATCGGCGGCCAGGGGATGATCATCCGGTCCTCGGAGGGCTCGGGCCAGAACCCCGATTCCGCGAACTCCCCGGCCCGCCGCTGCAGGCGTGTGATCTCCGCCGCGGACAGGCAGGCGCTGAGCTCGTCGCGCAGCCGCGGCGCCATGTCCGCGACGGTGTCGAGGGCGTCGACCTCGTCCTCGGCGAAGGAGGAGCCGGAGAAGCCCCACAGCACGGTGCGCAGCTTCTCCTCGGGGTGGAAGGTCAGACCGTTGTCGATCCCGTAGGAGCGCACCGGTGCGCCCCGCTCCCCCACCCCCGGCAGCACGCTGCCGCGGATGATGTGGCCGGCCTTCCGGTCGGCGTTGTTGGCGAGCAGGTCGAAGAAGGCGATCCGACGCAGCGCCGCCGAGGTCTCATGGGCGAGGACGAGGTCCCGGTCATCGGGGGTGCGCAGGGCGAACATCGGGGCGTGACCCGGCGGGATCCCGTCGACGCCGGTCAGCGAGATGGAGCCGTCGTCGCCGGCGTCCTCGACATAGGCCTGCAGGGAGCCGGGACCGCCGGGCAGGTCGGTGCGCACGACGGTGGGTGGGACGACGTCGAGGCCGAGGTGAGCGCTGAGCCGGTAGGCGGCGACCTCCCGGCCGGCGAGGCTGCCCGCCGGGAAGTCACGCAGCGGGCGCTCGCCCGCGGTCGGCTTGTAGACGGCCCGCAGGAACCGGTCGCCGTGCTCGACGACGACGAGCCGGGTGTCGTTGCTCGCCCGCGGGATCGACCCCATGACCGTGCACGCACCAGTGGCCAGCACGTCCTCGACCACGTCGTGCATCAGGCGCGGGCGATCCCGTTGGCGCGGGGGCACAGGTGGCCGTCGGGCTCGAGCGGCAGCGAGCAGAACGGGCAGTCGCCGCGCCCGGCGGAGACGACCTGCTCGGCCCGGCGGGCGAACTCGCGCGCGCCCGCCGCGTCGAGCACGACACGCAGCACCTCACGCTCGACCTCGTCGTCGTCGGGGTCCGCGGAGGTGCCGGCCTGGGCGTCCTCCTCGGTGAGTTCGAAGCACTCGACGACGAGCTCGTGGGCGATCGTGTCCCAGCCCAGGCTCATGGTCCCGACCCGGAACTCGGGGTCGATGGGCACGTTGAGCCCGGCATTGTCGATGCGTGCGTCCACGGCGGTCTGGGGCACCCTGGCGGCGGGGTCCTTGATCATCACCATGTCGAGGAGCTCGGTGATCCGGTCGGCGAGAATCTCCACCTGCTCCTTCTCGACGACCACTGTGGTCAGGGTCGATTCGGACTTCGCCTGCAGGAGGAAGGTTCTCTCCCCCGGCAGTCCGATCGTGCCGACGACGAAGCGATCCGGGGTGGGGTGATCGTACAAAGCTGCCATGCCTCAAGCCTAGTTCACCGCCGACATCCCGCACCGGGTCCACCACTTACATGTCGCACCGGGCTGGGATACATTTGACCCATGAGCACTGATCCTCGTGAGGCCCTGGACGCATTCCTCGAAGCAGTGCGGGAGCACTACGCTGCATCCGCACACCGGAGTGGTGATCAAGACACCCGAGTCGAAGCCGCCTACATGGCTCTGGCGGACGCTTTCGAGATCTACGAAGACGCCATCTACACAGCCTTCGACGAGGTCACCCCCTTCGAGCTCTTCGACGACGTCGAAGACGCCCGCGACGATGAGGAATCCGAGGACGACGAGGACGACTTCGAGGTCGTCGACGACGAGGACTAGTCCCGGGCGGTTTCGACCCGAGGGGATTCGACCCTGGTCGGCTCAGGAGATCTGGTCGAGCACCTCGGCGATCTCCGGTTCGAGGACGACGTCGCTGGAGGCCAGCGTCGCCAGCTGCTCCGGCGTCCTCGCCGAGACCAGCGTTGAGGTGATTCCCCGATGGCGGTTGAACGCCAGCGCGATGTCGACGGTGCTCACTCCCAGCGCCGCCGCTGCCTTGCGCACCCCCGCCATCACCCGTGTGCAGCGGTCGTCGAGGTAGGCGCCGACGTAGTCCGAGAGCTCACCCGCGACCCGGGAGTCCTGCGGGGTGCCGCGGGTGTACCTGTCCGCCAGCACTCCCCTGCCCAGTCCGGCACCGGCGATCAGGCCGACCCCGGCGTAGTCGGCGGCGGGGATCAAGTCGGTCTCCGCCTCCCGGTTGAGCAGGGAGTACTCGCTCAGGGCCGCGCAGATGGGCACCGACATGTGCCGCATCTCGGCCAGCTGCCAGCCGGAGTGGTGGGAGACCCCGACGTAGCGGATCTTGCCCAGGGTCAGCAGCGTGTGCAGCGCCGAGGCGGTCTCCTCCTTCTCGACGACCTCGTCGAAGACGTCGAGGACGAGGATGTCGATGTGCTCGCGGCGGGTGGTCTCGAGCAGCCGGTCGACCTGGTCGAGGATGCGCGAGCGGCCCAGCCCCACCTCGATGTGGGAAGTCTCACTCATGGACACGCCGACCCGGGCCAGCAGCACGATCTCTGGGGGAACACTCAGCCGCCCGAGGATCGCGGCCGGCCCCGTTCCCGAACTGGGCA